>JAPPGI010000141.1 GCA_028874985.1 Gemmatimonadota bacterium | reverse complement strand
GGACGGATCACTAAACTGATTCCGCAATGTGTCTCTCAACCGTTGACAGGTTCCGTTACCGGGAGATCGCAGCGACGCGCGATGGGAGGAGACGCCATCGGCTGGACCCTTGGTTCGAAGACCTATGGCAGTATTGGCTGGGCATCATCCACGAGAACGACGACCTTCCAAGCTTCGTGGAAGCAGAAGACACCCGCGTTCGTCTGCTCGGGTCGGGGATCCTTGATGTCCTGCCGGACATGGCTGACCGAGTCCTCGTTTGTGACGCCGTAGTGTACCGCTGTGACGTGTTCTGTACGCGGGACTGGGCAACGATTCTGAAGCATCGAGACCATCTGAGCGAGTTGCCACTGCGAATCGTCACACCGTTCGAGTGGTGGTCGAGTATCCAACCGTACGCGCGGCTCTGGGTGTAGAGCGCCTGCAGCAACCCGAGAACTCTCATGGCCTCGTCGCCAAGGTGGTTGATGGCCTTGACCGTGATCCGCCGCGACCCGCGCTTGAAGAACGAGCGAGAGGCGTCCGTTTTCGTCGTCCACGCATCCCGGTTGAATCTCGTCTCCGGGCGTACCGGAGGGGTGTCACTTAGCGTGCGATCAGATCCCCTTACCATCTTGACCCCAGCGCATTCCGCCAGAGGGGGGTTGCCCAGGCTCATTCATTCATCGCTTCCAAGAGTGGAAATATGTTACCGAACAGCTGACAGACGTCCCCCGTGGTCACCGAGAACTTCGGGTTGTGAACCAGTTGGTTCATGGAGGTTACCGACAAAAGGCCCTCCGGTCGTGCCAGTTCGGTCATTGCTCCGTGTAGCTGCTTGGTGCGTTCCTTGTCGGCCTTGTTCTTCGTCAAGTGCTTCGTGATGTCGCGGAGGATAGCCACTAGAGGTCGATCCTTGCCGTTTTTCTTGGTGGAGAGCCCACCCTCGGCACCGTGGTCCCCGCAGTACGCCTTCGCGGAAATCTCGAACATGCTACGGAGAAGGAAGCAGAAAGCCAGGGGGTTATTCTTGAGGACCAACGAGCGCATCTCGTTTCGTAGAAGGACCACTTTCTCGCGATCCGATCCCCGAGGCTTGAAACCGTTGACCATAGCCTTCACAGCCTTAGGGTCCCGCAAGCTTGAGGCTTCCGGTTTCGTACTCCCGGTCTTGGCCCCCCGCTTGGTCTCCTTCTTGCTGGCTCCTCCTTTCTGTCCTTCCTGTTCCTTTGACTTCCTGGACGTACCCTCGGAAGCATCCCCGTCAGGGGCCTGCGGAATGCCGTAGCGCGCCGCGAAATCCGCCTCCGGCTGGCGGATGTCCTTGAAGGTCAGCAGTCCTAACCCAATATCTCGCGTGATGGCTTCAACCGCGTCTCTATGGGAGATCGCTGGGTACTGGCTCGCGAGGTCCCGTGCGGAATCCGTTTCCAAGCGTCCGGCGACCCGATTCATTGCTTCCGCGAGCACAGTTAGTGGATAGTCTCCCGCCCACTGCTGGGCCTGCAGGGGTGTTCGGTTCTTACCGTCCTTCAGGTAGGCTTCGAGGAGATCGAGCGCCGGTTCGTTCGCGCCGCTGACGTCGCGATTGTGTCTTGCACGTGCGACTGCGGTCCAGTTGCTGCGGCCCGCTTTCTGCCCTTTACCGTGGGCGAGCGTGACGATGCGGTCCACGGTGTTGCTTTCCGACGCCGGATAGATGATGCAGGGAACCTCGTCGGTCTCGGCCCTCCAACCACTCGATACAACGGCCAGCTTGTTCTCGATGTTCGCTGGAACTTCGAGGTGCGAACGACTCAGGAGACCGTGCGCGATCTTCAGGGCCGCTACGCGACGGTTCCCTTCCTTGACCGTGAAGGTCGATTCTCCGTCGGCACCCACGCCCTCAAGCACGAGAACGCTCTCAATGGGGAGGTAGCCGCTGTCCAGGAGACTCTCCATGAGCGCCCAGAACCAGCCGGGTCGGATGGACACCATCGCGTCCACGGCTTCCTCTTCGTCTGGCTGCCGCACCGTTCGGAAATTTCTGAGGTCTAGCTGTAGCTGCTCGATCGGCAGGCTCGCGACTCTAGGCATGGAGTCTCTGGGTCTCGATAAGTGGCTGGGAGTGGAAGCAGACATGAGAATTGGGCAGCGCCAAGATGATGGCTTCGCTGCTTGTCAGTCAATGAACCGCTTCCAGAACCCCCATCCAGACGACCAGATTCACTTCCTCCTCCTCGATCGGATCGAGTGGCTCCGGAGGCTTCCACGGCTGTAGCCCGAGTTCGTTCACGACATCGGCGATCCTGCGCGTCAATTCTCCGGGGGCGACCCGGTCGGGCGCGAACACCTCCCGGAGCCGCCGCTCCTGGCGGATGCCCCACGGCGCTTCGAGAGCGTCGGCAACGCGGTCCCGATCTTCGATGGACAACCCGGAGGCCGGGTGCATGCGGACATGGTCGGCGGCGGCTCGGAAGAGCGGGCGGATACCGGGCTGGAGTGTGGCCGGATCGGTGGCAAGCATCCATTCGTCGTAGATGTCGCGGCGGGCGCGTTCCCAAGCGGCGAAAGCTCTTTCCGCGAACCCCTCCGTCAGCGTGCGCTCGGTGTGCTCCGTGCATGAAAGGATCCCGAGGCAGGTCAGGGTGTCGCGCTCGATCTCCGCGTCCGGCTCCACGGGCACAAACCTCATGAACACGCGGTCGAAGACACGGGCGCAGAAGACGTGGCCGGTGCGGGCTCCACCCACGAATCCCGAGCCGACCCCCCACGCCAAGTCTCGGATCCGGTCGCCCCAGCGCTCGATCCCCTTTCGCAGCTCCTGTCGGTACTCTTCGCCGCTGTGGGCGTGCACGCCCTCGCCTCCCCGCTCGAAGAGCGACGAGTCGCCTCTTCGGAGCGCCTCAATCTGCTTCCGGTCGTCCGCGAAGACCTGTTGCGTCTGCTCCATGCCGGGTATCGGGGGCTGTTCGACTCCGATAGAGGCGGCGGCTTGGGCCAGCTTCCTGCGGATTCGATCTTCGAGAGCCAAAAGGGCTTCGAGTTGGCGGTCGGGAAACACGCAGGTGAGGAACACCTTCTCGTGGGGACTACCGATGCGGTCGATGCGTCCGTGCCGCTGCACGAGCCGCATCGGGTTCCAGGGCAGGTCGTAGTTGATGATTCGTCCGCACTGCTGGAGGTTCATCCCCTCGGCCAGCACGTCGGTCGTCACGAGGATGTCATACCTGTCCTCGGAACGCGACGGCGGGGCCTCCGTGGACTCGGGTGCGAAGCCGAACACCGCGTCGCTACGGGTGGTTCCGTCGAACGAGTCGGTTCCCCTGACGACGGCGATACGGCCCCGGTAGCGTGCGAGTCGCCGATCCGTTGCCACGACCTCCTGCAATCGCTCGGCAACCCATTCAACGGTGTCGCCGAAGTAGGAGAACACGAGCACCTTGCGGCGGTTGCGGATGTCGCGCTCCGAGATGCCCTTCCGCTCGGCCTCCGCCGCGACGCGTGCGAGTTCCGCGGTGAGGAGCTTGAGCTTGGGGTCGTTCTCCGACCTTATCGCGGATGCCCGAACCCGGAGGCGTTCGAGAAGCGCCCTGTCCGATCTCACGTCTTCAATGAGCCTTGCGGTGTCGAGGTCGTCGGCGACCGGCTCGCCGTCGCGGAGGAGCTCCTCCCACGCCTCGTCGGAATCGGTCTCGCGAAGCGCGGCCAGCGAATCGGAGGACGGGATCACCCCGTCCTCGACCGCCCGCACGAAATGGTCGTGCGCAGCGACCATCCTGCTCACGGTTTGGACGAACGCCCGCGCCGACGACTCGAACCGCTTGAGCAGCCCGGAGCGGATGAGCCCCACCAGCGCTGTCTCGCGGGCGTCCGGGGCTCCCTCCCGGCGGTAGCGGGTCGGCCAGTATCTGGCCATCGTGAGCCTGGGCTCGCCCTCTCCGGAATCCAGAACCTCCGCGAACTCGTCAAAGAAACCGGGTAGCACCTCGTCCAGATCGTAGGTTCGCGAGCGGACCACCGGGTCCGGGAACCGGATCGTGACCTCGGTCCCGTCCCTGAGTCGGAAGTTGTCGTTCGGGTAGAAGCGCTGGACGAAGTGCCGCGTTCGCCGCACCGTGGTCGCGTCGAGGACGTCGAACAGGGTGTCCGGGCTGAGCGAGAACGGGTCCTCCTTGTCGGCGAGCCGGAACCGCTCCTTGAGCGAGGGGATGCCTCGGTCGGCGAACACCGCGTCGTGGCCGACGAAGTATGTGAGGAGGTCGTAAAGATCCCAGAGCGAGTTGTTCACCGGCGTCGCGGTCAGAAGGACTACTTTCCTGGGCGGGTCGCCGCGCAGAAGTTGCCGGAGCGCGCGCGCCCGCTTCGTGTCCGGGTTCCGGAAGGCGTGCGCCTCGTCGATCACGACGAGCGAGTACTCGCCGATGCTGGAGCCCAAGGCGCTCCCGTCCCCCTCACCAAGCTGGCGGTCGCTCGCGAGTTGCTCGAACGATACGACCTCGATGCCGACCTGGTAGCGCCTTCTGAATTGCCTCCACATCCCATCCCGTAGCTGGGCCGGTGCGATCAGGAGCGCCCGCTGCCGGTTGCGCTCGATCACCTCGGTGAAGATCTCGGCGGCGATGAAGCTCTTTCCGAGCCCCACGCTGTCGGCGACCAGAACGCCGTTGTACTGGTCGAGGATCCGCTTGGCCCGGAACACGCCGTCGGTCTGGAAGCGCGTGAGCCGGATTCGGCCCGAGTCGTCGGCCTCCTCTTCGAGTTCTCCACCGTAGCGCTCCCAAAGAGCGCGCAGGTAGATGAGATACGGCGGATGCTCGGCGAACTGTTCCTTGTAGATGGCGGCGAGATCGTACGGACTGGCGTCGTTCCAGAGTCGGTCGAACCACTCCTCTACCCTCTCGACAACGCCGGGTTGGTACTGGCCAAGGTTGAGTTCGAGGTTCGACGTGAGCCCGGCCAGCGTGAAGTTCGACGATCCGGCCAGGACCCCCTGCTTGTTGGAGAACAGGAAAGCCTTGCCATGCAGGAAGCGGTGCTCGTAGCGGCGCACCTCGATCTTGCCGGAGTCGAGGAAGTCCAGAAGCTCGCGCACCGATGCCCGGCTCGGCTCGGAAAACGGGAGGCGGTCGCGGTCCCGCCTGAGTTTGCGCTCCGCGCCTTCGAGTTCCGCGTCCGCCAGCCTCTTCTCGTACCGCTCACCGCGTGGATCGCCAAGGCGGCGCTCCGGCAGACGGGCGGCGGGCAGCGGCTCGGCACCGAGCAGGAGGCGCACGCCCTCAGCGCGGCGGAGCACGTCGGCCAGTCGACCGAAGCCCCCCGGATTGAAGTATCCCGTCGCGATGGACGCCGAGGGCGGTTCACGCAGCGTACCGAGAAGATGTTCGAGGCGCTCCCGGAGCGCCCGTTCGAGCGTGTTGCCGTCGAGGTTGTCGACGAACTCTGGGTGGCTCATCGATCACCCTGCCACGTCTGGAAGTGGTGTAAGGTGGCCCTCAGCCGCTCCTCGTGGTCCCAGCCCTCGTGGAACGTCTCGAAGATGTGGACGAGTTGCGGTTCGGTGAGGCCGTAGAGGTGGGCCACAACGGCGTCTAGCTCCCGGATATGGTCCCGCTTCTGGTCTGCGTCGAGGGGACCACAGGCAACGCCGAGCCTTCCGGCCCAGTCGGAGAATCGGTCGTCCGGGGATGCGAGTCTCCCGGCCAATGCGATGACGCGTTCCCGCAGCGGGCTGTCCGGGCCGGGGCGCGGGACCGGGAAGGGGTTGAGGACAAAGAACGTGAGATGCGTCTCCACGAATCGTCTCGCATACCAGTCGAGAGGGAGGGAACTCATTAGGCCGAGAAGGTAAGCCGCGTCTCTCTCTTCGCCACGCGGCAAGAGCAAGTATGGGGCGTTGTGGACCAGGAAGACCCGTGGCGGCACCAGCGCGGCGCGGATTGTACGGCTGTCGGTGGCACGAGTTACATCCCGAAACGCGATGCGCGGACGCAGGCATGGGAGAGCCCCGGCGTCGTCTCGCCACGCCTGATCGAATTCCGCGAATGCGGAGCGCGTGTTCGCCCGCATCCGCTTGCCCTGAAGGTGGTCAAGCAAACGCTTGGGGTCTGCCCACGCGTAGTACGTTCCGGTGTCCGGGGTCCATAGGTCGAACGACGCCCCCTTGTAAACCGGCCAGAAGCCCTCGGGACACTGTTTCGACACCAGATCCATGAGTGGCTTGCCGGTCGTGGAATTGAGGTCCCCCTGTACGGGCCTGGCTCTCCAGGTGGAGCCATCGTTCAGGTCGAGGCGAGGGTTCTTCCGAAGTTGCGCGAACACCTCCACAGATTCGTCCGACGGAAGGAGCGGGATTGAGGCCGTGTCGTTCCACGCCTCAACCTCGCGGGCGCGGAACGTCACCGGCGACCGCCGGACACCGGCCCGGAACCGCTTCAGGTTCGCGTAGGGCCCGCTCAACCGAAGCTCGGACTCGGCGCCACCCTTCATACGGGTGATGGTGGTGAGGCCGATGGTGTACTGCGGATGGACGTTCGGGAACACCCACTCTCGGTTGTTCACCAGCATCGTCAGGTCCACCGTTTGGGCTCGCTTGAGGATGCGCTTTCGGAACTCGTCGCCACCCTTTGCGGCCAGCGCCGAGCGGGGCAACACGACGCCTATCCGCCCGCCGTCAGGCGACACAAGGTCCCAGAACCGCCATACGAATGCCTTGTAGAGGTCGGGATGGCCTGCACTCATCCCTGGGAATGCACCCGCGATCAATAGCGCCCGGAGTCGATTAGTTGTCCGCCGCTCCTCCTTGAGCTTCGCGACAAGGTCCGGCCGTTCCGATCGATACTGCCGTTTCAGCGCCTCCGCCTTACGCTGCGTTCGAGCTCGCAGCCCTGGGAAATGTCGAGCCCAGAATGCGTGCTCTTCGACCATTGGCTTCTCCCAAGGCGGGTTACCGACGATCACGTCGAATCCGTTCCGGGCACCAAGGAACACATGCGGGAAGGCGAGCGCGAAGTGCAGGACGTCCAGTCCCTTGAGTTCTTCCTGTCCCATGTCCATCAATTGGGCTCGAAAGATGTTGCCCGGATCGTCCAAAGCCGTTGCCACCCGTCCCTCAGCGATTGCTTCGCGGATGACGCCGCTCGTCCGCGAGGCCGCGAGCAGCGTGAAGAGTTCCCGCTCAGGCTCTATGGTTCGCCGCATTCCCGCGTGTAGCTCCCGTGCCTCGCGGATCTCGGCGTCGTTCGCGTCCGTGAGCCGGGCCAGCCTCTCAAGGGGCTCTCGAACCGCCCCGAGTCGCTCGCTTGCGACGAACGCGAAGAGGTCGCCGCTCTCGGTTTGGAACAGTTCAGACGCCTCCTCGAACGACGCGATCCCCACGAGGGAGTTGCCCCTGACCAAGTTGTGGTCGAGGAGCGAGAGGGGAAGCCCCGGCACGAACGTGTGGATCCACAATGACAACCGGGCCAATTCGACGGCCATTGGGTTCATGTCCACGCCGAAGATGCAGCGCCGGGCCACCTGTCTGCGAAGCAGTTGAATGTCCTCGATGGGATCTCCAGACCAGTCCGGCCCAAGTTGTTCGGCCGCCGTCTGGCGTAGCCGCGCGAACTCCTCGCGCACATCCGGCAGCACACGACCGGCCAGATAGTTGGCGAGCCTCCGCTCGATCCGGTCCACGGCACCCACCAGGAAGTGGCCAGAGCCCATCGCGATGTCTGCGACGCGGAACTCGAAGAACCGCCGTCCCGCCTCCCGGTCCGACATCCCTTCAAGCCGTGCGAGGTGCTCGTCGAGCGCCGGTTCGAGCGCCCGGTCGAGGAGATGCTCGACGGCGAAGGCCGGGGTGTAGTAGGACCCGCTGGACTTCCGCGCTCCAGAACGGTTGTGGAGATAAACTTCGCCAGCGCGCACTTCGACCTTGTCGCCGGGCTTGGCCGGGAGATAGGCCTCGGTCTTGGCGTCCACCGTCAGGTCCGTCTCGGCAAGCGAGAGCTCGCTCTCCAGCAAACCCTCGTAGATCGTTCCGAACTCCCGGATGCCGAGCGAGCGAAAGTCCACCGGGCCTTCGGTTTCCTCCGCTGTCCGGTCGAGAAGCAGCGCGGCGAGCGCCCGCGCGAACTCGCGGTCCGGGAGCGAGAGAGCCGCAATCCTGGCTCCGAGCTTCGAGACCGACGCCTCCGAGGCGAACAGCGTGCCGTTGTACGCCGGGACCTCCCACTCCGGGTTTCCGAGGCTCACCGCCGTGCAAATCTGCGTGACCTCCGACCAGAAGGACGGTTGTTCGCCGAACTCGATATCCTTGCGCCGGGCCTCGCCGAGGCGCTGGGCGATCCGCTTGAGCGAGTGCTCGCGGTAGCTCCGCGAGGCGTGCAGGGGCAGCAGGCCACGGTCCTCGGCATATGCGACGAACAGAAGCCTGTAGAGAATGCGAAGCGCCGCTTGGTAGGCCTGTTGGAGATCGTCCGCAGTCGGACTCTCTGGATACATCGCCGCCACAACCGCGCGGGCAAGCGACGGCATCACTTCGCGGTAGACCCGCTCACGAAGACGACCCCCGAGATCCGCAGCGTAGTCCTCGCTCGTGCGGAGGATGTCTCCGACACTCCCACCCTCCGACAGCGCGGGCGCGGACAGCAGGAGCCAGAGATAACCGGCGTCATCGCCCGAAAGGAGGTCGAGATCGATTTCGACGAATGTTTCAGAACGTCCCCGTCGGCCCGTGCCGACGCCCGGCTTGGCCGGATAGAGGCGGAGCGTGCCACCCGCCACCGCGACCACCCAGTCCAGGTTTTCGCGGTCGGCTTGGGCCAAGGCGAAGGACACTGGCGAGACGCCGTCGAACCTCGGGCTCGCGGAGTCGATCTCCTCGGGCCGGTCCAGAAGGACGGCCACCGCAGTCTTGCGGTCTCCAGCCAGCAGCAGCATAGCCGGTCCCGGAAGCTCCTCGGTAGCGAACCCTAGACCCGCGATCAACGCGCGTCCCCGGAGCATCCGCACGCCGCGTGCTTCCTCGACCGCAAGCGCCCAGTCTCCGCGCGACGGAACTCCCCGCTCAAGTTCCAGCATCGCGAAGAGGCCCCCGTTGCGGAGGCCCGGGATCGGAGTGCCCAGTGCTGGAAGCAGTCGATGAAGGAGCCGGATTGCGGCGTGCCGTCCATCCGCCTCCAATGCCTTGGCGCATACGGCCTTGACCTGCTCGACCGGGAGGTCCTGATATTCGACCGGGTTGTGCTCGGTCGGGCCACATACCGCCGCCCGCCCCACGCCCCATGGCGCCACGATCAGCACCGGTGCCGCGCGGCGCCCCGACCGCGCTCGGAACATCGCCTTGAGATCCGTGATCCGCGGTCGCCCGTCCACCGCGACCACGACGACTTCGAGAGCGAGCGAGCCGCGCCCGAGATAGAGCTTTGCCCGGCGGTCTCCGACGGTGACGCGGCGGGGTTCGAGATGGTCGAGCATAGAGTGGAGGATGCGGTTCGGGGCCAATAGGGCGACGATGAAGGCAGTCAAACTAGAGACGATCCGGTAGCGGGGCGACCTGACCGGCCGGATTGAAACCTATTGCGGATGGAACCCGTAAGGTAATGCCCTTCAGGGACCCTGAAGGGTGACGAGCAGCAAGACTCAAGCGAGGCGAAACGCCGGAGGAGAAGCGTAGTCAGGTTGATCCACCCCACGGCCGAACTGATGTCCGTGTCCATCGGCGCGGACGCTCGCGGGATCAGTCGCGGCTCCGGCTTCGGGGATACATGGACGGCCCGGCACCGCTGGCCTCCGTCCCACCGCCAGCCGCGCTTCGCGAGGTCCGTCTGAAAGGGTTCCCCGAAGCGCTCTCGGAGGTGCTCCGCCACCGCATCGGCGGCGGCGGTCTCCGGGTTCCGGGCGCGTTGCCTACGGCGGTGTTGGACGCGGCTAAAGCCGGTAAGCCAGCATACCCCGGGTATAACCCGGGGGCTGGCGAGGGACTCCGCCCCTTCGATCCCCAACTGGCCCGCGCTCCGGTGGATTGCGCGGGCGGGGGCGTCGCCCCCGTTCCCCCCGTGACGGCGCAGCCCGATGGCTAGGCGCCGCCCGGTCCTCGTCGCCGTCCGCCTCACGCCGGACGAGTCCGCCGACTGGCGAGCCAAGGCGAAGGCCGCCGGTGTGCCGCTCTCTGCCCTGATCCGCCGGGCGATGGCGCGCACGCGGACTTGGACCGTCCCCGCCGCCGAGGTCGAGCGCGAGCGCACGCGGCAGGTGTCCCGCATCGGGAACAACCTCAACCAGATCGCCCGGTGGACAAGTTGAATCGGATTTACAACTGTTTGCATCCAATGAACTTAGGAGTTTCGAGGGGCGAATTCCCGCCGAATGATTCCCGCTGTTCGGGATTTCAGCCGCGAGCCCTTCGGCGTCCTTCCAGTGCCGTCCTGAGTTGTCCAGCATCCGGTCTCTGGTAGCACCTGAGCATCGTCTGGGCATCCTTCCACCCGCCAAGCTCGCAGAGCACCTTGAGCGGAAGGTCCATCAGGTCGCTGGCGAACTTCCGCCTGAGCGAGTGCCAGCCCCGCCGCGGCTTCGGCTCCAGTCCCGCGAGGGTCTCGGCTCTCTTCCACCACTTGTAAGCGGCCATGGGGCTCATGGACCGCGTGGCGTCCCTCGACGAGCTAAGCACGGGCGCGTCGCCCGTCCCTGCGCTCGTTTTGCGCGCCTCCTCCAAGGCCGTGAGGGCCTCGTGGGTCAGCGGCGTCCGGTGCTCGTACCCGGTCTTCTCGTGCTCCGCCCGCCACCGCACCTCCCGGCCCTCGAAGTCGATGTCGCTCCACCGAAGCTGTCGGATTGCGCCGATTCGGTGGCCGGTTTCGTGCGCGAGCACGAGGGCGACGTGGAACCGCCACCCGACGCGCCGCGACACCCCGAGGAGCGTCTGGTACTCGTCCTCCGTAAGCACCACCCTGGTCGGGTTCTTCTGCGTGGGCCTCTTGAGGCCCCGGAGCGGGTTCCTTTCGAGGAGCAGGCGGCCTTGGTCGTCCCTCGATCTCCCGGCCCAATTGAGCACCGCGATCAGGAACTTGAGGTCGTGCTCGATCATCCGGTCGGACACGGGTTTTCCGCTCGGTCCGATGCGGCCCGCCCGCCGTTCGCGGATGAAGCGGTCCCAGTCCCTTTGGGACAGGGTGGCCGGGTCGCGGTTCCGTCCGAAAAACCGGAGGAACATGTCCGTGGCGGCCCGGTCATGCGCCCGCGAACACCTCGCCTTGGTGGGCGTCACCTCCTCACCGTAAATTTCAAACAGCTTCTCCAGCGTTAGCGGCTCGGGCTCGGCGTCCTTCCTGCCGTTGGGCTCACGGAGCGCGAAGCCCGCTGCGGACTCGTCGGCCTGCCGCTTCGCCCTCACCCAATCGCTGTGACCAAGCGACCGGGTGAGCCTGCGTCCGTTCTCGCGCCACTCCAACTGGTACAGGCCGGTCTTGGCATCCGGGAACACCCGGACCCGGTTCCGGCCCCATTCGCCGGCGCCGTACGAGCGCCGACTTCGTTTCGTGCGTGCCATCGTTCGATTCCTCTCGATTCGATGGACTGCACGATCTGCGCGATTGAAACTTGGCGCAGGGCTCGCCCGTCGTCCAGAGTTGGCGCCCCGGCCGGTGTGCGCGCGGGCGACGCCACAGGGGCGCTGGTTTCTCCGGCTTGTGGGGGAGCCAGATGTGTTTACGTTTCACGAAAACTCTGGCCGAGGGATGCCCCCGGACCCCGCAACGACATTCCAGCGCCACCCTCCGGCCGCCCGACATGGCCCGTCCCCGGAAGCTTTGACCCCGACCGCTCGGATGGCTCCGCGCCGCGCGCGCGACGGGTCCGTGTGACCTACCGGTTCCAGCGCTACCAACCTGACCCACGTAAACGGTCGGCCATTCCGATTCGTCCCTCTCTATGTAAGCCATGAGCCCATCGGAGGCTGAGGTTGCACATCTGTCTGAGTGGCCAAAACGCATGAAGGGTACGACCTTGGAACACGACATTCGCGCCGACGAGCAGCCGGTGTGCGCCAGCGGCACAGGCAGTAAAGGGGAAGGACTTGTACGATGTACGAACGAACGCAAGCGACGCTACTCGCTGTGACATGGGTGGTGTTGGCCGGTTGCGGTGACTCCGAGTCTCGGAGCGACTGGACCACGCTGCGGGACACGTTGCCTTCCGGCGCGGTCCGCGTCACGAACATCCCCGTGCCGAACGCATCCCCTACTTGGACGCTGGTCGAGGAACTCCGTGTCGGCTCCCTCGAAGGCACCGGAGCGGACGCATTCGCCTATCTGAAGGGCCTCGTGGCGCTGGAGGGTGGAGGCTTCGTCGTGCTCGATTCCCAGGCACAGGAACTCCGGGTCTTCGGTGCCGACGGCACCCACGTCGCGACTCATGGCGGGAGGGGGCAGGGCCCCGGCGAGTTCGTGGATGCGAACGGTCTCATGCTCGGCCCCAACGGGCGTCTTTGGGTCCCGGATGCGCGCAACGGGCGCATGTCGGTCTTTGATCCCGAAGACGGCTTCATCGAGTCCTTTCCGCTCGCCGGCGGGAGCTACAGCTGGGTGTGGGACGGCGCGATCGTGGACGGGAGCCGCATCTACAGACCGTGGTCGAGCGGGAACCGGTACCACATTCGCGTCTACGACTTGACGATGACGCTGGTAGACTCACTGCCGCTGCCAAGCGATGACCCGGAAGACGAAGAGTTCGATCCCGAGAGTCAGTCCGGCGCGTTCTATCTGGAGTTGAATGGTGGCTACTCGATGTACGGGATCCCGTTCTTCGCGTCCACGGTCAGTTTCATCGATTCGCGAGGCGCTGTGTGGTCCACTCGGGCGGGCGATCCCGCGTACCGCATGACGCAACGCGAGCCGGGCGGGGAAACGACCTTCGTGGTCGAAACCCGCCGACCCGCCGTCCCCGTGCCCGAGGTCGAGCGGGACTCGGTGATCGACGAGTTGCGCCAGATACTCTCGGACGCGGGCGCGAGTGGCGAATGGGACCTGACCAGGGTGCCTACGGTCAAGCCCGCCGTCGAGGCCATCTTCGAGTCGGTCGAGCGCAACCTGTGGGTCCGAACGCCGTCAGCGGACGGCGGAGTCCTGTTCGATGTGTACGCCAGGGACGGCAACTATCTCGGAACGGCCACGTCGGGACTGGGCCTCAACTTCTCGGATCAAGTCGACCCGGTTGTGCGGGGCGACTTCGTATGGCTGGTCGTGACGGACGAGTTTGACGTGCCATACGTCGTCCGTGCCCGTATCGCGACGGCCGAACGAAAGTCCGGCATGAGAGGCTGGATGGCTCCAGAGTGTGAGGGGAATGCTCGGCCCACGACCATCGGCGAGCGCGGATTTCGGGGGATCGAAGGGGGGGCGGCAGCCACCCCTCGCCAGCCCCTTTGTACCCACAAGGGGTAGGCTGGCTTGAGCACCTTAGCGTGGCTCAAGCCAGCCCTGGGGCGCCATCGTAGACGCCTCTCCGGACACCGCCTGGAACGGTGTCCGCCGGACCATCGGAGGCAAACTCCTCGGCCTCTCGGCCGCCAGCCTTACGAACGTCGAGGGCGAACAGGCCGACCCGTCACTCCCCGGCGACGGCGGCACCCTCTGCCGCGCGGCCCGTTTCCACCCTACCCCTACCCCTCGGAGACCCGAGATCGTCGATCTGGGGCGATTCCACGGCCCGTAGCTTACCCGAAATGCCGTCGGAATGCCCGCAACCGGCCTCTAAGCGCGCCTTCTGCCGCAACCACTATCCGGCTACGTCGGAAGCCAACTCGAACCCTGTGGAGCAATGCTTGCAGGTCACATGGACGCTGATGAGAAGGCGAGGCACCTTGGTCCTCCCGCCGCACTGCCGACACGCGACCACTCGCGGTTTCAACGCGGGTTCCAGATAGCCGGAGCGCGGGGTGCGTCCAAGCTGAATGTGCCAGTAGCTTGCTGCTTCGTCGAGAGCCCGTATCACGGTCATGATCGGGACTTCGAAGAACTCCTTCGCGGGGTTGACCCGCGAGGCCGCCAGCGTTTGATGGACGTGGCCTTCCGCTTGGTCCCGATCCGAGACATGCACGAAGTACACCAGCTGGAACGGTCGATAGACGGACGTGGAACTGCTCAGCCGCTCGACCCGCACGACCGGCGAGACCTTCGTCTGGCCAACCTTGAAGACGGGATCGGCAAAGCAAGGGTTCCGTGCGGCGTAGACCCACCCGAGCCGCTTGTATTCCCGTCGGCGTTTGTCAAACGCATCGAGCCAGACGATGCTCTGCATGATGGGGGAACTAGTCATTCCCACACTCCCCGCTTTCTAGCCCAGTCCTCGGCTGACCCGAAGGCGTGGGAGCCCGTCTTGAGAGTGGGTTACATGATATCGTGTAGAGGACACTGAGGAGCTTCACAAGCCACGGGATTGACCGGAGCGTGGGGACCACCCTCACTACTACGAGCAGCACCACCAACACTTCACAGGGCCCTACGTTCTGGACGAGCTTTTGCCGGACCAGCTTGGCCTTGTCCGTGAGCCGCGCCAAGAGTTCGATCAGTCGACGGCGGCCCTCCCCACTCGTAGCCTGAGCGGCCTCCACGAGCTCCTGGAACCGCTCACCGATCGAGTCTGGATCAAGTTCGGCCACCAGACGCTGAATGGCCCTCGTGGCCTTCTCGGCGATCCTGCCTGCCTCCTCCGGGCCGATCGCGGCCAGCGCGTACATTACGCCCCGACGCGCCTTGCTCCACCAGAGCTCGCCCCGATGCTTGCGGTGGGGGTCGATTCCGCCCACTAACCGCCGCACATCCTCCCCGACCTGGACTGGATCAAGCTCGGCAACGGCCTTCTGGAGTGGCTCGTAGGCTCTACGAGCCAGTCGGGCGGCCAAGGCGGGATCGATTCTTTGGAACGCCCGCCGGAGCGTCTGGCCCCTTCGCTCGCTCGGCACCTTGCCGGGTTGGAACTCCCTTACGATCGCTGCCAGCCGACGGACCCGAATCCTGACGACCACCGACCTGACTGCACCACCCGCCCTACGCAGCGCGACGGTGATCGGCGCGGCGGGATTGACCCTGCGGGCCATGTGCCCGATCCCGGCGAGAAGCCGTCTCACGTGACCGGAATCCCGGTCCTCGTCGTCCTCCTCGAACAGCTCGTCCGCCGGAATATCGAATGCGACAAGGTCGGTGCCCGTGCCACCGACGTCCGAAACCAGTTCCTCCACCGGAACCTCAATCACCCCAAGATCTGTGCCGGTGGCACGCTCAGTCGGCCGCCTTTTCCAAAAGCGACGCATATGCACTCCAGTCCGTTTCTCGCCGTCCCGCTTTCACCGACCGCCAACTTGGGGGAGTGTCTGCCCGATGTCCATCTCGGCAAGTGATCCCGCAGGGTCGGGGGTCACGACGGGCCTCGGGGACCATCCAGATACGCGACCGAGGTCGGTCGCCACGAGTATGGGTCTCGGACGTCGGCAGCCCCGTTCGCCCGCGGCTCGCTTCCGCCTGGGGGCGCGGGAAGTCCCGCCATTCATTTCCGTTTTTCCCGCTTTCGCGGTACGGTCCAGCAGGGTCCAGTCCAACGGCAGGAAACGCAGATCGTGCAGTCCTGGTTGACTTTACGTGACTTCCTGCCGGGATTCAGGCCTCTGGCAATCCGCCCGGTGGGCGAACACCCACAAGGGAGCGGTCGAGGCCGTCGAGGTGATCGGCCACCTCATCGCCATCAAGCGGGAGGTCGCATCGCTGACTCTCACGGAGCGCACGGACACGGATGCTGGTTAGGTTCCTCGCCCACGGGACCGGATCGGCGCGGGGCGCGGCCAACTACCTCCTCGGGGAGCGGGACGCGGCCGGGAAGCCGCGCGAAGGCGTCGAGGTGCTGCGCGGGGATCCGAACGAAGTGGCCGCCTTGGCCGACACGCTGGAGTTCGAGCACAGGTACACCTCCGGCCTGATTGCGTGGGCGCCGGAGGACCAGCCGACCGACGAGCAGATCGAAGCGGTGCTGGACGCCTTCGAGAAGACGGCATGGGCCGGGCTCGAACCCGACCGCTACGCCTGGGCGGCCGTGCTGCACCGCGAGCGTGGCGGAGGCGCTCACGTCCATGTGCTCGCCGCGCGTTGCGACCTGGAGACCGGCCGCAGCCTCAACATCGCGCCGCCGGGCTGGGAGAAGACCTTCGGCCCGCTCCGGGACGCCTTCAACCACGAACACGGCTGGGCTCGGCCGGACGACCCGGCGCGGGCCAGGGTGGAGCAACCCGGCCACCGCGCCTACATCGAGGCCACGCGGCTGCGGGCGGGGCTCCGGCTCGAAGCATCACCCCGCGACCTGATCCGGGACTACCTGCTCCAGCGCGTCGAGCACGGCATCGTGCGGAATCGTGCCGATGTCGTCTCCGCGCTGCGCGAGGCGGGTCTCGAAGTGCCGCGCCAGGGCGAACACTACCTCACCGCGCTCGACCCCGAGACCGGGGACCGTTGGCGGCTGAAAGGAGGACTGTATGGAGAGAACTTCGACCGCGAACGATTTGACCGACCGGCTGCGGTCGCGGCTGGAGACCGAACGCAGGGAGATCGAGGAGTTGACCGCGAGCGAGCTGAAGCGGCTCGCCGAGAACT
>JAPPGI010000050.1 GCA_028874985.1 Gemmatimonadota bacterium | reverse complement strand
CCACCGACGGGCTCCGCTTCGTGCAGTTCTACTTCGGGCTGCCGCTGGCGATGGTCATCCTGGGCGTGACGCTCGTGCCGTTCCTGCGGGGCGCCGGGGTCTACACCGCGTACGAGTACCTGGAACGGCGCTTCGATGCGCGCACCCGCACCCTCACCGCACTTCTCTTCCTGCTGTCGCGCGGGATGTCGTGCGGGGTGATCATCGCCGCGCCGGCCGTGGTCTTCTCGGCGCTCTTCGGGTGGCCGCTCGCCTGGTGCGTGGCGCTGATCGGCGTCCCGACGGTGGCGTACACCATGCTGGGCGGGATCCAGGCCGTAACCTGGGCCGACGTCAAACAAATGATCCTGATCGTGGTCGCGCTGCTGGCGGTGATCGTCGTCCTGCTCGTCAAGATGCCCGTCTCGCCGGACGACGCGCTCCGGATCGCCGGCGCGACCGGGCGGCTCAAGGTCTTCGACTTCTCCTTCGACATCAACGAGACGTACACCTTCTGGTCCGGGCTGATCGGCGGGACCTTCCTGATGCTGTCGTACTTCGGCACCGATCAGAGCCAGGTGCAGCGCTACCTGGCCGCGAAGTCGGTGGGCGCCGCCCGCACCTCGCTGCTCATGAGCGCGTACTGGAAGATTCCGCTGCAGGCGCTCGTCCTGCTGGTCGGGGTGATGGTGTTCGTGTACTACCAGTTCCGCCCCGCCCCGCTGCTCTACAACCCGGCCCACGAGAGCGCGGTGGTGGAGGAGCGGGGGGCGGAGTACGCGGATCTGCAGAGCCGCTACGGGGAGGCGTTGGAGTTGAGGGAGGGCGCTGCCCGCCGCGCGGCGGGGCTGTCCGCGCCGGACGGCGAGGCCTCGGGCGGGGGCGGGGCGGCTGCGGCACCGGGGGCGCCGACGCCGGGTGGGGTCCCGGGCGCGGCAGCCCCCCGGGACGCAGCCCGCCAGGCCGCCATGGACGAGTTCCTCGCCCGCGAGGCTGACGTCCGGGACGTCCGGGCCCGGGCGCTGGCAATGGCCGAAGAGGTCACCGGCGAGCCGTCGCGCGACGTCAACTACATCATCCCGCGCTTCGTGCTGGGGGAGCTGCCGATCGGACTGGCGGGGCTGTTCATCGCGGCGGTGATCGCGGCGGCCATGTCGAGCATCTCGTCGGAGCTGAACTCGCTCTCCACAGCCAGCGTGATCGACTTCTACCGGCGCTGGTTCCGGCCCGAGGCGAGCGACGACCACTACCTCACCGTGTCCAAGGTCACGACGGCGTTCTGGGGGGTGTTCGCCTGCACCGTCGCGGTCTACGCGGTCAGCCTGGGGTCTCTGATCGAGGTGGTGAACCGGTTCGGGTCGTTCTTCTATGGGTCGATCCTGGGTGTGTTCCTGCTCGCGATGGTGCCGCGCGCGCGGGGAACCGGCGCGTTTCCCGGCCTGATCGCGGGGATGGGGGCGGTGGCGGCGGTCAGCTTCGGGGCGCCCGACGTGTCGTTCCTGTGGCACAACGTCATCGGGGCGGTGGTGGTGTTGGGGGTGGGGGTGGTGTTGGCGGGCAAGCGACCTTCTGCACTGAGCTCGGGCTAGGTGTCGGCGTGGATGGGGCTCCCGGTCAGACGCATCCCTGAACGAAGAGAGCAACCAGGACGATCATGCTCAGGCGCATTGCGGTTTCCTTTCTCGGCTGGCGGTTGGATCGACGATTCGGCTGCGGGATGCGGAGAGCGGGGGCGACCTCCGGCGACTGGGGCACAGAATCGCTACCGGGGTGATGGTGTCCGCCAGATCGCGCGAGGAACCGGGGCGGCGGGGGTGGAGGCTGACGACGCCGAGCGCCGGATGGCCATGGCACGGCGGACGCGTGCGGACTCCAGGTCGGCCGGATCCGGGCGGAACCGCCACGCGGCGGCCTCCAGCAGATCCGGACGGCGGACGGCGGAGGGGTCGAGGGGCGACCGGTAGAGGGGCGGATCCCCGGGCGAATCTGGGGACCGGGTAGGGCCGCGGCGTGTACCTCGTCGTCCATCTCCGCAGGGTTAGGCTCTCGACGAAGCGAGGGGGAGCGGTTCGAGGCGCACCCCGTCCGCCCTGGTGACGACAGGGAGGCCGCTCCAGATCGATCCCCCGGTAGCAGGGACGGAGGCGGGTGCGATTCGCGCCCGGCCCAGGCGTCAGTTTGCAAAAGTCTCCCGCCTGCCCTAGAATTACAAAACCATCAGGTTGCTCGCTAACCCCCGCAAGGGAAGGAGACCAAAATAAAGAAAGCACTCGTCGTGCTGGCCACGGTTAGCCTGGCCTGCGCAGTGGATGAGGTTACCATACCACAGCCAACCACTTCGCGGGCTACCGCTCAGCCAGGAGACGCTGATAGCGTGCAGCGTAACGACGCCCTGATACTTGAGGCGGTGAAGTGCGTAGCTGTGCTGAGTGTACCGATAAACCTAGAGGTAATCCCCTTCGATCACCCGGGCGTCCTCCTCGCATTACCATTGTCCGCTGACTGGACGATTCCTCAACAAAGAGTGTTTTTGACCAAGCTGCGTGCTAAGGAGGCTGAGTACGGGGTAGGTGCGCCAGAGGCGATGTGTGAGCGTGAACTCATGAATAAGCTGCTCGCCAAGGCTAGGAATAACGAGGATTCGACTTCTGTTGCCAGGCTGGAAAGCTGGTTGAAGGGAACGGAGAAATGAGAAGGCTGTCGTTAACTCTGTGGAATGCTGTTCTTCTTCATGGACACTGCCGCGGGCCAGTACGCCTCCCCTCGCTGGTGGCCACGGCGGTGCCCCCGGCGACACGTGGACGGTCCTGGACGGCTGCGACCGCCTCTCGGTCGCTTGGGCGCTGCTGTGCGGCGTCCACTGGAACGCATCCCTGGGCCCTAGCGGAAGCGGTATGCCCGCACGATTCCACCAGGAGCTCGCCCCGGCGCTCGGAGCTCGAGCACAGATCGGCCGAGCCCTCGAGGCGAGGCTACCGCGCCGCCTCCACGGCAACCCGGCGGCCCGGCCGACCCCCTGGCGGCACGTCCGCTGGATGGGCGAGCGCTACCGCCTCCGGCAGTCTGGCGAGCCGTGTTTCCGGAAGTCCCGTCACGGTACACGTGGTGGCGGGTCCGGCAATGGGCTTCCTGGCATCCTGCAAGGCGACATGGACCGATTACGATACGGAGGGACAACCGATCGAAACCCGCACGGCCTCGTGCTCCGATAGAATTCGACTTTCTTACTGGCCTGATGAGCCACTCGGTGACGGGGAAGGCACTCGGCTGGACTTCGGTCTCGCAATTGGGGCATTCGGCTGAATGTCAGCGACTCGCGTAAGGGTGGCGACGCCAGCCGGGAGGACGTGAAGATCACTTTGAAGCACGACTATCTCGAAATCATCCTCCTGGCGGATCTGGCGTTTGATCTGGGTGACGGTGACCGCGCCTCGCTACACCTTCTGGCGGGTCCTGCGGTGGCACGCATGATGTCATGTCACGTGAACAGCCGGGACTGCGGCGACATATGGTCTGAGCGCTTCAAGGACCACGACTACGGCGTCGTTGGCGGAGCCGAGGTGGAGTTCAGACTGTTCGACGGGCTTGGAACGACTTTCGGGGCGTTGTACACCTACGGGGCTCCTGGACCTGAACGCCGTGCCCGATTGGGACGAGGTCGAGAAGAACCGGAATCTGACGCTGCGCGCCGGCCTGCAGACCTCGATCGGCCACCGCTCTCAGGCAGTCCGTGGATAACGACATGACCACGCCTGTTGGGATGGCCACCCCGCGGGCCGGAGCCTCACCTTCGGGGCCGGCGTTACCGTCCTTCGGGGTCAGCTACGGTGCGGGTGTCCGGGAGGCGGCCGCGCGACTGTGCGCCGCGCAGGAGGCGTACCCCGACGCGGTCAGCGGTGCGGCGCCGGCCGTGCGGACGACCGCGTTCCGGCTGACCTTGGAATCCGGCGGTTCTTGCTGACCGGCCTGCGTCTGGCCGAGCCGCCGGCCTCCGAGCGGGACGCCTTTCCCTTTGCGATTCCCGCCCTGCGCGGCCTGGGGCCGATGAGCATCCGCGGCCCGGTGACCTTCTTTGCGGGAGAGAACGGATCTGGGAAGTCCACCCTGCTCGAGGCGATCGCGATCGCCGTCAATCTCCCCACGGTCGGGAGCAGGGAGGTCGGCGCGGACGATTCCCTGGCGAGCCAGCGGAAGCTCGCCCGCTGCCTGACGGCGGTCTGGGACCGGAAGACGCACCGGGGGTTCTTCCTCAGGGCCGAGGACCTCCTCGGCTTCATCGGCCGGCTGGACGGCATCGTGGCGGAGATGCAGGCGCGCCTCGCGGAGATCGAGCGCGAGTACCGGGGACGGTCCGAGCTGGCCAGGCGACTGGCGATGGGGCCGGTAGCCGCGACGCTGGGGTCCATTCGCGCGCGGTACGGCGACGACCTGGACGCGAACTCCCACGGCGAGACCTTTCTGCATGTCTTTCGGGAGCGCTTCGTACCGGGCGGCCTCCACCTGATCGACGAGCCCGAGGCCGCACTCTCGCCGCAGAGCGAGCTCGCCTTCGTGTCGATGATGGCCGACGTGGTGAACGAAGGGGGCCAGTTGATCATCGCGACCCACTCGCCGGTGCTGATGGCGGTGCCCGGCGCGACGATCTACAGCTTCGACGAGTCGCCGCTGCGGGAGGTGGCCTACGAGGACCTCGAGGGAGTGCGGCTCATGAAGGACTTTCTGCAGGCACCCGAGCGGTACATGCGCCACCTGTGGCGGAAGTCCGCCGCGGAACCGGACTCCTAGCCCCCGTCACCCCTCACCACCCGTACCCCACCCGGGTGTAGTAGTACCCCCCGTTGAACCCGAACGGCGTGAACTGCCCGAACCGGTTGCCCACCCCCGCCGCCGCCCCCGGATACTCCTCGGGGTACGTGTTCAGCAGGTTCTGCGCCCCCACCGTGAGCGTCCAGCGGTCGGCGAACGTGCGGGCCGCCTCCATGTCGAAGATGATGCGGGGCGGGTAGTCGATCGTCTTGAGCTTGTCCGGATCGTCCGGGTCGTACTCGGGATCCGAGGGGCTGTAGAGGGAATCGCGCGGGTCGTAGTACGGCTGCTCGCCGTCGAAGTAGCCGCCCCAGTAGCTGCCGCGCACCAGCAGGCGGGTGCCGCCCGCGAAGGTGTGGCTCAGGGCCAGGTTGCCGCGAACGTCGGGAAGCCCCTGCTCCAGGATCCGGATGCGGTGCGCGTTCAGGGTGGCCTTGTCGGATTCCGTCACCGCCGTCGCGGTCCAGTTCCACGCGCTGGTGATCGTCGTGTGGGACCCGCCCGAGCCCTCCATCTCGTAGGCGCCCACCAGGTCGATACCGGTGGTGCGGGTCGCGAAGTCGTTGATGAAGAAGCGGAAGCGCGCCAGCACCCCGCCCTTCCGGACAATGTCGTCTTCTTCCAGTTGGCGGATCTCCTCCGGGGTGAGCGTCCGGTCGGCGCTGGTGGTCAGGCGGTCCGACACCCTGATCTGGAACAGGTCCATCGAGAGGTTGAACGGGCCGCGTTCGTACACGGCCCCCACCGCGAGATTGACGGACTTCTCGGGCTTGAGCGGCTCGCCGCCGAAATGCCGTGCCAGTGGATTCGTGGAGGGGATCGTGCCGTTGTTCGTCAGGTCCATGATCGCGGGATCGTAGATCGTCGTGATGTTGAAGGCGTTCTGCTGTCCGGGCGTGGGCGCGCGGAAGCCGGAGCTCATGCTGGCCCGGAGCGCGAGCGCGCCGGAAAGGCCGAGACGGCCTGCGAACTTCCCGTTCACGGTCATGCCGAAGTCGGTGAAATACTCGACCCGCTGCGCGAAACCCACGGTCCAGTCCCGGTCGCGATCGTTCATCTCCAGGTCCCCGTAGACCGCGAAGCTGTGCCGGTTCCACACGCCCTTCGTGAGCGGCCCGAAGCCTGTGAAGCCGTTGGAGCCCGGAGTGAAGCCCTGGCTGGCGAGCGAACCCTCCGTCCACGACTCCGTGTCCCCTTCGACGATCCTGAAGCGCTCCGTCCGCATTTCGGCGCCGCCCGCGAGGTTCGTCCTGTCGTCGACCTCGTAGGAGAGATCCAGGTTCAGGTTCATCTCCTGCTGATCGTAGACCCCCGGATGGAACCAGGGCGTGCATTCCTGGTCCTCCGGCACGACGAAGGAAATGTCCCTGCCGTCGTCGGCGCACGGCTGGTCCGGTCCGAGCGAGGCGTTGACCGTGTTGTACATGTAGAAGTCCATGTTGGACTTGCCCCAGGCGGCGCTCGCGTCCCAGTGCAGGTTGCCGCTGGTGCCCTTCAGCCCCGCCACCAGCGATGCGTCGAGAACGTACGAGCCGAACTGCGGGGTGAACCCGCCGGGGAAGAGTTCGCGGAAATGGAAGCAGTTCGGGTCTGCGAGGACCCGGTTGAACGCCGCCTGGTCGAGGACCACGCCGGCGTCGCTGACCGGGACCCGGGGGCAACCCGCCGATCCGTCCAGCACGCTGTCGGCCGCATCGAGCATGTCGCCCACCAGGAGGAACCGCCGGTCGTCGGCGTCCCTGTAGCCGAAGACGCCGCTGCGGGTGCCCGGATTGCGGTAGTAGAAGCCCCCCTCGACCCGCTTGCTCACGAGGTTGCCGTGGCCGTACAGCTGCCTGTCGCCGTCGAGGAAATACCCCGTGTTGGCCCACAGCTTGATCTCGTCGTGGACCTGGGGGGAGCCCCAGATCTGCGCCGGGGACCGGACGTGGGTGTTGCCCGCCTCGATCAGGCCGAGCGCGTCGTCACGTTGCGTGCTGCGGTCGGTGGGTTGGGTGTTGCCGTACTCGCCGGTCAGGTTCAGGAAGCCGGTCTCGCCGAGCGGCAGGCCGACGTTGCCCGACAGGGTGTACATCTCTCCGTCGCCCGGGACCGCGCCGTCTTCGAAGCGCTCGCTGGTCTCGCCGAGCAGGTATCCGCCCGACTTGAACTCGACGGTGCCGCCGGAGCGGTCGTTCCTCAGCACGAAGTTCATGACGCCCGAGATCGCATCGGAGCCGTACTGGGCGGACGCGCCGTCGCGCAGCACCTCGGCCTGCTCGAGGGCCAGCCCGGGAATGAGCGCGATGTCGGGGCCCTGGGAGCCGTCGGCCAGTCCGTTGCCGTACCAGGTGATGACCGCCGCGCGGTGCCGTCGCTTCCCGTTGACCATCACCAGAGTGTGGTCGGGGGCGAGGCCGCGCAGGTTGGCCGGCCGCACGAAGGTCGCCGCGTCGCTGATCGGCTGGATGTTCACGTTGAACGACGGCACCACGTTGCGGATGACGTTCGCGAAGTCGGTGTCGCCCTGCCGCACGATGGCGCGGGCCGGGACCACGTCGACGGGTACGGGAGACCGGGTCACCGTTCGGGGGCGCGCTCGGCTTCCGACCGCGACCAGTCCGCCGAGCTCGAGCGTCGTCCGGGTGAGCGTCACGTTCAGCGTGGTGGGCTGGCCGTCCACGATCGTGACCTCGCGCCGCTCCGTCTCGTAGCCGATCAGCATCACCGCCACTTCGTGTATTCCCGCCGGGATGCCTGCGACCTCGTAGGTGCCCCCGGGGCCGGTGTAGGCCCCGAGGCCCGCCAACCTGACCTGGGCTCCGGAAATGGCACCGCCCGTGCCCGCCGCGGCGACCGTTCCCCGCAGGCTGCCCTGCGCGGCGGCCGAGCCCGCTTGCGCGAGGGCCAGGAATGCCGCGATTGCTGATGCTCTTGTCACCATCCGGAATCTCTCGTGTTGACTCTGTTGTCCTGGCCCGGGGGCCGCCGGCGCCGCGTCATGACACGCCGAACCTGGCTTCCCAGTCGTAAAGCATCCTGAAGTGGCTGCCGTCGGCAACCGTGTAGTAGACTCTCTGCATCCCCTGCCGGCGGTCGGGCCCGAAGGACACGCGCTGGTCGATTCCCAGGGGGAAGTTGCGCACGCTGAAGACCGCCTGTTCCAGCCGGGACTTGTCCAGGCGCCGGCCCAGCCGCCGGAGGATCTCCGTCATCAGCTTCGCGTTGAGAAACCCTTCCAGGCTGACGAAGCCGCGGGCAAGGGGTTGATAGGGTTCGCCCCGGGTGAGCCTCTCCAGGTCCCCGGGCAGCTCGGGATCGTACTGAAACATCAGCCGATGGTACTCCTGCACGGCCGGAAAGGTGGAGTCGTCGAAGGCGGGCACGACCTGTGAGTTGACCAGGAACCGGGTGTAGGAATCGGGGTCCGCGCGTCTCTCGCGCAGGATCCGCTGCAGGTTCTCGCTCCCCACGAACGACAGGTTGGCCACCGGAACGTGCAGCCCCAGGTTGACGGCATCGCGGGCGAAGGCGGCGCACGCGGCGTAGGCACCGATACAGATCACGGCGTCGGGTGACCTGGCCTTCAGGATCTCCACCTGGCGCCTCATGTTCGCCCCGAACGGCGTGCCGCGCCTGTATGTCGCCTCGCCCACGATCTTCTCACCGTGCCTTGCCAGGGCCGCTCTCACTCCGGCCCAGCCGGAGCGCCCATACGCGTCGATCTGGTAGAAGACCGCCACTCGCCGGCGACCGATCCGGACGAAGTTGTCGACCAGCCCGGCCGTCTCCTGCCGGTAGGAGGCCCGCAGGTTGAAGGCGAAGTCGCGGTAGGGAGGTTCGCGCTGCGGCTCCGCTCCCGTGAAGGGGAAGAAGAGGTAGACCTGCCGGTCGCGAAACTTCTTCAGCAGGGGCAGCACCCGGGTGACGGTCGGGGTGCCGACGTACCCGAAGAGCAGGAAGACGTTGTCCTCCTGCATGAGCCGGATGGTGTTCGCGACGCACGCGTCGGGCCGGTATCCGTCGTCGTAGAGTTTGAGGACGACCCGGCGGCCGTTCACTCCCCCATTGGCGTTGACGTGGCTGAAATAGGCCATCGCGCCGCGATACAGCTCGGTGCCCAGGCCGCGGGAGGGGCCCGAGAAGGCGGCGGACACGCCGAGCACGATTTCACCGTCCCGCGCGACGGCCGCGCGGCGGCTCCGATTGGCCGACCCGGGGGAAGCGTCGAGCGGCCTCGTCCAGGGAACGGCGGCCAGCACGGCCAACCCGGAGCGCAGGAGCGATCGGCGCGTGAGCCGATTCGAACACCGCGGGGATTCAGCGGAGGAGGCAACGCTATCGGCACCCTCGCCCGGTTGCGCCTCATGCACCATCCGGTTTCGCCGTCCAACCATGTGAGATGGTCCTCTGGTTTCTGTCATCAGCGGGCTCCGAACGGCCGCCGCCGGACCCATCCTCACTGTCCTGCCCGCAACGTAACCGTTGCCGAGAAATCCGCAAGAGAGAACGACTTAGGCCAACTGGCCGGGTGAGGTTGCGGGCGGCAACGCGGGCGCACTGCCGCCGGGGCGGCGGGCCGGAGTCGCCGCCTCCCGCACTCCTTTGGCCGATGCGCTCCCGCTGCCCTGGTGGGTATGGGTTTGACGGAAGACCGGCCCCGATTGATATTTCCCGCATGCACCGCCCGACAGCTTCTCTGGCATTGGCGGCCCTGACGTGGTCGCAGTTGTTGGCATTCGGCTGCGACATGGGTGCGCCCTCCGATCGGGGGGTCGCCTCACACGAGTCCACGCCCCCCCACGAGACACCCGGGCACCATGAGAACGCGGAGAACGCTCCCGCACCCGCGCATGGCGGCCACGGCGGCAGCGACGTCTGCCTGATGGTCCTGGCCTGCGGCTCCGCCTCGGCGCGGCCGGCCCGGGCAGCCGCCATCGTCCGTATCCCCGCCGTCTTCGTCCGGGCGGCCTTCCTGGCCCCGCCCATTCCCGTCGCCGCCGACCTGGCGGTCGAGACACCCCCTCCCCGCCACACGGTGTGACCCGCCGCGCCCCGCCCGGGGCGCACACCACACCTTGATGGTCACCCGGGCCGGCCATACGGTCGCGCCTCACGGGTGGCCCCATCCATGGCGAGGGAACCATGTCCATCCTGCGAACTATGGCGGTCGCGTCGGCGATCGCCCTTTCGGCATACACGACCCCACCGTGCGGGGCGGCTCAATCTCCGTCCTACGCGACCCACGGCGACTCGGTGCTGGCCGTGCTCATCGGTGAAGCACTCGGCGGTAACCCGCGATTGCGAGCCGCGCTCCTCGAATCCCGAGCGGCCGAGTCACGCGTCCTCCAGGCCGCGACCCCGCCCGATCCCGCGCTCTCCTTCACCCAACACGTCCTCGGTCCGCAGACGCGCGTGGGCCCCCAGTTCTCGAACGTCTCGGTCACCCAGTCGCTCCCCTGGTTCGGCACGCTCTCGGACCGGCGGGCGGCCGCGTCGGCCTCGTCCGCGATGCAGAGCGAGTCGTACCACGAACAGCGCGCCGAAGCCGTCCGCCAGGTCAAGCTGGCCTACTACGACCTCGCGTACCTCGATGAGGCGCTCCGGATCACCGGCGAGGAGGAGCAGCTCCTTCTCCACTACGAGGCGTTGGCCCGCGCCCGCTATTCGCAGGGCTTCGGACGGCAGCAGGAGGTGATCAAGCTCCAGGCCGAGGTCACGCGGGTCCTGAACCGGCGGCAGGAGCTGCTCGGGCGGCGCACCGACTTCGAAGCCGCCCTGAACGTCTTGGCGAACCGGCCGGTGAACGCCCCGGTCCCGCCGGTGACGATCGATGAGCGGCCGGCGGTCTCCGTCGACGACGAGCGGTTGCGCGCGGCAGGGCTCGACGCGCGGCCCGAGGTGCGCTCGGCGCGGTTGCGGATCGAGCGGGACGAGCACGGGGTGAGCCTGGCGCGGCGGCGATACCGGCCCGACTTCACGGTCGGCGTCGCCTGGGGCAACGTGCTCGGCCGCCGCGACGACCCGGGGCGGGAAAGTCCCCCGCCGGACAACGGCCGCGACACGTGGAGCCTCACCCTCGGGGCCAGCATCCCCGTCTTTCGAAGCAGCTACGAAGCGGGGGTCCGGGAGGCGGCCACGCTACTTTCCGCCGCCGAGGAGGCCTACCGCGACGTGGTCAACGGCGTGGCGCTGGCCGTGCGGTCGACCGCGTTTCGCATCACGACCATCGAGGGGCAGCTGGCGCTCTTCGAACGCGCCCTGCTCCCCCAGGCCGAACAGGCGCTGCGCGCTACCGAGGAGGCGTATTCGGGTGGGGTGACCGGGGTGCTGGAACTGCTGGACAGCGAAGAGATGCTGCTCGATGTCCGTCTCGGCCTCGCGCGCCTGCGGGCCGACTACATGAAGGCGCTGGCGGAGATGGAGCGGGCCGTCGGCTCGGCGTTTCCGGAGGAGGAGGGATCATGAACGGCACGAAGAACATCCACAAGCTCCTGTTCGTGGTGATCGGGGTGGCGATAGGGGCGGGGGGGACGATGCTGCTGGTGCGGTATGGGGCTGACGACCCCTCGGCGATGACGGGTGAGCACGGCCCCCGGGAAGGGATGGCCATGCCCGGCGAGTCCGACCCGGAGCCGGAGCAAGCCGCCGACGAGCGCGAGATCCTGTACTGGCGCGCCCCGATGGACCCCAACTACACCTCCGACCGCCCCGGCAAGTCGCCCATGGGGATGGATCTCGTCCCGGTCTACGGCGACGGAGCCGTCGTCGGCGGGGGGATCCGGGTCAGCCGGAGCTTCCTCCAGAACTTCGCCGTCCGCACCGCCATGGTGCACCGCGGCACCCTTCCCGTCTCCATCCGCACGGTCGGCATCCTCGCGCACAACGAGGAGCGGGTCGTCTCGGTGCAGACCAAGTACGAGGGCTGGATCGAACGGGCCACCGTGAACAACGTCGGCGAGACGGTTGCCCGGGGCGACGTGCTCTTCGAGATCTACAGCCCGCAGCTGGTCACCACGCAGCGAGAGTTCCTGGGGGCGATGGAGTATGCGGAGCGGCTCGGCGAAGGCGGTGCCTACAGGCAAGCGACCGATCGGGCCCGGTCGCTCCTGGAGGCGGCCCGCGAACGGCTGCTCTACTGGGACATGACCGGGGAGCAGATCGACGCGCTCGCGGAGTCTGGAAACGTCATGCGAACGGTGACGGTCTTTGCGCCGGCCACAGGCTTCATCGTCGACAAGATCGGCGACTCGATGGAGGGGTTGAAGCTCAGTCCGGGGATGACCGTCCTCAAGATCGCCGACCATTCCACCCTCTGGGCCGAGACCGAGTTCTACGAGGACGATCTGCGGCATGTGCGCGAGGGCCAGGCGGTCGCCATCGAGGCGGACGCCTTTCCGGGGCGGGAGTGGCGTGGCCGCATCCTCTTCTTCCGCCCGGCCGTGAACCCGCGGACGAGAACGCTCACCGCCTTCGTCGAGGTCGCCAATCCCGATCTGCTGCTGAGGCCGAAGATGTACGTGAACGTTGCCGTGCGGACGACCGGGGCGGCCGATGTGGTGATGGCGCCCGCCGAAGCGGTGCTGCACAGCGGCACCCGCACGGTCGTGATCGTGGCGAAGGGGGGTGGGGTCTTCGAGCCGCGTGAGGTGGCGCTCGGCACCGAGAGTGAAGGAATGGTGGAGATCGCCCTGGGGCTCGAAGCGGGTGAGACGGTGGTGGTTTCGTCGCAATTCCTGATCGACTCCGACGCGAATCTGAGGGCGGCGATCTCGCAGCTGCCCGGTGCCGCGGAGGGGGCGGATCCGGATTCGACCCCCCCCATGCCACACCATCACTGAAGGAGGCCCGCCCATGTTCGCGCGCATGATCGACTGGTCGATCGGCAACCGGCTGCTCGTCATCCTCGGCACGCTCTTCATCGTGGCCGCGGGCACCTTCTCGCTGGCCCGCACGCCCATCGACGCCATCCCCGACCTCTCCGACGTCCAGGTCATCATCCAGACGGAGTATCCGGGGCAGGCTCCGCGCATCGTCGAGGACCAGGTCACCTATCCCCTCACCACGCAGATGCTCGCGGCGCCCTTCGCGCAGGTCGTGCGCGGCTATTCCTTCTTCGGCGTGTCCTTCGTCTACGTCATCTTCGAGGACGGCACCGACCTCTACTGGGCCCGCAGCCGCGTCCTCGAGTACCTGAACTCGATCGCCGGGCAGCTGCCGTCCGGCGTCACGCCCGAACTCGGCCCGGATGCGACCGGCGTGGGCTGGGCGTTCATGTATGCGCTCAGGTCCGACCGCCACGACCTCGGCGAACTGCGCTCGATCCAGGACTGGTTCCTCAAGTACGAGCTGACGGCGCCGCCGGGGGTGTCGGAGGTGGCGAGCGTGGGGGGTTTCGTGCGGCAGTACCAGGTGACGGTCGACCCGAACCGGCTGCGCGCCTTCGACCTGCCGATCTCGGCGATCCGCACGGCCATCCGGGAGAGCAACAGCGACGTGGGCGGCGGGCTGATCGAGGTGGGCGAGAAGGAGTTCATGATCCGGGGGCTGGGGTACATCCGGTCGGTGGACGACATCCGGCGGATCGGCCTCGGCGTGGGCCCGGACGGGACGCCGATCCTGCTGGAGGATGTGGCGAGGGTGAGTCTGGGGCCGGAGAGCCGGCGTGGGCTGGCGGAGTGGAACGGGGAGGGGGAGACGGTGGGCGGCATCGTCGTGGTGCGGCCCGGCGCGGACACCCGGCGCGTGATCCGGGACGTGCGGGCCAGACTGGACGAGATCGGGCCGGGGCTGCCGGAAGGCGTCGAGATCGAAGTCGCGTACGACCGCACCTCTCTGATCGACCGCGCGGTGGGGAGCATCCGCATGAGCCTCGCGCAGCAGCTGCTGATCGTGGGGCTGATGTGCCTGGTCTTCCTGTTCCACCTGCGGAGCGGGCTGGTGGCCGTGTTCGCGCTGCCGGTCGGGATTCTGCTGGCGATGATCGTGGTGCACCTGCAGGGGCTGACGCTCAACATCATGTCGCTGGGGGGGATCGCGGTCGCGATCGGGACGATGGTCGACGCGGGGATCGTGATGGTCGAGAACGCCCACAAGCACCTGGCTCGGTACGGGGGGCGGAGGCCGCACTGGGAGATCATCGCGCGTGCCGCGAGAGAGGTCGGCCCGTCGCTCTTCTTCGCGCTGCTGGTGATCACGGTGTCGTTCATGCCGGTGTTCACGCTGGAGGCGCAGGAGGGGAGGCTCTTCAAGCCGCTCGCGTTCACGAAGACGTATGCGATGGCGGCGGCGGCGCTGCTCTCGGTGACGCTGGTGCCGGTGCTGGTGGGGTACTGGGTGCGGGGCAGGATCCGTCCCGCGGCGGAGACGCCGGTGGGGCGGGTGCTGGGCGGGGTGTACTGGCCGGTGCTGGGATTCGTGCTGAAGCGGCGAGGGTGGGTGATGGGGGCGGCGGTGGTGGGCCTGGGGGTGACGGTGGTGCCGCTGTCGCGCCTTGGGTCCGAGTTCATGCCGTCCTTGTGGGAAGGGGACTTGCTCTACATGCCGACCACCCTCCCGGGCGTGTCGATCACCGAGGCGCGCGAGATCCTGCAGCAGACGGATCGCATCATCCACGCCTTTCCCGAGGTCCGGCACGTGTTCGGGAAGGCGGGGCGGGCGGACTCGGCCACCGATCCGGCGCCGCTGTCGATGCTCGAGACGACGATCGCGCTCAAGCCGAGGAGCCAGTGGCGCCCCGGGATGACGCCCGAGAGGCTGATCGAGGAGCTGGACGCGGCGCTACGCATTCCGGGCCTGACGAACGCCTGGACGATGCCGATCCGGAGCCGCATCGACATGCTGTCGACCGGGATCCGCACGCCGGTGGGGATCAAGATCGCCGGGCCGGATCTGGCCGTGCTGGAACGGCTGGGGCGCGAGGTGGAGGCCGTCGTGCGGGACGTTCCCGGCACCGCCAGCGCGTACGCGGACCGGGTGATGGGCGGCAACTACCTCGACTTCGCGATCGACCGGGTGGCCATCGCGCGGCACGGCCTGACGGTGCGCGACGTGCAGGAGGTCATCCGGACCGCGATCGGGGGGATGAACGTGACGACCACGGTGGAGGGGCTCGAGCGCTACCCGGTCAACCTGCGCTACAGCCGTGAACTGCGCGACGATCTTCCCGCGCTGAGGTCGGTGCTGGTCACCACTGCGGAGGGGCACCAGGTGCCGCTCGGGCGACTGGCCAGCATGGAGTACGTGGTCGGCCCGCCGAGCATCAAGAGCGAGGGGGCGAAGCCGAACGCGTGGGTGTACATCGACGTTCGGGACACGGACATCGGCAGCTATGTGGAGGCTGCGAGGGAGGTGGTGGCGGATGGGGTGTCGCTGCCGCCCGGCTACACGGTCGCCTGGAGCGGTCGGTACGAGTATCTGGAGCGCGCGCAGCAGCGGCTCGCGTACGTCATCCCCCTCACCCTGCTCCTGATCTTCGTCCTCATCTACCTGACCACCCGATCCGTCACCGAGACCCTCCTGGTGCTGCTGGGTGTCCCCTTCGCGGTCGCCGGCTCGTTCTGGTTCCTCCACATCCTGGGCTACGACCTGAGCATCGCGGTATGGGTGGGGATCATAGCGCTGGCCGGGCTCTACGCCGAGACCGCGATCGTCTTCCTCCTCTACCTGAACGTCTCGGTGCGCGACTACCGCGACCGCGGCCTCCTCACCGACCGGGCCGCGCTCATGCAGGCGATCCGGCGCGGGTCGGTCCAGCGCGTCCGCCCGATCATGATGACGATCGCGACCGACGTGGTCGGGCTGCTCCCGATCATGTGGAGCGCGGGTGCGGGCGCCGATGTGATGAAGCGCATCGCGGCGCCGCTGATGGGCGGGGTGGTGACGTCGGGGGCGGTGGTGCTGGTGCTGTTCCCGGTGGCGTTCTACGTGTGGAAGGGGAGGGGATTGGGGGGTACGGACGAAGCCGGGACACGATACTAGGTTTGATGGAGCCGAGGAGGACCCATGCGCGGGGATCCGGACGCCCGCGAGGACCCGAGAACCGAAAACTGAGCCAGCCATGTCGCTGATGAAGAAACAGCTGCGCGAGGTCTGGGACGCGCTGCGGGCCAGCCGGCGCCACCGGGACGACGCACTGTCGGAGGTGCGTATTCGGAGGCTCCGCGGAATCGAGGATCTTCGCGTCCCGTTCCAATACCCGGTGTCCGTCCTGGCTGGGCCAAACGGATGTGGCAAGTCCACCGTCCTGTTTGCCTGCGCCTGCGCGTATCGAGTACCCGGTCGCGGTCCCCGAGAGTTCACGCCGACCAGTTTGTTCCCCAACTTCACGAACCGGCAGCCGGGGGACCTCTCGGATCCGGTGCGCCGGACGGAACTGGAATTCCACTACGTGTACGGAGGGGATCGCCTGTCCCGTCCGACCCGCGATCTCCTTTTCGCGGACCTGGACGGGACCGCGAGCTATTCGGAGTTCCACATGTCGTCGGGGGAACGAAGCGTCCTCCGCATATCGAACGATATTTCGGAGCTCTCCAACGCACTCGTCCTGATCGACGAAGTGGACACAGGACTGCACCCCTACACACAGCAGCAGACCATGCTGGAGCTACAGCGCAGCGCCCTGCGTCAGGGGCTGCAGGTCGTCGTGGCCTCCCATAGCCCGGTCGTGATCGACAGCGTACCGCCGGAGGGCCGGATCTTCCTTGACCGCGACGATGACGGCGGCGAGGTGCGCCTCGCCCCCATCTACCGCGACATCTTTCAGAAGGCGTTGTACGGTCAGTCGCGGGACCGCCTGAGCAGTGGTTGTGGGATATCCTGCGGAAGAACGCCCAGGGATATGCGCCCCGACTCGGACTGGGAGTGGCGGACATGGAGAGCGCAGTATCGGAGTTGGATCGACTTACGGAGGGAGCCGTGAAGCGACAGGATGCCGCCCGGACGGCTCTTGGGAGTTTCGCAGCGATGATACTCAGCGAGGTCCCGGAGATTGCCCGGATCGTCGGCAGAAGCGAAGCCGAAAGGAACTCAATGCCGGAGTTCCGGAACCTGTCAACGGTTGAGAGACACATTGCGGAATCAGTTTAGTGATCCG
>JAPPGI010000172.1 GCA_028874985.1 Gemmatimonadota bacterium | reverse complement strand
TCTCTTCCCGGCCGGGCCGTCGGCCTTCCCCTGTATACAGGAGGGTCGGCTCCCGGACGCGGGGCGAACGACGAGGAGACCGAGAAGGAGTACAAGAAGCGCCAGCCGTCGGGCGCCGTCTGGTCGCACGACTCGCGCTATTTCGCCCTCACGCGCCAGGACCGCCGCGAGGTCGACGAGCTGTGGGTGGTGCACGCGGTCGGCAACAAGCGGCCCAAGCTCGAGACCTACAAGTACGAGATGCCCGGCGAGGAGCACGTCACCCAGACCACCGTGCACGTCTTCGACATGGAGTCGCGCGAGATGAAGCCCATCGACGACGGCCGGTGGAAGGACCAGCGCATGGGGATCTACCGGGACCCCAACGTCCGTTTCAGCTTCGACCCCGAGGAGATCCGGTTCTCGAAGTGGCTCTCGGACCGGAGCGACGAGCTCTACTTCTACCGCCACAGCCGCAACCATCACCGCCTGGACGTGCTCAGGGCCGATCCCGCGACCGGCGAGGTCACGGTGGTCTTCGAGGAGCGGCTCAACACCTACATCGAACACCGGCCGCTCCGCCGTCTGGAAGACGGTGACCTACTGTGGTGGTCCGAGCGCGACGGCTGGGCTCACCTGTACCGCTACGCCCCCGACGGCACAGTCCGCCACCGCCTGACCGAAGGTCCCTGGCGAGTGGGCGGCATCGCCGGGGTGAACGAAGAGGGAGGGTACGTTCTCTTCCGCGCCAACGGCCGCGAGGAGGGCGAGGACCCCTACTACTCCCACCTCTACCGGGTCGGCCTCGACGGGCGCGGTCTCACTCTCCTCAACCCCGGCAACTACGATCACCAGAGCTCCGCGAACGAGGACGCGACCTACTTCATCGACAACTACTCGCGGGTCAACAGCGTCCCGGCTTCAGCCCTGTACGACGCCTCCGGACGCAGGATCCTGGACCTCGGGGAGGCCGACTTCTCCGCGCTCGAGGCCGCCGGCTACCGGTTCCCCGAACCCTACGCCGTCAAGGCCGGGGACGGTCTGACCGACCTTTACGGCGTCATGTACCGGCCCTACGACTTCGACCCCGCGAAGAAGTACCCGATCGTGGCCTACGTGTACCCCGGGCCGCAGACCGAGTCGGTGTCGAAGTCCTTCTCGCTCAACCCCTACGAGCAGGCCCTGGCCCAGTTCGGCTTCATCGTGATCACCGTGGGGAACCGGGGCGGCCATCCAGCGCGCTCCAAGTGGTACCACAACTACGGGTACGGGAACCTCCGCGACTACGGACTGGAGGACAAGAAGGTCGCCATCGAGCAGCTCGCCGACCGCCACCGCTTCATCGACATCGGCCGCGTGGGGATCTACGGGCACTCGGGGGGCGGCTTCATGTCCACCGCCGCCATGCTGGTGTACCCCGACTTCTTCAAGGTCGCGGTCTCGTCCGCCGGGAACCACAACAACGACGTCTACAACGCCTGGTGGTCCGAGAAGCACCACGGCGTCAAGGAGGTGAAGGACACGGCCGACGTGGTGACCGGGTTCGAGTATTCGATCGACCGCAACTCCGACCTGGCCGCCAACCTGAAGGGACGCCTGCTGCTCACGACGGGGGACGTGGACAACAACGTCCACCACGCCGGCACGTTCCGCATGGCAGAGGCCCTGATCAAGGCCAACAAGCGCTTCGACTTCTTCGTCTTCCCCGGCCAGCGCCACGGATTCGGGAACATGACCATTCTCACGATCAGGTAAGCATCGAATGACACCCGGACTTCCGCTCCCCGCCGGCCTCGCCCTCCTCCTCCACGCCCCCTCCCCAGCCCCCACCCCAGCCCAGCCCCCCCCTCCTCCCGACACAACCACCCCCCGCGTCGTCATCCTCGGCACGGGAACACCCAACGCCGACCCCGACCGCTGGGGCCCCGCGGTGGCGGTCGTGGCCGGGGGGCGGGCCTATCTGGTGGACGCCGGCGCGGGAGTGGTGCGCCGGGCCGCCGCCGCCGCGCGCGACCACGGGATCGCCGCGCTGGCCCCCGAGGGACTCGACCGCCTCTTCATCACGCACCTGCACTCGGATCATACCGTGGGACTCCCCGACGTGATCCTGTCACCCTGGGTGCTCGACCGCCCCGAAGCCATCCGCATCTTCGGCCCCCCCGGCACGGCCGCAATGGTCGCCCACATCGAGGAGGCGTGGCGGGAGGACATCCACATGCGCCTCTTCGGGCTGGAGCCACGCGACGCCAACCGGGACGCCTACCGCGCGCCCGTCACCGAGACGACCGGGGGCCCGGTCTACGAGGACGACAACGTGCGCGTCACGGCCATTCCCGTTCTGCACGGGTCGTGGCCGCACGCGCTCGGCTACCGTTTCGAGACCGCCGGCCGCACGATCGTGATCTCGGGGGACGCACGTCCCAGCGAGTCGCTGGTGGAGGCGTGCGGCGGCTGCGACATTCTCGTTCACGAGGTGTACTCCGCGGAGGCGTTCCAGGGGCGTGAGCCCGAGTGGCAGGCCTACCATGCGCGCGCTCACACCTCGACGGCGGAGCTGGCCGACATCGCGACCCGCGCCCGCCCGGGGCTGCTCGTGCTGTACCACCAGCTCTACTGGGGCGCCACCGACGACGACCTCGTCCGCGAGATCCGGGAGGCGGGGTACGGGGGACGCGTGGTCTCGGCGGCGGATCTGGACGTGTACTGAGGTCGACGGCTACCTGCCTGCAGGCACCAGCCGCCGCCCCACCACGTGGTTGACGTCCAGTTCGTCCTTCCACACGCCCCACACGTGGGTGCCGGTGGCGTCCATCACCCGGAACCACTCCGGGGAGCAGCACGCGCCGGAGCGGCGACCTGTCGTCTCCCCGCTCGACCGAGTACCAGACGGCCAGCGTGTCGGTCCGCTCATAGGTGCGGAGCCAGATGTGGCCGCCGGTCGACAGAGCGAGGTCCGAGACCGCCGGGAGATGCTCGGGCGTTCCCAGCGCCCGTTCGATCACTTCCCGGGAAGGGCTGCTCCGCGCACCGGCCGCCGGCATGACGTCTCGTCCACTTCCAGCAACTCGGCCTCGCCCGCCCCGAGGTGTTCGCCCGCCAGGCGGACCACGACGACCGTTCCGGCACCCGGATCCATCCGGTATCGGTCGGAGTGTACCGTTTCGGTGGGACGCCGCCAGGCCACCGTGTGCCATCAGCGTACCCCCCCGGTCTCCGCAACCGCGGGCATCGGAAAGCGCCACCCCAGGAAAGCACCACCCAGGAAAGCGCCACCCCATTGCCCACCCCGCCCCGGGTCGCTAGAATCCGCGCGCCGGATTCGCGATCTTAACGGCCGGGTTCCGGAAGCCAGCCCGCCGAGCGAGGACAATGACGAGGTTCCCGACAGCACACTTCACCAAGACATTTCGCGCCAACGCCGCCGCCGTGCTGGCGGTTCTGACGGTGGCGTGCGGCGGCTCCGAACCCGGGCTGGCCCGGGGGGAGCTCCTCTTCGACACGTGCTCGCCGTGCCACGGCGACGACGGCGCCGGCAAGGAGGAGCTGGGGGCTCCGGCCATAGCCGGGGGCTCCGAATGGTACCTGACGGAGCAGCTCCTCAAGTTCCGGGACGGGACGCGGGGGTACCACCACACCGACACCGAGGGGCTCCGCATGCGCCCCATGTCGCGCGCGCTCGTGGAGGACAAGGGCGACATCGAGTCGATCGTGCAGTACGTGGTGAGCCTGCCGATCCCCGACCCGCCGCCGACTGCGGAGGGGGGGGATGCCGAGGCCGGAGAGGCCGACTACCTGGAGCTCTGCGTGAACTGCCACGGCAGGGACGGCAGGGGCATGGAGATCCAGAAGGCACCCTCGCTGCTGCATCTGAACGACTGGTACATGGCGTCGTCGATGCGGAAGTACCGCGACGGCGTGCGCGGGGCCGGAGGGGACGGTTTCGGGGCCCTCATGCGCGCTTCGATGACCGGATGGACCGACGAGCGCATCGACGACGTCACCGCCTACATCATGACCATGCAGCGGCTGCCCAGGAAGGTCGCCGCCCCGCCCCCGCCGCCGCTGCCCCCGGTGGACGTCGACCCGGCGATCCTGCCGGAAGGCGTCACAGTGGCGATGGCCCGGGAAGGCCAGGAGATCTTCAACGGCACCACCGGCATCTGCTTCACCTGCCACGTGCGGGAGGGCGTGGGCGGACCGCTCGCACCCAGCCTCGCCGACGACGAGTGGCTGAACATCGACGGCGAGTACGAGTCGATCGTGGCCATCATCATCAAGGGGGTCGAGGAGCCCGTGGAGTACCCGGGAATGATGCAGCCGCGCGCCGGAATGCCGCTCAGCGACGAGCAGGTGCGCGCCGTCGCCGCCTACGTGTTCACCCTCAGCCGCTGACGACCATGGCAGCAAAGCCACCCACCGACCGCCCCACCCACGCCGAGCTCGCGGCCGAGATTCCCCCGGCGGCCCCGGACGAGACCAACGAGGCTGTCATCTTCGCGCGGAAGACGCTGGTCTGGACCTTCCGGCTGGCGATCGGCTTCATCGGCGCGGCGGTGGTCTACACCTTCATCATGCAATGAACGGAAGGGATTCTCGGTAGATGGGCTTCCTCGAGAGCTGGGGTCACTTCTTCGACAGAATCGGACTGATCCGGATCGGCTCCACCTACGCGGCCGACATCGACTTCCTGATCTTCCTGGTGCTCGTGGTGGTGGGGGCGTGGTTCCTCGCCGCCGAGTTCATCTTCCTCTACTTCATCATGAAGTTCAGGGAGAAGGGGGACGGACGCCGGGCCGACTACATCGACGGGAAGAACAAGCGCCACAAGCGCTGGATCACCTACCCGCACCTGGCGGTGCTGGCCTTCGACGTCCTGATCATCGTGGTCTCGTTCAACGTCTGGCACAAAATCAAGATGGACCTCCCCGAGAACCCCGACTGCGAGATCCGGGTCACGGGGCAGCAGTGGGCCTGGATCATCCAGCACTGCGGCGCGGACGGGGAGCTGGACACGGCGGACGACATCTACACGGTGGACGAGCTCCACGTCGAGAACGAGAAGCTCTACCACTTCAAGCTCGAGGCCAAGGATGTCCTCCACAGCTTCTCGGTGCCGGTGTGGCGCATCAAGCAGGACGCGATCCCCGGGCGCAGCATCACCGGCTGGTTCCAGCCTACGGTGACGGGCACCTTCGACCTGCAGTGCACGGAGATCTGCGGCTTCGGCCACACCGTGATGCAGGGCCAGGTCTTCGTGGAGAGCGCGGAAGAACACGCCGCCTGGGTGGAGGCGAACACACCGGAGGAGGCCGCCGCGCCCGCCACCGACAACACGCCTCCGGCCGGGTAAGGAGGAACGGAGCACCGAAATGGCTGAGCCCGCGGTCGACCTGACCCACGCACACCCCCACGACGACCACGCACACCACGGTCCCGAGGGGTGGAGGAAGTACCTCTGGTCCACGGACCACAAGGTCATCGCCATGCAGTACATGTTCACGGGCATGTTCATGGCGCTGGTCGGCGGATTCATGGCCTACGTCTTCCGCATGCAGCTGGCCTTCCCGGGAATCAACGTGCCCGGCTTCGGGATGGTCTCGATGGGCGAGTACAACAGCCTCGTCACGAATCACGGCACCATCATGATCTTCTGGGTGGCCATGCCGGTGCTGCTGGCCGCCTTCGGGAACTTCCTCATTCCCCTCATGGTCGGCGCCGACGACATGGTCTTCCCCAAGATCAACCGGCTGTCCTTCCAGATCTTCTTCGTCAGCACCATCGTGATCCTGGCGTCGCTGTTCGTGGAGGGCGGCGGCTTCGCCGGGGCCTGGACCGCATATCCACCGCTGTCGGCCGACTCGACCTACAACCTGACCCCGCTCGGGAGCACCCTGTGGGTGGTCGGGGTGGGGCTGGAGTTCGTGGCCTTCCTCCTTGGCGGGATCAATTTCATCACCACCCTGATGAACTCACGGGCGCCCGGGATGCGGGCCTTCGACGTGCCGCTGGTCGTGTGGATGATCGTGGTGGCGAGCATCCTCTTCATGCTGTCGGTCGGTCCGCTGCTGGCCGGAGCGATCATGCTCATCTTCGACCAGACGCTCGGAACCGGCTTCTTCAACCCGGCCACCGGCGGCGACCCGATCCTCTGGCAGCACCTCTTCTGGTTCTTCGGGCACCCCGAGGTGTACGTGGTGCTGCTGCCGGCGATGGGCGTGGTGATCGAGATCATCGCCACCTTCGCCCGCAAGAAGGTCTTCGGCTACCGGATCGTGATCTTCACGGTCGTGGCCACGGGCGTCCTGAGCTTCTTCGTGTGGGCCCACCACCAGTTCATCGCGGGGATCGACCCGCGCATGGCGAACATCTTCACGATTACGACCCTGCTCATCTCGGTCCCCATCGCGGAGCTGTGCTTCGTCTACATCGCCACTCTCTACGGCGGATCCATCAGGCTCACCACGCCCATGCTCTGGGCGCTCGCCTTCGTGGCCGAGTTCCTGATCGGAGGCGTGACCGGGATCTTCCTCGGCGCCGCGGGCTCGGACATCTACTTCCACGACACGTACTTCGTCCTGGCCCACTTCCACTACACCTTCTTCCCGATCGCCATCATAGGGACCTATGCGGCCTTCACCTACTGGTTCCCCAAGATGTTCGGGAAGATGATGGACGAGCGGCTGGGCAAGTGGCACTTCTGGCTCACGATCATCCCCTTCAACACGATCTTCATTCCGCTCTTCGTGCTCGGGATGGGGGGACAGCACCGGCGGATCTCCAACTACTCGGGCTTCTCCGAGCTGGCGCGCGACGGATTCCAGGACATCCGGGTGTTCGCCACGCTCTCGCTGCTGGTCATGCTGGCCGCGCAGTTCATCTTCTTCTACAACTGCTGGAAGACCTGGCGCTCCGGCCCGAAGGCGCCGAAGAACCCCTGGAAGGCGAACTCGCTGGAGTGGACCACCGAATCGCCTCCGCCGCACGGCAACTGGCACCCCGACGCGATGCCGGTCGTCTACCGGGGACCCTACGAATTCAGCGTTCCGGACCGCGAGGACGACTACTGGCCGCAGAACGAACCCCCGCGACGAGGCTCGGCCCCATGAGGCCCATCGCGACGACCCGCGCCGCCACCGGGATCGCCACCGGCAAGCTCGCCGTCTGGTGGGTCCTGGCCTCCGAGGTGGTGATTTTCGGGGGACTGCTGGCGTCCTACGTGATGTTCCGCCTGGGACATCCCGAGTGGGCGGACGCCGCCGCGGTCACCAACACCACCATCGGCGCCTTCAACACCTTCGTGCTGCTCACCTCTAGCCTCACCGCGGTGCTGGCCCACCAGGCGGCCGAGCGGGGCGACGGGCCGAAGGCCGCGCGGTATCTCCACATGACCATCCTGGGCGCCGCCACCTTCATCGGGGTCAAGACCTACGAGTGGTGGTACGAGATCTCCCACGGGTACACCATCACGTCGAACGGCTTCTGGGCGTTCTACTATTCGGCCGCCGGGCTCCACGCCTTCCACGTCATCGCGGGCGCCGTGATCATGGCCTTCGTCGCCCGCGACGCCGCGAAGAACCTCGAACTCCACCGGGTCGAGCTGATCGGGATCTATTGGCACTTCGTCGATATCGTCTGGATCTTCCTCTTCCCCCTGCTCTACATCGCGAAATAGCCCATGGCCGGTCACTCGGAAGATCGCGGAGGACTCCTCGGCAACCACTACGTGAGGATCTACGCGCTGCTGCTCGTGCTGCTGGCGGTCAGCATCGCGGGACCGCTGGTGGGCGAGAGGCTCGACACGCAGATCTCGATCTTCGGGTACCGGATCGGCCTCGGTATCACGCTGACGCTGATCACGGCCTTCGGGATCGCGATCTGGAAGGCGTCGCTGGTGGTGAAGCACTTCATGCACCTGTCCATCGAGCGGCCGATCGCGAAGATCTTCCTGGCCGCGTCGGTCCTGCTGCTCGCGCTCTTCTGGGGCGGCGTGGCCCCGGACGTGCAGCTGCACGACGGGCGGATGTGGGAGAACCTGGCCGCCAAGGAGGCGGTCGCCCGGGGGATCGTGGACGAGCACGCCGGGGATGATGAGCACGGGGCCGAAGGCGGGCACGCCGAAGAGGCCGCGCATGCCGCGGTGAGCCTGGTGCCCACCCACAAGTCGACCGACAACCTGCTCCCCGGCGGCTACAACCTGGCTCACGCGGGGTTCTGGACGGTGCTGATCCTGGTCGCGATAGGCACCAACGCGGTGGCGATCATGCTCTCGATCGGGGTGCTGCTCCTGGTCTTCGAGACGCTGAGCCACATCCCGCTGGTGAGGAGCGTGCTGGGGCCGATCGTGGGCATGGTGATGAGGCTGCCCGGCGTACGCAGGTTCCGGACGCGCCTGGCGGGGGCGCTGGAGGGGTAGGGGGGAAGCGGCGTGAGCGTCGATGCGCCCGGTACGTGTGAGCCGGCGGTGAGCGGGCGGCGAGAGGACGGAGGCCGGAAATGACCGCGCGGGCAACGATCCTGCCGTTCCGGCCGAAGCCGCGCCGCGCCGAGAAGGTGATCTCGAACGGCGTGCTGGGCATGCTCCTCTTCGTCTTCGTCGAGGTCATGCTCTTCGCGGGGTTCATCTCGGCCTTCGTGATCATCAGGTCGCGGGCCGTGGGTTCGGTGTGGCCGCCCCCCAACCAGCCGCGGCTGCCCTTCGCGGAGACGGCGGTCAACACGTCCGCGCTGCTCGCGAGTGGAATCGTGCTGCTGATCGCGCACCGGACGTACCGGCGCGGGAACCGGTCGATCGGCGGGCTGCTGGCGGTGGCGACGGTGCTGGGCGGTGTGTTCGTCGCGCTGCAGGGCGTCGAGTGGCTTGCACTGATCCGTGAGGGACTGACTCTCACCTCGTCGACCTACGGCGCCCTGTTCTACACGATCATCGGGGCGCACGCGGTGCACGCCGTGGCGGCGATCGGCGTGCTGGCGTGGGCGTGGCTGCGGCTGATGGCCGGACGGCTGTCCCGCGAGGCGATGTCGACGGTGGCGCTGTTCTGGTACTTCGTGGTGGTGGTGTGGCCGTTTCTGTACTTCCTGGTGTATCTGTAGGGTATGGAGATGAGAGGTGACCGAATGCGGATCCGCCGCCCGGGTGGGCTGATGGCCGGTACAGGGCTCGCCCTCGTGGCGATGGCCGTGTGGCCCGATGTCCTGCACGCCTGCCCGGTGTGTTTCGACCGGGACGACGAGGCGCGGATCGCCTTTCTGGCCACGACGGGCCTGCTGACGCTGCTGCCGCTGGGGCTGGTGGTGGGGACGGGGGTGTGGCTGAGGCGGCGGGCGCGGGCGATGCGGGATAGCAAGGGGGGTGGGCGGGAGCGCTGAGGCAGGGCTCCGTTACAGGCACTCCGTGCGCGGGCCTGCCACGGCATTCGTCATTCGTCGCGCCCAGGCAACCCGGCGCTTCGCCGCTCTCGGCGCGCGCGACGTTGTGCGCCGGGTCCCATTCGTCCCAGCCAATCCTGAACTCAATCGCACCTCGAGCCTTCCCAATCGTCCATGTCGTCCAGCCAGTCGTCGAACTCGCTCGTGTTCGGCGCGCAAAGGCCGTCGTTGTCGCCCCAATGGAACAAGGACAGACTATAGAGATCGAGGAATTCGGACGGAATCTCGCCCGTCAGCGAATTGTCGGAAAGGTTCAGCTCCTCGAGAATCGACAGACTCCCCAGCTCGGGCGGAAGCTCGCCGGTTAGCGAATTGTTGCTGAGGTCCAGGTATGCGAGTTCCGATAGGTCGCCCAGCTCGGACGGAATCCCGCCCGTCAGCGAATTGTCGTCGAGTTCCAGGAATCCGAGTTCCGATAAGTCGCCCAGCTCCGACGGAATCCCGCCGGTCAGCTCATTGGCGTGGAGAAAAAGGGCTTCGAGACCTGACAAACGCCCTAGGTCGGACGGAATCTCGCCCGTCAGCGAATTGCGAGAGAGATCCAGGCCTGTGAGACTCGACAGGTCGGCCAGCTCGGACGGAATCCCGCCCGTCGGCGAATTGTTGCTGAGAGACAGGTGTTGGAGATTCCCCAGGTCGCCCAGCTCGGACGGAATCTCGCCGGTCAGCGAATTGGCTTTGAGATCCAGGAATATGAGTTCCGATAGGTCGCCCAGCTCGGACGGAATCTCGCCGGTCAGCTCATTGAAGTCGAGAGACAGCCTCTCGAGATTGAACAGGTCACCCAGCTCGGACGGAATCTCGCCGGTCAGCTTATTTTGTTGTCGAGGTGCAGCCTATTGAGATTCGACAGATCGCGCAGCTCATGCGGAATCTCGCCGGTCAGCGAATTGAAGCGGAGAGACAAGTGGCCGAGACGCGACAGGTCGCCCAGCTCGGACGGAATCTCGCCGGTCAGCCCATTTCCGTCCAGAGACAGCCTCTCGAGACTCGACAGGGCGGCCACATCCCGCGGAATCCAGCCGGTCAGCGAATTGGAGCTGAGGTCCAGCGTATCAACCCGGCCGCGCGCATCCGTGCTCACCCCGTACCACTCGTCAAGCGGCGCATCCGTCTTCCAGTTCGTGTTGTCGGTCCAGTTGTCGCCGTCCAGTGCGTCGTAAATGTACTCCAACACTCTCCGGTGGGGGTTGTAGACAGTCGCCGTAAAGACCTGCGTCGCCGAAAGCCCGCCCGGGTCGGTCGCCGTCACCGTTACGTCGGCCGTACCCGGCGACACGCCTCTCACCAGGACCGCGCTCCCCGATACCAACACCGTCGCCACTCCGGGGTCCGATGTGGTGGCCGTGTAGCTGAGCGAATCACCGTCTGGATCGCTGAAGTTGCCCGGGACATCCACCTGCGCCTGCTGCCCGACGAATAACTCTATGTCCTCGATCGGGTCGCCAGCCACCGGCGCCCGGTTCGGCACGGTCACCGTGACGTTCTGGTCGGCAAAGAGCTCGTCGGGGTCCGTAGCGGTGACGGTTACCGTGGCCTTCCCCGCCGCAACCGCCGTCACCTGCGCCGTGGCACCCGATACGCTGACCGTGGCAATGCTCGTGTCCGACGAGCTAGCCGTGTACGTAAGGACATCTCCATCCGGGTCGCTGAAGTACTCCGCGAGATCGACCGACTCGGTGCTGCCGACGTTGACTGTCAGGTCCGGTATGCTCCCCACTGCAACTGGCGACTGGGGCTCGCCGCACCCGGCCACCCAGAAGGCGACCGCGGTCAGGACGGAGACGCTCACGCCGAGCCGCGGAGAGCCGTGGATTCGATGGTGATGAGTATCTCTGTGGCGATAGTTCACAGACATGGCACGCTCCTCTGTTGGCGGGTCGATATGTGGTGTCAACCTGCCTTGGGTTGGCCCCGTGCGCAAGAATCTGTGGCAACCTGTGGCAGCTTGTGACGAACCCTCCCACGGAATTCATCCACGGACCGCGAGGAGCGCAGCCATAGCGCCTAGGAGCTCCTCCGTGCCCTCCCCGATGACGTGGAAGTCGAGGTGGGAGAGCCCATTATCGTGGACGACGTCGTTGCGAGCGTGACCCTATCTGCCAACGTGGGGGGAGACACGGGAGGGTAAAATGATTAGAGTAGGGCGAGTCAGAGAGTTGCACGATGGCAGGAGGAAAGGGAATGGACAGGACAGGGGCGCGCTCCCCCGCCGCGGCGGGGGAGCGCGCGCGCGGCGCGGCGGCGGCACCGGATCCGGAGGTTTCGGCGAAGGCGACGCGGCGGCGGTTCTCGCCGCGGTACAAGCTGTCGGTGGTCGAGCGGGCGGACGCCTGCGAGACGCCGGGCGAGATCGGAGAGCTGCTGAGGCGCGAGGGGTTGTACAGTTCGCATCTGTCTGCGTGGCGCAAGGCGGTGCGGGAGGGATCGCTGGAGGCGCTCGCGAGGAGGCGCGGCCCGAAGCCCTCGGTGGACAAGGGGGCCGCGAAGAAGGTGGCCAGGCTCGAGCGCGAGGTCGTGCGCCTGCGTGAGGAGCTGCGCAAGGCGCACCTCGTCATCGAGGTCCAGGGAAAAGTATCGGGGCTGCTGGGCGTGAGTCTCGGCGACGGGAAGTCCTCCTGACCGCGGCCGGAGAGCTGGCCGGGCAGGTGGGCGTGAAGGCGGCGTGCGCGGCGCTGGGCGTTGCGCGCGCCACCTTCTACCGTCGCCGGAGGCCGGCGACGACCGGGCAGCGGCAGCCCCGGCCCAAGCCTGCCCGGGCCGAGAGGCGGGCGGTGCGGGAGCGCCGCGGCTTGCGAAGGTGTTAGTTAAGTTAGACTTGGCGGACCATCCCGGCGGTCCTCAGCCGCCGGGCCGACCCTACCGCAACCGGGGATCGCCGCCCCAGATGACGGTCCAGCAAGCTAACCAGCCAGGCCGAGCGTGTCACGCCGGGATGACCATCACAGCTGACCGTGCTTGCGCTTTGCCTTCCATGACCGCAGATTGCTACTATGACCGTCCAGATCACAATACGGGGCGTTCCCGAAGACGTACGCGACGAGTTGGCGGCGCGAGCCGCTTCCTCGCGCCTCTCGATGCAGGAGTTCTTGCGACGAGAGCTTGAGAGAATCGTCGCGCGCCCATCCGTCTCCCGCTGGCTGGAGGATGTCCGCACCCGCAAGGAGGCCGCAGGTACCCGGGTACCCAGATGCAGCATCCTCTCCGCCCGTGACGCGGAGCGCAGGTGACGGTCGTCGTAGATGCGACGGTGATGGTCGCCGCGGAATCCCGGAGACGAACGCTTGGCGACGGTAGGAAACCGACCAGAGCCCCACATGGGGCTAGAGGCGGGCTCAAGAGACTGAAGCGCCTTTCCCTCGGCGCCAACTCCCTGAGTGACTCGATTCCGGGGCAGCTGGGATCCCTCTCGTTCCTGAAGGAACTTGTCGTGGCAAGAAACGAAGAGTTGTCCGGGGAGCTCTCAATGGACCTGACGTCTCTGAGCAGACTCCAGAGTGCTTCAGGCCGGCGACACAGAGTTGTGCGCCCCCCGGAACGCCCGTTTTCAAGCATGGCTGGCGACGGTTCCGATCCGGCGCGTCGCCTCCTGCGTTACGGAGTTGCCGATAGCCTACCTGACCCAAGCGGTTCAGTCCCGGGAGTTTCCGGTGCCGGTGGTCGGTGGAGAGCGGGCGTTGCTGCGCGTTTTCCTCACCGCCGACACGTCGAACGATCATCCCATTTCTCTGGGATGAGGATCCGGACTCGGCGATTCTCGACATCACGGAGGCCATGGCGGAGAAGCCCGAGAGTGACTCGCTTCTCCGGCACACTCGTACGCTGCTGCCGGTCGAGAAGATCTCCGCGACGGACCACGAGCCCGTTCTGAGTACGACTAACAGTGCCTTCCAGCTCCTTTACCAGACCAGAGCAATCCGTGTCCTCGAAAGGGGTACCGGCCACTATATGGGTATGATGTCCGGAGAAGTGACCGGGGCCGCCGGAGTCGCCTTCGTACCCGGCCGGTCCAGTTTTTCGATACCGTCGGGATCGGTCATCGCCCATGAACTGGGTCACAACATGCACCTCTGGCACGCCCCGTGCGGCGGTGCCGGAGGCCCCGATCCCATGTTCCCCTACCCGGATGGAAGCACCGGCGCCTGGGGCTACGATCTTGACGGTGACAGTCTGGTTTCCCCCGAGACGCCGGACCTGATGTCGTACTGCGGTCCCAAGTGGATCAGCGACTACCACTTCACGAACGCGCTGGGCTGGCGGTTGCACGACGAGGGCCCATCAGAAGCATAGGCGGCCGCGGCTCCGACCAGGTCCCTGCTTCTCTGGGGGGGAACCGACGCCGGGGGGACGGCTTCCTGTTCCCCGCGTTCGTCGTCGATGCTCCGCCGGAACTTCCCGATTCCGTAGGCGAACACAGGGTCACAGGACGCAACGCCGATGGAGACCAGCTGTTCTCACTTGCGTTTGCCATGGACGAGGTGGCCGACGGCGACGGGGAGTCCATTTTCGTCTTCGTCCTTCCGGTGGAATCTCAATGGACCGGTACGCTCGCGAGCATCACGCTGGCCGGACCCGCGGGAACCGCCACCCTGGACGGAGAGAGCGACAACCCGATGTCCATCCTGCGGGACCGGACCACCGGACGGGTGCGGGCATTCCTGGACCGCTCGCCACCAACACCTCCGGGTTCGAGGTCCTCTTCAGCCGCGGAATCCCTGATCCCGAAGCGTGGCGCTGATGCTACGAGGACGGCGGTGTCTGCAACCCGACCCGGAACCTCTTCGCGCCAGCCCAAGCGCGCCAACCGGCGCGACGAGGGGGACGGGGACCGGGAAGCAGGCCGGAGACACGCGGGAGTGACGCTGGGACGGACGGCGATCTGACCGAGGGCTGACTACATCAATCAGCGCCGAGGCGAAGACGGCGGGTCGAGGTCCGCAGGGAGGCCCGCGCCGGCTCCGCGCACCTCGCCCTCGCCGGACGGCGCGCTGCCGGGAGCCGGCCGGGCCGGGGCGCGCTCCCGCCGCTCGCCGAGTTCATGTTCATGCGCCTCGCCGTGCTCGTGAGACCACGCACCCTCGAGGGCGCGCCGATCCTCGTGGGACCCGTCCGCTCCGGGCGCCACCGCCGGAGCTGTCAGGGAAGCGAGGATCAGAAGCCCCAGGGCGCCTGCGTGCCCCCAGCGGCGCGATGGCGCCTGGAGCGGACGATGTTCGTACAACAACAGGCGCCGGACGCGGCGCTCCAGCTGTGAGCGGCGTCTGCCGACGCACGGGACGGGGAGGTGGCGGTCGCCCCCGACCACCCACCCGGCCACCTCCGTCAGGCAGCTCGCCATGGCCTGGTTGTCATCGAACTGACCGGCCGCCCAGTCGTCGCAGAGTTCTTCGGCGGCAAGCCGAAGCTCCCGCACGGCGAGCCGGAAGAACGGCTGGAAGAAGAAGAACGCCTGCAGAACGTTCAGGACCGCCAGCCGGATGGTGTCGCGGCGCACATGGTGCGCGACCTCGTGGCCCAGCAGCGCTCGAAGCTCACTCTCGTCCAGCTCATGGAGCGCGCGCGCGGGCACGCATATCTCGCGGCGGCCGCCAACCCCCAGCGCAACCGGTGAGCCCAGGCCGTGGCTCTCCGTCAGGCGCGGCGGCGGGACCAGGGATGCCCTCCCGGCGAGTGCGGCCAACGCGCGGGAGGCCCTTGGATCCGTTACCGGCTCGCGATCGCGAAGGCGCCCGCGCAGCCTCCCAAGTCGAAGGAAGTACAGGGCGAGCGGGCCACCCGCCAGGACGAGCCACAGCATGGCGGCGGAGGCCGGCCGGCCCCCGTCGGCTGCATTCTCCTCGCCGTGGGCTTCTTCGGCGGCAGGTATCGCGATCGAAGCCGCCCCCTCCTCGCCGCCGGACTCCTCACCGGACTCGTGCTCCCCGACCGCCATGAACGAGGGAACGGGAAGTCGCCAGACCGCGGAGCCGGGCGAGGTAAACGAGTGGACCGTCGGGGTGATCAGACTGGCGGCCAGCGCCGTGTACCAGATCGTTTCCCTGAGGCGCGCACGGATGAAGGGGAAGAGGCGCAGACCCAGCCACGCAAGCCCGCACCACAGCGTGCTGTGGACCACGAACGTCAGGAGCCAGGAGGTCATTTCCTTCCCTCCTTCCGCTTCCTCGACACAATCTCCCGGAGACCCTCCAGGTCGGCCGGGTCGACCTCGCCGGATTGGACCAGGTGGTTGACCAGGGCGGCGCTGTCACCGGAGAACAGGCGGCGCACGAGTTCCGAGACCATCCCCTTCCGGACTTCCGCCTCGGCGATCGCCGGCCGGTAGATGAACTGCAGGCCGTTCGTTCGGTGCTCCACGCACCCGTACTCCTCAAGCTTGCGCAGCATCGTCTTGATAGTCGTGACGGCGAGGCCCCGCTCTTCGAAGAGCGCCTCGTGAACTTCGATCGCCGGCGCTTCGCCGCGCTCCCACAGCACCCGCATGATCGCAAGCTGCAGGTCTCCGAGTTGTCGCTTCCTCTTCATCAGGGCTCTCCCTGGACTTTAGCCTGGTCTGCCACCCTGACGAGTTACTACCCTGGTAGTCACCCGGAAGTTCCTGGCGCCGTCCTCTTAGCATCGGCACCACGCCTCATGAAGTGCCGAGACGGGAGCACCGAACCGGAGTCCCCCTTCGGCCTCAGTTCCCGCCGAAGCGCCCGGCAATCCGCCACCCGGCGAAACCCCTCCGCGGAACTCGCCAGGAAGAATATCGGCACTCCGACGCCTGCCAACAACAGGGGAGCCGCCAATTCCGACTCTTCGAGCCTCGCTGCCAGCAACAGCGCCTGCCCGCCACCGAGCCCCAACGGAATGTCTGCAACGGGCCACCCGTAGCTTGCCGTACACCATTCGCCGCTAGCCTCTCTCTGGGGATGGCCGGTCGGATGGGGGCCGCGGACGAAGTTCAGCGAGCAGCCGGACAGGAGGATGGCCGCGATCAGAGATGCGGTGATGGATCCATGGGTCATGGGGGGTCCCTTCATTCCCTCCGCGCTTGCCGCTCCGGCGAGCATCCATACTGCCCCTTCGCCGGCCCCTGCGCAATCCGGCCGCCCTTCCACCAGGACAGCCGGATCTCCTCCCCGGGCGCCTTAAGGAGGAATCGAACCAAGGCCGGGAGCAACGCGTGGATCGGTCACGACCGTGAGCGAGGGGCGCGGGTCGCCGTCGTCCACCGTCACCTCCCCAAACGGCTACCGCACCAGCGTCCTCAACCCCGCGCCTTCCTGAACCTCCACCCATGCAGGATGCTCCCGTAGTGGTTGAATGACCGGCGCGCCTCCGCGTCGTCGAACGGGTAGTCCGCGCCGATCTGTCTCGCCGCCGCGAGCCCGCTCACGAAGCAGGTCTCCTGACTGTTGACCAGCGTGTGGGCGCCGCAGTGCCATGTACGTCTCCTGCCCTGAATGGCTCTTCACCTGTCGTGGTGGGTGGGGAGGATCCGAAGCTGAATCATAGG
>JAPPGI010000018.1 GCA_028874985.1 Gemmatimonadota bacterium | reverse complement strand
TGCTGGGTGGGGTTCGCACCCACTAGGAAGGCGCGCCTTTCCACGGCGCACTGTACACTTTACTTGACATTCTGTAATTCATGATTTACAAGAGGTGATGCCGATGAAAGCCGTTGCCTTCGTCGCGGCAGCGATAGCGATTGCCGCCCCAATGGTGGACGCCCAGGAGACGCCCGCGGACCGGAGACTGGACCGATTCCAGCTCTTCACCAAGTGTGACCCGGTGTTTCCCAAGGTCTCGGTGGAGAGGAGTTCGCCGTACGTCGAGAACCTGGAAGACGCCGATCTCGAAGAGGTCATACACACCGGTCTGCGAAACGCCGGTCTGCTGGGCGAAGAGGAGGTCCCGCCCTTCCTGTACGTCACCGTGGGGATCCTGCACTGGGCATACGTCGCGCGGGTGGAACTGATGAAGGAGGTGACCGACCCCCTTACGCAGCTCAGGGGCGCGGCGACGACCTGGCGGGAATACCGGTACGGGATCCACAGCGGCGACCCCGGCTTTGTGATATCGAGCCTCAGCAACGCCTTCGGCACCTTCCTGGACGAGTACCTTCGCGTCAACGACCTCTACTGTAGCGGCCAGGCCGGCGCCGCAGGGGCTCCATGAACCGCTCCGGCCGCCACCGGCCGGACGGGGTCAGTCGTCGCTCTCGCGCCGCAGGAGTCCGGTTTCCAGCGCGAAGCGCACGATCTCGCGCCTTTTCTTGAGGCCCAGCTTGGTCTTGGCCCGGGCGATGTAGCCCTCGACGGTCTTCGGGCTGAGAAACATCTCCTCGGCCGCCTCGGAGGCCGAAAGCCCTCGGGCGTACAACTCGATCACGGTACGCTCCCGAGATGAGAGCACCCCCGACCCCGGGTTGCCGCTCGCGGCGCCCTGGGTCCTGCGCCGTGCCATCAATGCAGCCGCGCGGCTGGGGAGATAGGAGTGGCCGCGCATGACCGCTTCGACGGCGCCCATGAGATCGGTGTCGGCGACGGATTTGTTCAGAAAGCCTGCGGCGCCGGCGTCGAGGGCGGGAATGAGGAACTCGTCCTCGTCGTGGATCGTGAGCACCAGGACCTTCGTTTCGAGGCCGAGTGCGGTAACATGCCGGGTCGCCTGGACTCCGCCCATCCCGGGCATCGCCAGGTCCATGATGATGATGTCCGGTTCCAAGGTCCGGGCCCTGCTCACCGCTTCCTCCCCCGACGACGCCTCGCCCACGACGTCCACCCGCCCGGTGGATTCGAGCAAGGCCCTCAGGCCGGCGCGCACCACCTTGTGGTCGTCGACCAGCAGCACTCTCACCATGAGATGCGGCCGGCCCTCGCGCGGGCCTCGCGGGCGGGCTTGAACGATGCGTCCGCCGATTCCCAGGCCGCCAGCGCTCTCTCAAGGTGGCTCGCGGCATCCTCGATGTCGCCGCGCGCTTCGAGCACCGTGGCCATTTCGAGGTGCGCGTGCGGATCGGAGGGCATGAGGCGAAGCGCTTCGCGAAGTTGCGCCTCGGCCTCATCCGGGCGGCCCGCCTTCCGCAGCGCGCCCCCAAGCCGCCGATGCACGTCCTGCACGTCGAGCATCCCATCATCCTGGGACAGCGCGTCCCGGTAGTGGCGGACGGCCTCCTCGTAGTTGCCGGCCCTTTCCTCGATCCGGCCGAGATCGGCGATCAGGATCGACCGGAGCGCGTCGGCGTCCCATTTCTCGATCCAGTCCACCGCGGCCAGGTGCGTGGCCCGCGCAAGGGCGAACTCCCCCGCTTCGAGAGCGATGTGGAGTTCCGGGCGCAGGACGTAGAAGGGATCGCTCTCGAACGCTCCAAGCCGGGACCGCAGTGCCTCCAGCAGGGTTGCGGCGTCCTCGTGCCGACCCGCTTCCAGGTAGAGGTCGATGTCCGCGAACCGCCGCACGGTGATATCCAGCGGGGTGAACGCGTCGGATGCCGCCCTGGGCCAGGCCTCCGCAGTCCGGATCGCGTCTTCCATCCGCCCCCGGAACCTGTAGTACTCCTTCTGCTGGTCGAGCACGTGGGCCCTTTCCCGGGGCGTGCGAGCCAGTGCCCTCGCGCGCTCAAGTCCCGCCCACGCCTCGTCGAAGCGGCCGAGGTGGAGGTCGAGCAACGCCAGTTCGTCCACGGGTTCCGGGTTGAGGGGCTCGACGACGATCGCCCGCTCGACGTGCTCGCGAGCGATGTCGAACGCCCCGAGCCGCCGGTGGATCCGGGCAAGGTCCACATGGCCGGTGTAGTCCGCCGGCATCCGTGTCGCGTACTGTTCGAGCGCCGCCCGCGCCCCGTCGTCGTCGCCTAGGTTCTCGCGGGCTTCGGCCAGTTCCTTGAGCAGCGAGTGATTGGCGGGACTCAGGCGGTACCGCGTCTCGAGCGTCCGGACCAGACCCGCCCAGTCTCCCCGCATCGACTGCAAGTGGCCGTAGTATTCAAGCGCGGCCGGATCCTCGGGATGGAGCGCGACCCACATCTCGACGACGGCCCGGCCCTGCTCCGGCTGCCCCGTCCGAAAGTAGTAGCTGGCCCGCGCCAGAAAGCCCATCCGTTCCGGCAACCGGTAGAGGTGGTCGAGGACCGCCCGCAGGGCGGCGCTGGCCTCCTCCGCCCGGTTGTCCTCCAGGTACGCGACCGACAGCTCGTACTGGGCGACTGCGAATGTCGGATCGAGCGCCGTCGCGGCACGCAGACCCTCGATGGCGGCCTCCAGGTCCGCCGGACCGGCGAGCAGTTGCGCATAGGCGCGGCCAAAGGCTTCCAGAGCCGCTTCGTCCCCGGTCAGACGATCGCGGACCGGGAGATCCTCGATCCCCTCCCGGCCGGGGAGGTCCAAAGCCTCCGCGATGGTCCCGGACATCTCATCGACAAGCGCCAGGAAGTCGGGTCCCTCGTGCATCGACTCGCTGACCCGTCGGCCACTTTCCGTGTTGTCGATGTTCATCGTCACCCGGTATCCGCCTCCCGTCCGGTCGACGGCGCCGCTGACGATGAACGTCGCGTGGAGCAGTTCCGCCACCGCCCACCTCAGCGCCAGCGGCAGGTCGCCCGTGGGCTGGAGCCCGAATTCCGACAGGCGCTCGTTGAACGCCGAGACCGAGATCGGTTCGAAGAAGTCGTCCGCGGCAAGATCCAGCTCAAGCGCGAGCGGCGCCATGTAGGTGAGCCAGAGTTCGTCCTTGCCCAGGCCGGGCGCGGCGTCGAACCGGGACAGGGCCGTCCGCTGCCGGGATTCGGGTTTCGCCACGGTGCGTTCGACCGTCTCCCCTCCCATCTCGACGAGGGCGGTGGTCGTCCGCGCGCCCAGGTCCGCGCCGCGGAACAGCAGGACGAGGATCCCGACCGCCAGCGCGAGGTTTACGGGAATCCCGATCTTCTCGGCCATCGGCACCTCGTCCGGGCCGGGGCGGCCGTGGTACCACGCGAGCATGGCCACGCTCGGCAACAGGAGGACGAGCGCCGACATGACGACTCTGGTCCAGTGCGGGGAGAGGAGGAAGTCGTCGACCATGAACGCGGTGGCCTCGACGATTGCCCACGACGCGCCCGCATAGATCAGGAGCACCTGCGGGACCCGGCGCTCGAACAGGTTCCTGGTCAGACTCGTCAGCATCTCGGGTTGGGGCACGGCGGCCCGAACCGTGGTTCCCTTGCCGGGCGAGGTCCGTACGGTGAGGCCGCCCCCGACCAACTCCGCTCTCTCGCGCATCCCGGCGAGGCCGACGCCGGCGTGGCCCTCGTCCGGTGCCGCCCCGGGATCGCGCAACTCGAACCCGCATCCCTCGTCCCGGATCTCCGCGACGATCATCCCGCCCGCCAATCCGAGCGTCACGGAAGCCTCGCTCACCCCTGCGTGCGTCGCCGCGTTGGTCACGGCCTCCTGCACGATCCGGTACACGGCCAGGGCGGTCGTCGGATCCAGTTCGTCCGCCACCCGTTCGAGGTCGACGCTGGCGTGGATCGTCAATCCGTGCACCATCCGGGCGTCGCGAAACAGGGCGGCGAGCGCGGAAACAAGCCCCTGCTCCTCGAGTCTCGGGGACCGCAGTCCCCGAATCATCTGCTTCACCCCCCGGATCGCGTTGCCGATCTCGTCGGCGACCACCGCCCACGCCCGCTCTCTCTCCTCCCGGTCCGCCTCGTCCGCCAGGAGCTTTCCCCTGATCTTGAACGCCACGAGGAACTGGAGGAACTCGTCGTGCAGCTCGCGGGCAAGATGCTTCCGCTCATTCTCGGCCGCCGTCACCTTCATTCGGGACAGCCGCCGCTTCCGCTTCCGATCCAAGAGGTCAGGTATCGTACGGAACACGCGCTATCCCCCCGATTCCGGTTGCCGGGCTACTGATCTTGAGGGCAGCCCCAAGCCCACTGCGAACCGTCCATTGTACCTGTCACGTGTTCATATCGCAACAGCGTATTGCGAATTGTGATGATCATTGCTTCTTTGCCAGGCTGAAGCCTTCCTCCGTATGACTGAAACGTGTTCAACCTGCCACGGTACATGTCTTCGTCGTGACTATGGAAACCGAGCGGTTGGCGGGTCCGGAGCCCGAGCCCGGCGGGGGCCGGCACTCGCTATTTCCGGGTAGCCGGGATGTTCGACCGCAGCGAGGGGTTCGCCATCAAGGAGGTGCTGCGCCGGTGACTGATCATGACAAGGGGACAGGTCGTCGCCCGCGCGATGTCGAGCAAGAGGGTGCTGAAGACGGCACGGCGCCGTCCGCGACGGTGAAATCCCAGGACGAGCAGATCCGCGTCTCTCGCGCGGCGCGCCACCTGCCCGACCACATCGTCACTCACCGCCAGTTCCGCGTGCGCCTGCTCGCCCACCTCGTCCCACGCGAGGCGTTCGAGCTCGCGCAACGCCCGCCGGTGGGCGCCCCGCCCGACCGTTGGGGACACCACCCCCAGGAAGGCCACATCGCGGGGAGCGTGGCGGACCAGACTGCCCAGAAGGCGCGCGCGCACCGGGCTCTGGTCGCGGCCGCCCCGCGACGGCACCAGTATCGAGTGCGCCTGGCCGGGACTCCAGTTGGGTGGCGCGCGCAGGATCACCACATCGGAGTCGACGGCACCGATGACGCGGGCAAGCGGCCCGGTCATCAGTGAATCGTCGAGCTCCCCAACCCCCAGCAACAGCTTCTCGCAACGGCTCGCCTCGGCCACCCTTGCGATCTCGCTCCAGGGCTCCCCGTGCAGGGTGATCAGCGCCTCCGGTCTCAGGTCCACTTTCAGGGCCGTGCTGAGCGCGCCCCCGAGGACCGCCTGGGCGTCACGGATCCCCGCCGGCACGCCTCCGCCGCTCCACCCTTCCGGCCACTCCACCACCGACAGCAGCTGCACCCGCCCCACGTCCGGCGGCGCCAGCGCCTCCGCCATCGCCACCATCGTAGGGGCGCTGGCCGGGTTGGCCACGGGTGCCAGCACCACCGGGCGGCGTCCCCGCAGCTTGATGATCTGGGGATCCAGCGCTTCGGACGATGCGTCCACAACCCGGGCCCGGGGCCCCAGGAACAGCGCGTACAGCACGGCACCCGTGCTGAGCCAGAGCGCCGCGAGCGCTCCGGCCGAGGGCACGGCAACCGCCTGATAGAGTCCGATCACCATGCACGCCGATCCCCCTGCAACCGGGATCAGGGGGAACCAGGGCGCATGGAACCCCCGCGGCCTTCCGGCCCGTTTGCGCGCCAGGTAGGCGATCGCGTGGGTCAGGGCGAAGCTGCCCAGGAACACGAGGCTGGAAACGGCGCCCGCCGCCGCCACGTCGGGCACGGCAACCAGCAGGAACGCGACCAGGACGGCCGTCAGTCGCACCGCGGCTGTCGGGGTGCCGGTGGCGGTGGTCAGGCGCGCGTACCGCTGCGGCAGGGTGCGGTCGCTCGCCATCGCCTGGGCGAAGCGCGACGCCGCGAGGACATTCGCCTGGAGCGCGGAGAGCATGGAGAGCAACCCGGCCGCCACGACCAGCCAGTAGCCCGTCGAACCCATGAAGTTGCGGGCCGCCACGGCCACCAGGATCTCCGGATACTCCGCCGCGACCTCGGCCACCGGCTGCTCCGGGACTCCCACCGCCACGATCAGGAAGAGCAGCGGCACATAGATCACCAAGGCACTGCCCAGTGAGAGGAACATCGCCTTCGGCAGGTTGCGCTCGGCGTCCCGCACCTCCCCGCCCACCGCCGCGATCAGGTCGAAGCCCTGAAGCGCGATGAAGGTGTACCCCATTGCCTGGAACAGTCCCGGGAACCCGTCCAGGAAGAACGGCCGGAAGCGGGCGGCCAGGTCACCGGGCGCGGGCGCCTCGGAGGCCAGCGCGAGGAACCCCGCCAGGATCAGCACGACGAAGACGACCACCTTCCCCACCGTCTCCCACTGCCTTCCCCCCGACGCCGACCGCGTCAGACGCCACACGTAGTAGCCCAGCGCCGCCAGCGCATACGCGACCAGGGCCAGCCGCTGCCCGATCCAGGCTGGAACTTCAACTCCCGCCAGCTGCAGCAACCGCTCCAGGAAGGGCACGAGGAACACCGCAAACCCCATCGCGTAGAGCACCGCCGCCACCACCGAGGCGAACCACACCACCCAGCCCACCGCGAAGGCCGCCTCGACGGTGAGCACCCGGCGAGCGTACGCGTAGGTGCCCCCGGAACGCGGGAACCGGGCCGCGAGCTCGGAAAACGAGACGACCGTCATCATCGCGATCGCCCCGTTCAGGGCGAAGGCGAGGATGGCGCTCGGACCCGTGGTGCTGAAGGCGACTCCGGCGAGCGCCAGGATGCCCCCGCCCACGATGGCGCCGACGCCGATGCCGGTCGCGCCGAGGAGGCCGAGGTGCCGCCGGGGAGGGGCTTGGCTGGTCATGCCCGATAGGATAGGGTGTCGGAGGGGGCGGGGGGAGGGTGGGGCGCCGGCTCATAAGGAGTCGGGCGCCCGCCGGGAGCAACTTCCGTTAGGACGCGGCGCCCCGCTGGACCACGGGAGGGACCCGCGGCATCTTCCTCACGGTGGCGGAACAACCTTCCCAGGATCCACAACCCAGGCACGGGAGAACGAGATGATCGTCGTACTCGATATCATGCAGACCGAGGTGGTGTCGGTCACGTCCGACATGAACGCACGGGAGCTCGCCCGCAAACTCGCTGCCGAAGACATCAGCGGGGCGCCGGTGATCGATGGCGAGGGGGCGCTGGTGGGCGTGGTGTCCCAGACGGACCTGGTGCGCCTCGCCGCGCGTGAACAGGGGCTCGATCCGGCGGTGACCACGGCCCGCTTCGACGTGGCCTCGGGGTACGACGACGCGCAGGACCCCGAAGACGATCCCGGCGAGCTCGACGCCTACGGTTTCTTCGTGCCGGAAGAGCTCCCGTTCTCGGCTCGCTCGGTCCTGAATGCAGTGCCCGAGAGCCGCTTCGACATGACGACGGTGGAAGAGATCATGACGCCGGCGTTCTACTCCGTTCGCCCCGATCTGCCGGTAACCGAACTGGCGGACTACCTGGCGCGCGGTCGGATCCAGCGCGCCGTCGTGGTCGAGGACGGCCGCCTGATCGGGATCGTCACCGCCCTCGACGTGCTCAGGGCGGTGGCCGACGACAGACTCGGCGGCTGACATCCCGCGTGACCGACTCGTTCTTCGCCCTCAAGCCCCTCATGGCCGCGGTGGCCCTGGGCGCCATGTGGCTTCTCGAGGGGCTGATCCCGATGTTCGAGGGCCGCCGGGAGCGGGTCCGCCACGACGCCCCCAACGTGTTGCTGGGCGTGGCGAATGCGGTCGTCGTCGCCTTCGTCTTCGCCGGGGCGACGCTGGTCGCGACCGAATGGGCGCGCGCAAACTCCTTCGGCGTCCTGCACCGGCTGGGGATGGAGGGCGCCTGGGGTTTCGCACTCGGGTTCATCCTCTTCGATATGTGGCAGTACCTCTGGCACCGGCTGAACCACCACGTCCCCTTTCTATGGCGCTTTCACGCCGTTCACCACGCCGACCGGGAGCTGAGCGCGAGTTCCGGACTGCGCTTTCACACCGGCGAGATCGTGCTCTCCTCGTGCGCGCGCCTGGTCGTGCTGCCGCTGCTGGGAATGACGGTGCCGCAGGTGCTGCTCTACGAGGCAGTGCTGCTTCCCGTCATCCTCTTCCACCACGGCAACGTGGGCGTTCCCGCCCGCGCCGACCGCTGGCTGCGCTGGCTCATCGTCACCCCCTGGATGCACTGGGTGCACCACTCGGACTACCAGCCCGAGACCGACTCCAACTTCTCGAGCGTGTTCTCGTTCTGGGACCGGGTCTTCGGCAGCTTCCGGCTGGTCGCCGACCCGCGCGCGCTGACGCTGGGGCTGGAGGAGACGGAGCGGCGCGACTGGGCCACCCTTCCCGGGATGCTGGCGATGCCGTTCCGGAGGAAGCGGGCGCGGCGGAGGGAGGGGGGGGCGCGGGGCGAGACGGAGGGGCGGAACGGACGCTGAATGGAGCGAGGGAGTTCCCTGCCGGCGCGGGCGAGCGGATCGGCCGGCACCGACCCGGCGGCCCTGCGGGTTGACGCCGGATCGCGTAGCCCGGTCCGTGTCTTCGCCCCGGCGTCCGTCTCTAACCTGGGGTGCGGCTTCGATGTCTTCGGCCTCGCGCTGGAGGAACCGGGCGACGAGGTCGCGGTGCGGGGCGTAGCGGGGAGCGGAATCGTCTCGCTGACGGTGGCCGGCGGCGGTGGGCGCGTGCCCGGGGACCCCGCGAGCAACGCCGCCACAATCGCGGCGCAATCCGTGATGCACCGCCTCGGATCGGATGCGGGCGTCGCGGTCGAGCTCCGCAAGGGGATCCCGCTCGCGTCCGGGCTGGGAGGCAGTGCGGCAAGCGCGGTCGCGGGCGCGGTGGCGGCTGACGCGCTGCTCGGCGGTGGCCTTGACAGGACCGCACTGCTCGAGTGCGCTCTGCTCGGCGAGCGGGAAGGCTCCGGTGCGAACCACGCCGACAACGTGGCACCGTCGCTGGCGGGCGGTTTCGTGCTGGTGCTTCCGGGCCGGACCCCGCAGGTGGTGGAGCTCCCCACGCCCGCCGGGTTGACCCTCGCCGTCGCACACCCGGCCATCGAGGTCGAGACGTTGCGCGCGCGGACCATCCTGGGCGACACCATCCCGCTCGCGGCGGGGGTCCGGCAGTGGGGCCACACGGCGGGGCTGGTCGCGGGGCTGTTCCGGGAGGACTGGGAGCTGATCGCGCACTGTCTGTGCGACGCGGTGGCCGAGCCGCTGAGAGCGAAGCTGGTGCCGGGGTTCGCGAAGGTGAGGGAGGCCGCGCTGGGGGCGGGCGCGGCGGGGGCGGGGCTGTCGGGGTCGGGGCCGTCGGTGTTCGCGCTGTGCCGGGGCCGGACGGTCGCCGAGCGGGCCGCGGCGGCCATGGCGGCGGCGTTCTGCGACGAGGCGGGGCTGGGTTCGGACACCGTGGTATCTCCGGTGAACCGCGTGGGGGCGCGGGTTCTGGAGACCGGATGAGTCGCCGCAACGCCCAGTTGGGGCGGTTCCCCGCCCGGGACAGCGGCTTGTAGCCGGCAACCGGGTCCGCTATGATGCGGCCGTTCCCCGCCACACTACCGGATGAGTGGATCGTCCTTCCGGGCCATCATGAAGGGTGTCACCATGAGAAAATCCAGCCCGCACTCCGCGTCGTCCGTCCCGCCGGCTCTCGCTCTGGCAGCCTCTCTGGCCCTGGCGTCCGGAGCGACCGCACAGACCGAAATCCCGCCCATCGACACGGATGCGCTCGGGGTCGCGATGGCGCAGGCGCGGCAGAGTCCGTTTCATTCCCCGGGTGCGTCCGGGGACCGGGGGGTTCTCGGAGCGCCCCTGCCCCGGGTCCCGCACGCCGGCGGTCCGCAGGTGCCGGCTCCTGCCGAAGGCCCGTCGTTCCATCGGGTGTTCTGGCCGACGCTCGGTTCCTCTCTCGGGTCGTGGGCGCTGGCATTTGTGCAGACCTACAACAACGTCTGTCTTCTCCACGGAAGAGAAGGAAGGTGCCCGGAAAGTGAGTCGCGAACGGAGCCGGTCATGATCGTGGGGTATCTGGTCCTGATACCGCCGGCGGTGGCAAGCCTGGCCGGCGCGTCCTTCTACAAGGCCCTTCTGGGATCGTTGGCGGGCTTTGCCGGCGGGGTAGGGGTCGGTGCCCTGGGGTTGGAGCCCCTCACCCCGGTCGTTCACGCGGCCCTCACCACCGTTCTCGGTCGGCTGTAGGGGTTCGCTCGCCGGGAACCGGGAACCCCGCGGCGCGCTCGTTTCCGGCCGTCCCGGCGCGGTTGCCGGTGCCCCCCCAGCCCTCCCCATGCACCTGATCAGCACTCGGGCGGGCTCCTCCGGCGTCACCTGGTCCTTCCGGGAAGCCCTCTTTCGCGGCCAGGCCCCCGACGGCGGACTCTTCGTCCCGGCCTCCCTCCCGTCGCTCCCGGAGCAGGACCGCGCGGCCCTCCCCCACCTCACCTTCCCCGAACGCGCCTTCATCGCCGCACACCACCTCCTCGGCCGCGAGATCCCGCACGCCACCCTCCGCACGGCCATCCGCGACGCGCTCGACTTCCCCGTCCCCCTGCGCGAGATCGAGCCCGGCATCCACCTCCTCGAGCTCTTCCACGGCCCCACCCACGCCTTTAAGGACGTGGGCGCCCGCTTCATGGCCCGCATGATGGCCGCCCTACGCGACCCCGGCGACCCGCCCCTCACCATCCTCGCCGCCACCTCGGGCGACACCGGCGGAGCGGTCGCGCACGCCTTCCATGGCCTCCCCGGCATCCGCGTCGTGGTCCTCTACCCCCGGGGCAAGGTGAGCCCCCGCCAGGAGGCCCAGTTCACCACCCTAGGCGGCAACGTCTCCGCCGTCGCCGTCCGGGGCACCTTCGACGACTGCCAGCGCCTCGTCCGCCGGGCCTTCGCCGACCCTGACCTCAACGCCCGCCTTTCGCTCACCTCCGCCAACTCGATCAACATCGGCCGCCTTCTCCCCCAGACCTTCTACTACCTGCACGCGTGGACCGAGCTGGCGCACACGGCGCCGGACTCCGAGCTGGTCTTTTCAGTGCCTTCGGGAAACTTCGGCAACCTCACTGCCGGGCTGATCGCGCGCCGCGCGCTCGGAATGTCCCTCGCGCGCTTCGTCGCCGCGACCAACGAGAACGACGTCGTGCCCGAATACCTGGCCGGGCGCGGCTTCCATCCCCGCCCCTCCGTCGCGACCATCTCCAGCGCGATGGACGTGGGCGATCCCAGCAACTTCCGGCGGATCGTGCACATGTTCGGGGAGGGCGGTCACCCCGGGGACGTGCTCACCGGCTCGTCGTGGACGGACGCCGAGACCCGGGAGTGCATCCGCGAGACGTGGCGGCGCCGGCGCGTGGCGGTCGACCCGCACACGGCGGTGGGGCTGCTGGGTCTCCGCGCCGAGTTGCGCAGCCGGCCCGGGGCGCGTGGCGTCGTCCTGGCGACCGCGCATCCGGCCAAGTTCGCCGAAACGGTCGAGCCCCTGATCGGATGCGCGCTGCCCGTTCCTCCGGGGATCGCGCGGGTGATGGACCGGCCCGGCCGCTCGACCGGGATCGGGGCGGAGCTGGAGGCGCTGAGGGAGGTGCTGGCTTGACTTGACGCACCGAGGCTGGAAGCCTGTGGGGGGAACCATGAATCGCGAACCGAACACGACAGGGAACGCAGAGATGGCCACCGAGACCGCCCCGACCCCCGTTGGAGCCCGGGCATGCGCCGGGACGACCGCATTCGCCGCCGCGCTTTCCCTGACGGCGCTCGCCTGCGAGGCGGACGCCCCTGCGGCCGGCAATCAGGCGGATGTCGTCATCGACACCATCGGCGACACCGTGTTGGTGCGCACCCTTGCGGGGAGCGTGTGGGGTGCGGACGCCCACCTCGAGCCCGAGGTGTCGATCGGCGAGCTCGAGGGGCCGGAGGAATACCTCTTCGGATGGGTGTCGGCGATCGCGGTGGACGACGATCACAACGTCTACGTGCTCGACTGGCAGGCTCAGGAGATCCTCGAGTACGACGTCCTGGGCAACTACGTCAGGACGGTCGCCCGCCCCGGCGAGGGACCGGGAGAGCTGACCCGGGCCGACAGGATGGCCCTGCTGCCCGATGGCCGTCTCGTCGTCCCGGACGCGATGAACGGGCGCGCCCAACTCCTGGGCCCGGGTCCCGGCGAACGGGAGGAGTGGCCGCTCCACGACTTCCACCCCTACGGCACCCATCGCATCTGGACCGACGACGACGGCCGAACCTGGATCCTCCACCTCGCCATGCCGGCGACCGACTGGGACGCCATGCTCAGGGGAGTCGTCATCGTGCGCGGACCGGACGGAACGCACCTCGACACGCTTCCGGGCCCCGCGGGCGACTTCGATCCGCCCGAGCTCACCGCCTCGTCGAAACCCAGAGGCCCGACGGGAGCCACCGGCCACCGAACGGAGCCCGTGCCCTTCAGTCCCGCGGCCGTATGGGCGGGGCACCCCCACGGGGGGATCTTGAAGGGCGTCTCCAGCGACTACCGCATCGATCTGCATCTCGGCGACCGAGTCCTCCGCATCGAACGGGCGTTCGATCCGATTCCGGTTCCCCCGGCCGAACGCGACCACTACCGCGACTCGATCACGGACATGATGCGCTACATGGATCCGGACTGGGAGTGGAACGGCCCGCCCATTCCTGAGACCAAGCCGGTGTTCAGGAGGCTGCACAGCGGCAGGGACGGACGGATCTGGGTGGAGCTGTCGCCCGCACTGCGGTCCGACGACGACCCGTCGCTCGGGGAGAGGATCCGATACGATGTCTTCGAGCCGGACGGAGCCTACCTCGGTGCCGTCGACGCTCCCGTGGAGTTCAAGGCTTCCGTGAACCCCGTCTTCGACGGCGACCACGTCTGGGCCGTGACCCGGGACGAACTCGACGTCCAGCGGGTGGTCCGCTACCGCATCGTCCGTTGAGCAGCGTTGCGTTCGAGCCGGCCGCCCGGCGGTACGCGGCCGAACCCGCGCGAGCACCCGGAGCGGCGAGGACTGTGTCCACGGGCTCCCGGAGTTCCATGAGACCCCGCTTCGCCACCGCCATACTCGCGGCGGCCACTCTCGGCACGGCCTGCCGGGGCCCCTACCCGCCCCCGCCCGGCACCGCCCGCGATCCCGTGGTCGACACCATTCACGGCGTGGAGTTCACCGATGACTACCGGTGGCTCGAGGACCAGTACGGTCCCGCCACGAGGGCCTGGATCGCCGAGCAGAACGCTTACGCCGAGCTCGTCGTGGGCGACACGGCACTGCGTGCGGAGCTGGCCGGGCGGCTGCGCGAACTCATGGACGTTCCCGGGGCCCTCTTTCCCCGACGCGCAGGCGACTACGAGTACTTCTCGATGCGGCGGCCGGGGCGGGAGGCGGGGGCCATCCACCGGCGCCCGGCGCCTACGGAGCGCGAGTACGCGCCCATCGACCCGGAGGGCGACTTCGAGGTGGTGGTCGATCCGCTCGACATCCACCCGGACGGCACCACCGGAGTGAGCATCCGCGACTTTTCGCCGGACGGCGATCTCATGCTGTACGCGGTCCGGGACGGGGGGCGGGACGAGGTCTCGATCCGGGTGCGCAACCTCGACACCGGCGAGGACCTGCCCGACCGGCTGCCCGGGAGCCTCTACGGCCGGGTGTCATTCAACGAGGACGGGAGCGGGTTCCACTACGTCAGCCGGTCACGCGAGACGGGTGGCCGGGTGCGGCTGCACATGCTGGGCACGGACGTGGCCGACGATGTCGAGCTCTTCGGCCAGGGGCAAGGTCCGGAGAGCTTCGTCGGGTTCTCCGAGGGCGCGGGAGGACGCCACATGGTCTACACCGTGCACCACGGCTGGGCGCGGACCGACGTCTACCTGCAGGACCTGCGGGCCGGCGGGGAGCCACGGCCGATCGTCGGCGGCGCCCCGGCCCGGTTCAGCGTCCGCTTCGTCCGGGGAGAGCTCTGGCTGCTGACGAATCTGGACGCGCCCAGGAACCGGATCGTCGCGGTCGACCCACGCAACCCCGGCTCCGACCCCGCCGACTGGCGCGTCGTGCTGCCCGAGGCCGAGGACGTCCTCACCGGGTACCAGATCGTCGGCGACCGGATCTACGCCGACTACCTCCACAACGTGAGCAGCCGGATCGTGCGCTACGGGATGGACGGAACCCGGATCGACGAGATCCCTGTCCCAAGGCACCATGTGGCGGGCCTGCGGCCCTGGCGGGACGGCACGGCGCTGCTGACGCTCACCTCGCTCACCACCCCGCCACACATCCTCGAAATCGACCTCGAGACGCTCGAGACCACCGAATGGCTTCCCTCGGCGGTCCCGTTCGACGGCGACGCCTACGAAGTCGGCCGACACTGGTACACCTCGCCCGACGGTACCCGGGGTCCCCTGTACGTCGTCCACCGCAAGGGGCTCGAACCCGGAGGCGACACCCCGACGCTGCTCTACGGCTACGGCGGCTTCAACGTCAACCTCCTGCCCCGCTTCGACGCCCGCGCCGCGGTGTGGATGGAGCGGGGCGGGGTCTACGCGATCGCGACGCTCAGGGGCGGCGGCGAGTTCGGCGAGACCTGGCACCGGGCCGGCATGTTGGAGAACAAGCCCAACGTCTTCGACGACTTCATCGCGGCGGCCGAGTGGCTCATCGAGAGCGGCTACACCAGCCCCGAGCGCCTCGCGATCCGCGGGGTCAGCAACGGCGGCCTGCTCGTGGCCGGCGCGATGATCACGCGGCCCGATCTCTTCCGCGCGGTCTTCTGCGGCTTCCCCGACCTCGACATGGTACGCTTCAACCGGTTCACCGACACGAACAACATGCCCGCGCTTCTGGAGTACGGGAACGCGGCCGTCCCGGAGGAGTTCGAGGTGCTGCAGGCGATCTCGCCGTACCAGAACGTGCTCGACGGCGTGGACTACCCCGCCGTGATGCTGACCCAGGGGGACCTGGACACGCGAGTGCCCCCGCTGCAGGCGCGCAAGATGGCGGCGCGGCTGCAGGCGGCGACCGCGTCGGGGCTGCCGGTGATTCTCGATTACGACCCGCGCGCGGGGCACGCGGGGGGGCGGACGTTCAGCCGCAGGGTGAGGAACGCGGCGATGGAGCTTGCGTTTCTGCTGGGGCAGGTGGGCGGGGAGGAGGGCGGACCGTAGGATGCCGACACGACTCCGTGTACGCGATTCGCCGGCTGGCCGCACCGAATGGGAAGAGGCGGCGCCCGGGTCAGAACGCTCTTTCTGGCGAAGCGGCTTCCCGAATCGTATACCGGGACGAAGACAGGTCGATCACAGCCGACGGAGCCGGCTCGCATCTTCGGAAGCGTTCGGGTTGGCGGCATGGGCTATTTCGTGCGTTATCGTGTTGAACATGGATTCAGTTCATAGGACAGTGAATCCACCGTTGCCGGTTTTTCGCCCCCCCGATGGAAAGCCATCGCGAAAGAATGGGGAAGCCGGGCCAACGATCCGGCCCAGCAACACCAGCGATCACACTCCGCTATCCGCAATGAGCAGTCGAATTCAGCCCCGCCGCAGGACTGATTCGCGTGGCCCCAGCTCAGCACCATTCCAGTACCGCCAGCGCACCGCTTACCGGCAGCGCCGGTGCCAGTCCTCCATGTGCTTCCAGAAGCCGCCCGGCGGCCCTCAGCGGCCCGTGGGGTGTGGCCGAACCCACACGAGGAACTCGTGACTGGGCCCCTCCGGACCGATATCGTATGTGACGGTCACGAGCACCGAGTCCGCCACGTCAAGGGCGGCGGTCGTGAGAACTAGGGGGTCCGACACCGAGACGGCGACGGCCAACGAGTCGGACGAGCGGTTCTCCCAGTACCTGCCTAAGCAATCGGCGGGTGCGAAGTAGTCCGCGAGGGGAGTCTCCACCGTATCCCCGACCGACATGTCGAGGTTCGGCATCTCGCCCACAGGCCGGGCCTCGATGAAGCAGGGGGGGCTTCCCCCCCACAGGCCATCGTCGCGACGGCGGCGGCCATGGCGATGCTTCTGGCTGTTCTCATTTCTCGCCTCCCTCCGAGGGTAGAGCCTGGTCCCCGGGGCGGCCGACCCCTTCTCCAACAGCTCGCGCGCGGCAGCCACGGCCGTCGTCAGCCAGCCCGCTCCCCCTCGAAGCGCCCTTCCGGGTCGGGATCTCGACCCCGGGTGCTACCGAGGCGCCGCCACTGACACGAAGAACTCGTGGAAGGCACGGGGGTCCATCATCTCCTCTTCGGACCCCTTCACGGTCACGCGCACGGAGTCCGCCGCCTCTATGGCAACGGTCGTGAGAACGTGCTCCGAAACCGAGACGGCAACCGCCGCCGGGTCGGCCGACCGGACCGCGAAGAGGCTGTTCCCGTTGTGTGCCATGAGGTCTGCCATGAGGCCTTCCCAAGCACTCGCGCGGGGAGAAGTGGTCCGCGCGGGACGTCTCCACCGTGTCCCCGGCCAGCATCTCGAGGTCCGGCAGCTCGCCCCAAGGACCGAAGTCGGTGCCGCAGGGGGCGGCGGCGCTTCCCGTACATACCGGCGTCACCGCGACAACGGCGGCCACGGCGATGTTTTTGGCTGTTCTCATTTTCTCGCCTCCTATTTCTTCAAGTTCTTGAGCCAGGTCACCCGGATGTCGAGAGGGTCCCAGTCCGACGGCTCCGTGGCCCCCTCCTTGACACTCCGTCGGAAGGTCGACGGCTTGACACGCCGCCGGGGGACCGAAGGGGAACCCCCTCGCCAGCCCCGGTCGTACCCGCACCGGAGTAGACTGGCCCTGCCCTGCCCCCGTTTCCCCCCTTACCGGCAGCGCCGGGCGCCACAGTCCGGAAGCCGCTCGGCGGCCCTTCAGCGGCCCGTGGGGTGTGGCCGAACCCGCACCAAGAACTCGTGACTGGGCCCCTCCGGACCGATGTCGTATGTCACCGTCACGCGCACCGAGTTCGCCACGTCAAGGGCGGCGGTCGTGAGAACGAGGGCATCCGACACCGAGACGGCGACGGCCGACGAGTCGGACGATCGGTTCTCCCAGTAGCTGCCTAAGCAATGGGGATTATACCCTTGACTTGACGGGCTTCCGAAGGATGACCGATGATCGCATA
>JAPPGI010000229.1 GCA_028874985.1 Gemmatimonadota bacterium | reverse complement strand
CCCCCCCCCCCCCCCCCCCCCCCCCCCCCCCCCCCCCCCCCCCCCCCCCAAGACGCCGTGCGTTCAAGCCAGCGGCCGCCATGGCCCCGACATCGGCAACACGGCGGGCCTCGCCGCTCAAGGCTGCCCGGTCGTCCGATCACAGGTTTCCGTCTCCCCCGAATGCGGTACTCAAGGCACATAGCGCCGAAACAACTGGCGTACACGGAACGCATCGACATATAGAGTAGTATAGTACAGGGTGAAGGGGGCGGAGGCAAGTTCAAAGTTCACGGCCGGGGACGAAGAGGTGCTCCCGCTGTTTCGTGTCGCAGGCGGGGACGGCGATCGCCAACGCGCGCGCCTTCCGGGACGAGCAGCGGGTGCGGGACAGGCTGGAGGCCTGATCACGACGGTCGACGAGGCCGGCCAGCCCCGGCGCTTCGTCGGCTCCGGCATCACGGCGGCCAAGCACCGGCGACTCAAGGACTGGGCCGACGGGCCGCGGCTGTTCGAGCATCTCGCACGGCTTCCGGGCGCGCTGAGCTTCGACGACATCCCCGGATACCTCCGGCGCCACGGGTTCGGGGCGGGCGTGCTGCCCTACCGCGCGCCGGGCGGGGCACGCGCATCGACTTTCGCGGCGTGCGCGGGACAGGCTGGAGACCGTGGTCGCCACCTCGCCGGTCGGCGTGGTGATCCTGGACGCCGGCACCGGCGATGTCGTGTCGGTGAACCGCGAGGCAAAGCGGATTGCCGGGGCCGTGCAGTTGCCGGACCGCTCCGTCGAGCAGCTGGTCGAGGTTCTCACCTGCCGGCGGGCCGACGGGAGCGAGGTCGCCCTGGCGGACTTCCCGCTGGAACCGCTACTCCGCAGCGGCGAGACGGTTCGGGCCGAGGACATCGAGCTCTCGGTGCCCGACGGCCGGAGCGTGAGGACGCTGATCAATTCGACGCCGGTCCATGGGCCGGACGGCGAAGTCGAGTCGGTCGTGGTCACGTTGCAGGACCTGGCGCCCTTCGACGAGATCGAGCGGATGCGGACGGAGTTCCTCGCGATCGTGAGCCACGAGCTGCGCACGCCGCTCACCTCGATCCAGGGCTCGGCGGGCGCGGTGCTCTCCGCCGAGCCGGGATTCGCCCGGGCCGAGATGATGCAGTTCTTCCGCATCATCGACGAGCAGGCGGCCCGGATGGGCGGCCTGATCCGGGACCTGCTGGACGCGGGGCGCATCGCGACCGGCACGCTGTCGGTCTCGCCCGAGCCCTCGGACGTGGTGGCGCTGGTGGACGCGGCGAGGACGAGTTTCGTCAGCGGCTGCGGCCGGCACTCGATCGTCGCCGGCTGGCCTGAGGACCTGCCCCGCGTGATGGCCGACCGGGAGCGCATCGTCCAGGTCATGGGCAACCTGTTCACGAACGCGACCCGGCACTCCCCCGAGTCGTTGCCCATCCGGGTCGCCGCCCGGCGAGACGGCGCCCACGTGGCGATTTCGGTCTCCGACGAGGGCCGGGGCATTCCGCCGGAGCATCTCCCGCACCTGTTCAGGAAACACGCCGGCGGCGGCGACGCGGCCCGCAGCCTCGGCAGCGGCCTCGGCCTGGCCATCTGCAAGGGGCTGGTCGAGGCCCACGGCGGGCGCGTCCGCGCCGAGAGCGCCCGGCCGGGCCGGGGCGTTCGGTTCACCTTCACGGTCCCGGTGGCCGAAGAGGCCGCGCCGCCTTCGGATTCGGAGGTGACGCGCCATCGGGGGCGGGAGCCGGAGACGATCCTCGTGGTGGACGACGAGCCCGAGGTGCTCCGCTACGTCCGCGACGTGCTACGCGCGGCCGGCTACGCCACGTTATCCACGGGCGATCACCGGGAGTTGCCAGGCCTGATCCGTGCCGAGAAGCCCCACCTCGTCCTTCTCGACCTGATGCTGCCGGGGACGGACGGCATCAAGCTGATGGAGCAGGTTCCCGAGCTGGCCGATCTGCCGGTCGTCTTCATCTCCGCCTACGGACGCGACGAAACGGTCGCCAGGGCGCTCGAAGCCGGAGCCGCCGATTACATCGTCAAGCCGTTCTCGCCCACGGAGCTCACGGCGAGGGTCCGGGCGGCCCTTCGGAGCCGCGCCGAGCCCGCGCGGTTCGAGTTGGAGGCGCTGTCCATCGACTACGATACGCGCCGCGTGACCGTGTCCCGGCGCACCGTGAAGCTGACGGCCACCGAGTACGAGATGCTGCGGGTGCTGTCCCTGAACGCGGGGCGGGTGGTGACCTATCGCTCGCTGCTCCGGCAGGCGTGGAGCAGGCATCCCGGCCGCGTCGACCCGAAGCTGGTGCACGCCGTCGTGCAGACGCTCCGCCGCAAGCTGGGCGAGGACGGGTTCCCGGGCGGCCTTGATTCTGAACGAGCGCGGGCTCAGATACCGCATGCCTGCGCCGTGACCTGTTACCGAAACCGCCCACCCGCCCCTCCGTCGTGCCGATCTCGCTCCGACACCGCCCCCGCGGGACCTTCCGTTCCAACGCCATCCGGATTCAGCTACGTTGCATGCTCCGATGCTCCGCCGACCGCGAACATCTTCGATTGCCCGGACCAAGGCCCGGCGTTCAGCCGAAGTCCCGCCAATTGATGCGGTTTTTCCGCCGTTACGATACCGTGGAACCATACATCGCCCGGACGCAGGAAAACGCAGATCGTGCAGTCCCGTTTGACTTTAGGCGACTTCCTGCCGGGATTCGGACCTCAGGTGCTCTGCCGGCCCGGCGGCTCTCCGCGCTCGCGCGGATTTGTCCACGGACTCCCAGGCCGCCAGCTCCGCCTCGGGCAGCGGATCGAAGAAGCTGTCGTCCACCGTGAGACGCCCCTTGAGCGCACCGAACCGCCGAACCGGACGGCCGCGCCGATATCCGACGAGGCGCGCCACCGGCTTGCCGCTCCGGGCAATCACGATTTCTTCGCCCGCCTCCACCCTCACCAGAAGACGCGAGAGGTGCGTCTTGGCCTCGTGAACGTTCACTGCCGACATCCGGGCCTCCTGTTCCTTAGTCAGAAATATGACTAACTCGCCAACGCCATGCGGTCAACCGTAGACTCCAGCGTCACCCATCCCATCCCCACCCCATCGGGACCCACCATGCACGCCCTCCGCCCGCCCAACCCCTTCGCGCTCTTCACCCTGACCGCGCTTCTCCTCCCCTCCCCCACCCCCCTCCACGCCCAGGACGACGACGACGGCCCCCCCGAACTCACCTCCGGCCTCCTCTCCTCCCTGCGCTGGCGGAGCATCGGCCCGGCGGTCGCCTCGGGGCGCATCGCCGACATCGCCGTCGATCCCACCGACCACAGCACCTGGTACGTGGCGGCCTCGTCGGGCAACGTGTGGAAGACCACCAACGCCGGCACCACATGGACGCCGATCTTCGACAACTACGGCTCCTACTCGATCGGCGCCCTCGCCCTCGACCCGAACGACCCCCTCACCCTCTGGGTCGGCACCGGCGAGAACAACGGCCAGCGCTCGGTGGGATACGGTGACGGGGTCTACAAGTCGGTCGACGGGGGGCTGTCGTTCACCAACATGGGACTGGAGACCTCGCGCCACATCGGGATGATCGCGATCCACCCGGACGATTCGCGCACGGTGTACGTCGCGGCGCAGGGCCCCCTCTGGGCCGCGGGTGGGGAACGGGGCCTCTACCGCACCACCGACGGAGGCGAGACATGGGAGCTCGTCCTCGAAATAGACGAGCACACGGGGGTCAACGAAGTGTACTTCGACCCGCGCAACCCCGGCGTGATGTACGCCACGTCGTGGCAGCGGCGGCGCCACCAGTGGACGATGATCGACGGCGGGCCCGGGTCCGGGATCCACAAGTCGACCGACGGCGGAAACACCTGGCGCGACATCAACCGGGGACTTCCCTCCGGCGACAAGGGCAAGATCGGGATGGCGATCTCGCCGATCGACCCGGACGTGCTCTACGCCATCGTCGAGTCGTCGATGGGCCGGGGCGGCACCTTCCGCAGCGAGAACATGGGCGAGAGCTGGAGCCGCACCTCGAACTACCAGTCGGGCGCGGCCATGTACTACCACGAGCTCTACGCCGACCCCCACCGCTTCGACCGCATCTACTCGCTCGACACCTTCCTGGAGATGTCCGACGACGGCGGCAACACCTGGGGCCGGCTCCCGACACGGGGGGTCCACGTCGACTACCACGCCATGTGGTTCGACCCCGACGACCCCGAGCACCTCATCGTCGGCAACGACGGCGGCGTGTACGAGACCTTCGACTTCGGCGGGAGCTGGCGCCACTTCTCCATGCCGCTGACGCAGTTCTACAAGGTCACCACCTCCAACGACGAACCCTTCTACTACGTCTACGGCGGCACCCAGGACAACAACACGCTGGGCGGGCCCTCGCAGACGCCGGGCGGCGGGATCCGCAACTCGGACTGGTACGTGACGCTCGGCGGCGACGGCTTCGACCCGGTGGTCGACCCCGAGAACCCCGACATCATCTACTCGCAGCTGCAGTACGGGGTGATTTCGCGCTTCGACCGGGGCAGCAGGGAGCGGCTCGACATCCAGCCGCAGCCGGAACCGGGCGGGCCGCCGCTCCGCTGGTACTGGGACGCGGGGCTGATCATGTCGCCGCACGACAACCACCGTCTCTACTTCGGGGCGCAGATCCTCTTCCGGAGCGACGACCAGGGGTCGAGCTGGCGCGCGGTCTCGGGGGATCTTTCGAGGAATCTGGACCGCAACCAACTCGAGGTGATGGGGCGGGTGTGGAGCGTGGACGCGGTGGCGAAGAACCGGTCGACGTCGCCGTTCGGGCACATCGTGTCGATCTCGGAGTCGCCCTTCGTCGAGGGGCTGATCTACGTGGGAACCGACGACGGGCTGGTGCAGGTGACCGAGGACGGGGGCGGGACGTGGCGGATGATCGAGAGCCTGCCGGGGGTGCCGGACACCAGTTTCGTGCACGACGTGGAGGCTTCGGTGCACGACCCCGACGGCGTGTTCGTGGTGGTGAACAACTTCAAGCGGAACGACTTCCGGCCGTACGTGCTTAGGTCCGAGGACCGGGGGCGGAGCTGGACCATGATCACCGGGGAGCTGCCGGACAACAGTCCGTCGTTCTCCATCGTGCAGGATCCGGTCGAGCCGGGGCTGCTCTTCCTGGGAGCCGAGTTCGGGGCGTTCGTGTCGGTGGACGGGGGGGAGTCGTGGATGAAGTTCTCGAGCGGACTGCCGACGATTTCGGTGCGCGACCTGGAGATCCAGAAGCGCGAGGGCGACCTGGTGGCGGCGACGTTCGGGCGCAGTTTCTACGTGGTGGACGACTACACGCCGCTGCGCGAGCTGGCGCGCGGGTCGGAGGCGATCCTGGCGTCGGGCGGGCACATCTTCAAGGTGGCGGACGGGGACATGTACGTCCCGTGGAACCCCGGCGGCGCGAACGGCGACGATTTCTACCAGGCCGACAACCCGCCCTTCGGCGTGACCTTCACGTACTGGGTGGGAGAGACGCTGCGCACCCGGGAGGCGGCGCGCCGGGCCGCCGAGAGGAAGGCGCAGCGAGCGGGCGAAGACACGCCGTACCCGTCGTGGGAGGCGCTCCGCGAGGAGGACCGCGAGGAGGCGCCGCGCGTGTTCCTCACCGTGCGGGACGAGGGGGGCGAGGTGGTGAACGTGGTGCGGGGGGCGACGTCGCGGGGCGTGCACCGCGCCGTTTGGAACTACCGGTACCCGGGGTACGGTCCGGTGACGGGGGGTGGGGGCGGATTCGGCGGTGGGAACGGGCCGATGGCGATGCCGGGCGACTACACGGTGTCGCTCGCGCAGAGGGTGGACGGTGTGGTGACCGAGCTGGCCGGGCCGGTGCCGTTCCGGATCGCGCCGATCAACGAACCGGCGATCGCGGCACAGGACCGGGCGGCGGTGCTGGCCTTCCAGCGCGAGACGGGGGAGCTGCTGCGTGCGGTGGCGGGGTCGCAGCGTGTTGCGGCGGAGGCGGCGGGGCGGATCGGGGCGATCAAGCAGGCGCTGGGGAGGTGGCCGGCCGCGCCGGGAGAGCTCATGGGCGAGGCGCGTGCCCTGGAGCTGCGCCTGATGGACCTGCGGGAAGCCCTGGACGGATCCCGCACCCGCACTTCACGCTCCGAGCCCGACCTCCCGGGAATCGCGAGACGGGTGAACCAGATCGTGCGCGGACACTGGAGCGGGATGCACGGACCCACCGGGACGCACCGGGAGCAGTACCGCGTGGCGCGGGAGGCCTTCGAGGCGGTCTACCCGGATCTGGTGCAGCTGGTTGAGACCGACCTCCCGGCGCTGGAGGGGCGGCTGGAGGAGGCGGGGGTGCCGTGGACGACGGGACGGGCGCTGCCGAGGTGGCCGCCGGGAACGTAGTCAGAACTGGAGTTTCGCGCCGAGCAGCAAGCTGGAATCGCCGTTGGGCAAGGTGTGCATGCGGGCGAGGAGCCCAGGGGTCGCGTCGCGGCGCGGCCCGCGCCGAACGGGCTCCCAACCCACCAACTCGAACAGTCCTCCGACCGCCGCACCGAGAAACCCGTAGAAGGCAGCCATTGTGGAAGTCAAAAGCACCTTGGTGCCGATGATGTCACCGAGGGAAGGATCGTGACCGTACCCGAAGGGTATCAAGAGAAGCCCGATGCCTCCCCCCACGGAAGCCCCGACCACGAACCCCCGCTTCCACTGACGCCGCACCGTGCGCCGTTCGATGCGGGCAACGTCGCCCATGGCCACGAATCGCGGACCCCCGGGGAGCAACAGCTCGAGCCCGTCCCGTGTGATCCGTGAGACCTCGCCGACGACCTTCTCCGAATCGGAGAGCGTCACGCGAACAGGGCCACCGGTCCAGCTCGGAACGGTCTCCCATGCGTCCCGCTTTCGCGAGGCGCCGATCCGGTAGCCGACATACCCGCCGGCCATGAAACCGAGGGGTGTGGCAAGCACCCACAGGTTGTTGCCATTGGGGTCATTGTCAAGCGCACTAAAGGCCACGCCGACCCCCGCCACCCATCCCAGAGCCGAACCCAGCAGGTACCCCCGATGCCACTGGTCGCGCTGGAAGCCCCGCTCCGTCCGCAGCACTTCATTCCTGGAAAACTCCCGCGAACCGCCTCCGGGAATGCCCAGTTCCAGCACTCCCGGGCTCATCCGCGTGACGACGCCGACGATCGTCTCCCCCGGCAGCGTTACCCGAACGCGCTCCTGTCCGAAGCCGATCGCAGGTGTCGAAATCCCGCATGCCGCCGCGACAAGCCCCACGTTGATCGCGCGCCACACCCTGGTCCCCTCCATTTCACGTATCCTCCATATCACGGTCTCGGAACGCCTTCCGGGCGCCCGGTCATCGCACGAGACGCCACATTGTCATACGGCCCTGAGCCTGTATCCTTACCGTGTCTTCCGGCCCTGCCGGCCGCAAGAGGTCCTCCAACGCCGCCTCGCGCAGCCGACTCGTCTCGAGCAGCCCCAAGCGATGGGTCTCAGGCCCCGGAGGAGGCCTAATGACGCGAATGATCGTGCCGTCGGGTGCGAGCACCGTCACCGGTGTCCAGGCGACGTCGTTGCTCAGATCCAACACCCGCGCCGTGTCGCCCGGGGGCCCCGGCGGCGGTGTGGAGTTGTCCGGGAGTTCATAGTCGTCCGCCAGCGACACGTCGACCTCGTAGTCGACATCGGCCATCGCCTGCAGGGTGATGGCGCTGAACGGGTTCTCCGCTCCCAGTCTCAGGCTCGGCGTCATGCCCTCGCGTCCGAACACCGACTTGCGCCAGTGGCTGTGGTCCGGGGACGAGATCGGCACCTTCTCGTCTTCGTAGTCCTCCCCGCCCGCATCGTCGAAGGCCTCGATGGCCAACTCACCCTCGAAATGCGGGTCGTCGCCCGTTACAAGCAGGTCCTTGTAGTCCCAGTACCCGCTGATGAAGCCCAGACCGTGGGCGATCTCGTGAAAGATCACATCCTCCGTGCTTCCATACTCGAGGAGCGTGTCGACATCGGCCTCGTCGAAGACCGCGGCGGAGACGATGGGGGATCCATCCGACACGCGCCTGTAGCAGTAGCCGGCGCGGGCCAGGATGCCGCCGACGCCGTCTATCTCGCGGACGTCCATCAGCACCAGGTGGTCGTCCACCACGCCGACGTTGCGCGCCAGGAGTCCCAGGCACACGATGACATCGGGGACCCTCACATCATCGAGTTCCGTGTCGTACAGGATCGACTTCCACTCGTCCCGCGTCTTCCGGATCAGCGAGCGCAGCGTGTCGGTGACGTCCGAGGTGTAGCGCAGCCCGATGTCGAACCGGGCCGCGATCACCGTGAACTCGAACTCGTCGGTGGCGGAGAGGCCGGCCGGATCGGTGGCGGTCACCGTGATGGTCGCGGTGCCGACGTCGACCGCCGTCATGTAGATCGTGTCCCCCTCGATTTCGGTTTCGGCGACGTCGGTGTCCGAGGACGAGGCGCTGAAGGCGAGCGAATCGCCGTCGGGATCGACGAACACATTTGTGAGAACCGCTCGGTACCGTTCCCCGGTAGTGGCGTCCGGCAGGTCCTCGATCTCCCTGTCCACATACGGTGCCTGGTTGGGGACCTCGACATCGAACTTCTGGACCGCGGAGAGGCCCCCGGGGTCCGTGGCGGTCACGGTGATGGTGGCTTCGCCTCTGGCCAGCCCCTCCACGTTCAACCGGGTGGCGTCCTCCATGTCCGCCGTTGCGACCTCCTCGCTGGACGATATGGCCTCGTACTCCAGTTCGTCGCCATCGGGGTCCCGGAAGTACGGCTCCACGTCGATCGAGAGTTCCTCGCCCGCGTCGATGGTCCGGTCGGGGATCGTGTCGACCGGTTCCGGGGAACTGTTGGGCACCTCCACGGTCACTTCGAATCGCTGCGTGGCCGTCAGCCCCCCCGGGTCCCGGGCCGTCACGGTCACGGTCTGACCTCCAAATAGTCCATATGGAATAAGGATTGTTTGCGAATCCGCACCGGTGTCTTACCATTCGGATTATCACTAGTGAATTGATCCTTTCTGAGCCCCAGTGACGCCCTATGATACGGTCGCGTCATTGCGAGACCCGGCGAGCCGCGCTACCCTCCGGTAGCGGTCGGCTGCCCGGAGGGCTTGGATGAGGGTTGGTACGGTTGGCCGCTTTCGGTCGTCAGAAGGCGACGGAAGAACGAATCGCAAGCACGGAAAGGTGGAACTGTTGGGGCTGAGCACGAGCCGCGGGTTATCGGGTCTTCGACACGGTCGCCGGGGAACACTCCCCCCGAGATGGGTGACGGACCTGGTGAGCGCAAACGCGCGCCGAGTTGACCCAGGCCCGAAACGGTGGATCGCCGACCTACCGACGCGCGTCCGAGCGGAGTGGATCGCGCATGTGGCGGGCGGGGGTTGTCCCGAGCCGCTCGGCACACACTGAGAATCAAGCCATGAACCGGGTAGCGACAGGAGAGTTCCAAGGATTCGTGCCCTGCCGGGCTGGGAATCGCGGGACGCAAACCCGTGGTGGCGTCGGGGCCGGGCTCGCGCGGATGATATCGGCGGGATGTCAGACGGCCTGTCCCGGTCCCCCGCGCCTTGGCGTACCTCCTACCCGTCGTCCCCAAGAGAATTCAACAAGAAGCTGCGGCGAGAGTCGTTCCCTTCGAGACCGGCGGCGCTGACGAGAGTGTCTGCACGCCTGTGGGATTCAGCGAGACAATAGACCGAATCGAGAAGTCCCAACGAGATCTTCCACCTTCTGGACGAGAAGTTCCGCCAGCGCGTAGTGCATTGGGCCCTCGAACACCGTTCCGAATCCAAGGCTCTTCGCGACGCCCTCCGAAGTCTTCAGGTCGACGGATTCCGGGATGCGGGTCGGGCGCCCGTGCAACGGCTCCTCCCGGCGGTATTGGAGGCAATCAGTGGCGACGATCAGGACCTCGCCCGCAGCGTTCTCGATGGCTGGGTGGATTCCCATGGCCCACTTCGTGATCGGGTCGCCGAGCATCTTGAAGAAACCAAGCGCGTGCTCGTGCCCGAGGCGCCTGATGCCCGTTTCGTTTCCTTCTGGACGGCCGAGGAGTGGCAGAGCGAGTGTAGCACACTGGAAGCGGTCATCGACGGCACGGTGGACCGGAATTCGATCGAACTGATGCTCTGCCTCCTCGCAGGACGGTTTCCCCGTCCACCGCGACTGCGGTCCCAACTCTTCAAGGATTGCCTCGACTCCCTGCAAGGTCTGCCCCCCGACGCACCCGAGTGGAAGGAGGTCAACGCCTTCGTCAAGTGGGTGCAGGACATCCGGTACGCGAAGGGGCACGAACTCATGGACTGGCGGCGGGAGAAGATCGCCGGCATTTCCCGCTCACTTCGAGAGCGGTTCGGGGAGAACCTACAATACCTGGGGATCAACCCGGATACCTGGCCCGGATTGGTCGAGAAAAGACCCGCGCTGACAGAGGCGGCGGTCGAGTTGCTCGAGTCACTTACGGTCAGCTTCGAGGCGTACGAGCCGATTCGTCCCCAAGCCCCCTCGCGCGCCGAGGAAATCGAGCGTTCGGTGAAGCGGGGGGAGTGTGAGGGTCGCATCCTCGCGACGGTCACGAAGTGGCAGGAGCGCGTCGACCAGCCCGACCCGTCAGACGGGGACGTCTCCAGGCGCGACGCCGGCGGCCGGGACGCGCGTGCAGACTCCAAAGCGGCGGATGTCGTTGCGGAGAAAGAAACAAGCTCCGACAAGGCTGGTGACTCGGAGGACTCCGGTGTTCGCGAATTGGAGGTTCTTCGCCACGACAAACAGTGCCTTGAAGAGGACAACCGGCGGCTTCGCCAAGAGGTGTCCCGCCTCCAGCGGAGGGAGAGGGACTTGAGACTTGCCTACGTCGAGGAGGAGCGCAGGAAGGCTACTCCAGAGGAGCCAGACGGGAAGCCGATGGCCGCAGAGCCCGTGCTGAGCGTCCGCGAGGCCATTGATCGCGCGCAGGAGATGTTCCCCGACAGGCTTCACGTCAAGCTCAACTCCCGCTCGGAACCGGACACGCCTTTTGGGAAACCGCCTGGGGTGTTCGACGCGCTGGAATGGCTCGCCACGTCGTACAGGGAAGGTCCGTCGATCGCGGAAACGTGCCCTGGCTGGTTCTGCAAGAAGCACCAGTCTGCTACCACGATGGGACAGTACCCGGACTGGTATGAGACCGACGTTGACGGAGTCCGATGGACGCTGAAGTCCCGTCTCGGCAAGGGGAAGAGCCACGACCCCCGCCACACGATCCGGATCGCGTTCGCTTGGGATGAGTCGAATGACCGCGCCATCGTCGGATTCGTGGGCCTTCACCAACAGAACCGGAGTTCGTAACGGCCGCGACTCGGCAGAGGTATCGGATATAGATGTCGCAACGTGAGCGGAAGAGGACTGGAGGATGGGACACAACCCGAGGAGGAAACGTGAAAGCTGCGGGGCTTGCCCTCTTGACGGTGATTGGGTTGGGCGGATGCGAGGCGGGAGGCCAAAGAGGATGGTCCGGCGAGGTGAAGCCTGAGATCGACGACCTCACTGGCGCCCGGACGGGCCTGTATCGTACCTATGGGCCAGAGCATGAGCTGGTTGCTGGGCAGGAGCGGATCCCGGTACAGATAGGCTACTGGTGCCGCGTGTGGGACGAGCTCGAACCGCTCGCCGCCACCGATGGCCTGTTCTTCAAGGTGACGATGCAGGACACGACGCTGTTGCGGGAAGACGACGCAGAGTTCGAAGCGGTGAGCGGGCAGTTAGGTTTGGTGGATGTTGCCCGCATGGTAGTCGACGGGCGGCTCTATGCCTGGAAGTATCGGCCGTCCGCCACGCTGGGCGCTTGGTATTTGGACGGGGACATGGGGTTCGTTGTGGATGGATTGCTGAATGGTCTTGAATCGCCTCCTAGCCGAGAAGAGCGTCTCAAGGAGATGACTGAATTCTATGTCGACCTCCCCACGAAGAGAGAGGTGCGGGGCTACCAGACTTCGTACAGTTATCGCCGTCGCCGGTTGGGTGATCTCGGAGGAATGCTACGGGAGGGAATAGAGGCCCTCCAACGTGAGTATCGAGAGTTGTGGCCGCCGGCTCACGACTACGTTATGTCCCACTACGCTGAGCGGGATACGGTCGGAATCGAGCTGAGGGGGACGCTGAAGTTCGCCATGGAGGGGTTTGATGCTGCGCGGGACTCCGTGCGAACCAATTGCCCCGTGCCGCGGTTGCATCACGAGTGGAATGTGGCCCGAGTTGTTTTTGTGGGAGTGTTGGATAGTCTTCAGCAGGCTGACGCTGCGAGGTAGCAGTTCCCCGCGAGTGGAACCTCCAGGATCAAGCCGCTCAAGGGAGCCCAAGGCAGAGTGTGCCCCCGCGAAGCCTGCCACGGGACATGTTCGACCGAATCTCGACGATCTTGAGCGCGACCGTCCAACCGCTGACGGTGAATCCGCTCCCCACGCCCAAGTGGCTAACCTCCGAGTACGGCACCGGCGAAGGCGATTTGAAGCCGCCTCCTGGGACGAGCGCCCTCGCGGCCGGATGGATTCTGATGACGAATGTGGCCTTGGAGTGGACGAGGACACCGAGACGCCTGTAGGTCGCTTCCAAGGTCTCCTGCGGTGGCACAGACGCCTGTCCCAATCGTAGTTGGAGGTTGAGGTGGCTCCCGGGCATTTCATGCTACGACGCAACCTCCTTTCTCGCTACCGGGGTGACGAGTTCGTCCAAGTGCGCCTTGAGGGTCCAGAGATCCCGGTAGCCCATGATCTTGCGGTAGTTCTGTTCGGCGTCCATGAACGAGGCGGCCGCCCAGCGAACGAACCATCGAGCCATCTCGCCAGTGTGTGACCCGGCGCATCCGCTGGCGCATCCCGGAGTGGGCGTTGTCGATGAGGTTCTGGTGCCCAGGCAGCGGCGTAGCGAAGGCGTGAGACCGAGTTCGCTGACGGTGAACAGCTCGTCGAGCCCCTCGCGCAGGCTCCCCCAGGCAGCGGGATGCTCCTTCTCGACCCACGACGCGAACTGGTCGATCCTCGCCTTGCCCTCCTTCTTGCTCAGCTTCCAGGCCGCCCGCAGAACGGCCCGGGCCTGGTCGTGGAGCGTCTTCGGCAAGTGGCCGAGAACGTTGCACATCTTGTGGTTCCGGCAGCGCTGCACCCGGCACGCATCCCCGAAGACCTGGCCGACCGCCTTGCGCAGCGCCTTCGAGCCGTCGATGACGAACAACCGCGCCCGCGCCGGGTCCAGGCCCCGCTCGACAAGCTCCTCGAGCAGGGCCAGCGCCACGGCCGCATTCTCGCTCGCGCCTTCCCGGATGCCGAGGATCCGCTTGTTTCCCTCCGCGTCCACACCCAGCGCCACCAGCACATGGTGACTCGCGAACTGAACGCCGTCGAGGTACACGACCAGGTAATCGCGGTCGTCCAGCCGCCGTTCGGCCAGTTCCTTCAGCCGTTCACCGGCCGCCTCGGCCGCCCGCCGAAGTTGTCGAGCGTCTTGCCGCGCGGCAGCTTCGACTCGGCCCGGTGTCGCTCGAAGCGCCGCCGCTCCCGGTCGGTGACCTCCTGGCTGGCCAGCGCGGCGAGCAGGCGTGCCGGGGACCAGCCTTCCCGTTCCGCACGTTCCGTGAAACTCCGCCACAGGGCTCGCATGGTGGGCAGGCGCAGTTGCTTGAGCAGCAGGTCGAGCTGGGGCGGATCCACGACGAAGGGATCGTTCATGCGGGTGCTCCGTTCAGGCAGGTGTCATCGAAGTCCGACATGGACGGCAGGGTCACGCCGACATCCGGGATGCCCTCCGGCTTCGCCACAAAGCGCTTGCCGAGGACCGCCGGATCGGGAAGTCCGCCGGCGCCGAGGCACCGGTCGATCTCGGCCGCCAGGCGGACTTCGCAGCAACGATCGTGGGCCAGCGCGAGCAGATCCACCATCCGGCGGCAGGCCCGGCGGTCGTCCAGACCCTCGCGCAGCGCGTCGAAGGCCCGGCGGTAGGCGTCGCGGGGGAACAGGCCGTCGCGGTGGACCCAGTTCAGCAGGGCCATCGGCTTGCGCCTGAGCGACGGCAGCACATGCCGGTAGTCGACGACCCGCCCGCGCTGTCCTCCCGGGCCCGCATGGCCCCGTGGCAGCGTCATGAGTTCGTCGGTGCCCGCGTACAGCACCAGGCGGTCGTCGTACAGCCGCACCCGCAGCCGGTGTCCCACCAGACGTGAGGGCACCGTGTAGAACACCCGCCGCAGCGAGAAGCCGCCCGTGCTCGTCACCCGCACCAGCGTCTCCTCGAAGCCGTCGCTGCGCCGAAGCGGCAGCGCCCCCAGCACCGCCCGCTCCGCGTCGATCCGCTCCCGGTTGCGGGCGTTGCGGCGGCTCACCACACCGGCCAGGAACGCCCGGTACGCCTCGACCGTCTCGAAGTCCCGCGAACCCCTCAGCAGCAGCGCATCCTCGACCGCCCGCTTCAGGTGCCCGTGCGGGCCCTCGATCGCACCGTTCTCGTGCGCCCGGCCCCGGCTGTTGCGGCTCCCCTCCATCCCGTAGTCGTCCAGCAGCGCCTCGTACCGCGCCGTCAGATCCTCCCTCGCCTCGCGCTTCAGGTTCCGAAACGCCGCCGACAGGCTGTCCGTCTGGTGCTCCTTCGGCACGCCGCCCAGCGCCCACAGCGCGTCCTGCAGACCCTCGGCCAGCGCCACGTAGCTCTCCCCGCCCAGCACCACCGCCGCATGGCAGAACCCCGAGTACTCCAGCCGGAAGTGATACAGCTTGTGCGCCAGCGGCTCCCCGGCCACCGTCACCCCCAGCACCCCGGCGTCGGTGAAGTCCGACAGGCCGCGGCGCCCCGGCTCGTGCTTCTGCCGGAAGATGATCTCCTGCTCCGGCCCGTGTCTGGCCTTCCAGGCCCGCACCCGCCGCTCGAGCGTACGCCTGACCCCGGGGTGCAGCTCCGGGTGGCACCGCATCATCTCCTCGTACAGCGCCACCGCCCGCAGCCCCGGGTTCGCCTCCAGCAGCGGCGCGATCTCCTCCTCGAAGATCCCCGCCAGCGGATCCGGACGCCTTCGCCCTCTCCGCTTCCTCTTCTCAGACGGCCGCCTCGGATCCGCTTCGATCCGGTAGGCCGTCGCCGTGCTGAACCCCGCCCTCGCCGCGGCCGGCGCGGGACGGTCCTTCTTCCGGTGGGTCATGTAGAGCTCCATCTGGCGGTCCGTGATGTGTCGGCCTGGCACTTGGCGTCTCTCCGCTTCGAGGGAAAAACACCAAAGCTCGCGCCGGCCGCGGCCACCTCCGCTCTCTCACCCTGATTGTCGCTGGATTCTCATCCTGATTGTCGCGCTACAGTCCGCGAAAGCCTCGCTGGTGAACTGGGATCCTTGATCCGTGTTGAGTATCTCCGGAGCCCCCCGGGCCAGCGCTTCGTCCAGGGCCCTGACGCAGAACGTCGCGTCCATGGTGTTCGACAGCCGCCACGTGAGCACGTGCCGGGTCGCCCAGTCCATCACCGCCACGAGATAGAAAAAGCCTTGTGTGACAGGGACATAGGTGATGTCGGCACACCACACGTGGTCGGCCCGGGAGATCTCGAGGCAGCGCAGCAGATAGGGAAAGACCCGGTGCTCCAAGTTCGCCACGCTCGTCCGCGGCCGCCGGTACACCGCCTCCATTCCCATCAGCCGCATGAGCCGCCGGATGCGGTGCCGGCCCACGATGACGCCCTCGCGGCGAAGGTGCCGCATCATCTGCCGGCTCCCGTAGAACGGGTACTCCAGGTGGAGCTCGTCCATGCGCCGCATCAGCGCCAGGTTCTCCGCTCTCTCCCCCCTGGGCCGGTAGTACAGTGACGACCGGCTCAGGTCCAGCAGCGCGCACTGCCTCGACAGGCTCAGCGTCCCGGCCGGCTCGATCATCAGCATCCGGTCCGCCCGGCTCAGCGCTTCAACCCGCGCTGAAAAAAATCCCGCTCGACGGTGAGTTCTCCGATCTTCGCGTGCAGGTCGCGGATCTTCGCCTCGTGCTCCTGGGCCAGCTTCCCGGCGCCCTTGGCGAACACCTCCGGAACCGCATCGAGCAGCTGCCGCTTCCACGCGGTAACCTGGTTGGGATGAAGCTCGTGCCGCGCAGCGATCGCCTGCACGCTGTCGCGCTCCTGCAGTGCCTCGAGCGCTACCCGGCCCTTGAACTCCGCCGTGAATCGTCGTCTCCTCCTGGCCATCTCGGTGCCTCCTGTTCGGTACTGGAATCCACCTTAGCGACCTGTCCGAAAAACCGGGACCACCTCAACCCTCGGCACTGGCACAGGCGCTTCGAGAGAGGTTGTCAACGTACGAATTTCGCCCCGGTGTAGTAGCCGTTATCGCGACCCGAAAGGGTAGGAGTACCCTTGAAAACAGGACTCCCGGCCCCGGCAGGTTGCAAAAAGAGCCCGTTGCCCCGAAATCGAGCCGGGACGGCGGGCGAAACAGCCCAGTTTGCCTTGGGCGGCTATGGAGACACTGCGGAAGCCGCGGAGATTGCCGAGCGGGCCGCGCGGAGGAGGCCCCGCGTGACGAAGGGGCAGCTACTTGTGCCGCAGGGCGCTCGGGCAGCCAAGGTCCGCGCGGCGACCCTCTACTTTGGCCCCGCTGGCGACTCGTCAGGTAGACCCGCGCACCCCCTTCGGGCCAGGACGGCGGACTGACCTGAAGATGAGTCCCGTGTTTCCGCCGGTCAAGACCGTGCGACCGTCGAGAACCGGAAGTGCCGTCAAGAGTCCAAGTGGCCGCTTTTCAGCGCTTCACGACCCTTCGGGGTAAGCCGATAACCCTTCGTAGGCGCGCCGCGCCCCCAACCCTGCTCGAACTCACAGCTCTCCAAGTATTCTTCCTCCTCCATTTCACGCAGCATGTCGCCCACAAAGGGCGCCTGCATTCGCCGCCCCCCATCGTCTAGCTTGTCGCGGACTTCACGGGCGATCAAGAGCCATGAGGGCGCGATCTTGTCGCGTTCGGCGTCGGCCAGAACCTGCAAACACACGAGACCGTGGTCGGCAATCTCCTCGTCGCCCTGTCCGCGCATCACCATGCCGCCTCCCCGGGGACACTCGAACTCGGGGTCGCCGGACGAATTGACGACCGGGACGATCGTGGAGTCGTTGAGCAGTTCGGACATGAGCGCGGTCGTGCCCGTGATCTCAGCGCCGTCGCCTCCTCTTCGGTGAGCGCGCGCTCCGGTTTCGCGGAATCGCCGCACGCCGCCAAGCTGAGCGCGAACGCGATTCCGTACGGTCACAACCGCCTGTACCGTGTTCATTCACGTTTCTGCCCCTGGGCTTCGGCTGCATTCGTCGAGGCTCTCCAGCGCACCCGGCATCTTCAGGTCGGCCAACTGGGCGGCGATGCGCTGCCTCCGCGACGGGGCGGTCACGGCGATCTCTCCGTGA
>JAPPGI010000051.1 GCA_028874985.1 Gemmatimonadota bacterium | reverse complement strand
GGGTGGGACTCGCACCCACCAGGAAAGCGCGCCTTTCCACGGCGCACTGAGAAGGTGAAGCGAAGCGGCCAGGCCGGATGCATCGACGGTCGAATGCCGGGGGGATTTTGTCCACGGGCTGTTAGGGAGGTTCCGGCGGACCGGAGGACGGACGGTCGAGGGGACGCGCGGTGCGTCTCCCGGTCCCGCCCTCAGATCAGACCGAGACCCCCTCCCCCCGGAGCCACCCCTCCATCGTCGCCCGGATCTCCCCCAGCCGCTCCGCCGTGCTGGCCTCGTACCGCGCCACGATCACCGGCTGCGTGTTGGAGGCCCGGATCAGCCCCCAGCCGTCGCCGAAGAGAACCCGCACCCCATCCACCGCGATCACGTCGTACCTCGCACTGAAGTGCCTGCAGGCCCGCTCCACCAGCCCGAACTTGTCCTCTTCCGCCACCTCGATCCGCAGTTCGGGCGTGGAGGCGTACACCGGCAGCTCCCCGGCCATCTCCGAGAGCGGGCGGTCGGAGGCGGCCAGCAGCTCCCCCAGGCGGCAGGCGGCATAGAGCGCGTCGTCGAAGCCGTAGTAGCCGTCCGCGAAGCAGATGTGCCCCGAGAGCTCACCCGCAAGCGGCGCGCGCGTCTCCTTCATCTTCTCCTTGATGAGGGAGTGACCGGTCTTCCACATCACCGGCACCCCGCCCGCGCGTTCGAACTCCTCGGAGAGGATCTGGGAGCACTTCACGTCGAAGACGAGGGTCTGGCCCGGTCCCCGGCGCCGCAGGAGATCCAGCCCGAACAGGAGCAGGAGGATGTCGCCCCGCACGATGCAGCCCCGCTCGTCCACCACCCCGATCCGGTCGGCGTCGCCGTCGAACCCTATTCCCACATCGGCCCCGTGACTCCGCACGGCGGCGATCAGGTCCTGCACGTATTCGTCCACCGTCGGGTCCGGGTGGTGGTTCGGGAAGGTCCCGTCCGACTCGCAGTAGAGTGGTGCCACCTCCAGTCCCGCGGCGCGCAGCAGTTCCACCGCGACCACCGATCCGGCGCCGTTTCCGCAGTCCACGACCGCCTTCACCTGCCGGGCCGGCCGGAACCGCGCCGCGACGTCGGCTACGTAGGCGGGAAGCGGGTCCACGGTCTCCAGACCCCCCTCGCCCACCGCCATGTCACCGGTTCGGATGCGCCGCAGGAGCCCCCGGATCGTATCCCCGTACACGGACCCCTTGCCCATGGTCATCTTGATGCCGTTGTACTCGGGGGGGTTGTGGGAGCCCGTGATCTGTACCGCGCCGTCCGCCGCGTACTCGTATTCGCTGAAATAGGTGACGGGGGTGGGGACCGTCCCCAACTGAACGACGTCGCACCCGGCCCGCCGGAGACCGCGCGCGAGCCCGGCCCGCATTGCCGGAGAAGACGGCCGGTTGTCCTCGCCCACGACCACGCGCGGCCGGGACCCCGGAAGCCGCGCCCTCAGCTCCGACCCGTACGCTCCCCCCACCGCCTCGGCCACCCCGGGGTCGAGGTCCTCGCCCACGATCCCGCGTATGTCGTACTCGCGAAAGATGTGCTCCGGGATGCGCATCCGGGCGTCGCGCGGCGCCGGCCCCTTCCGTTCGCTCAATGGCCGGCGGCAGCCCCGGCCTCCGCCGCGAGACCTCTCAGTCCCTCCAGCGAGCCCGCCGCAAGATCCAGGGCCGCGCCCGGGAAGACGCCCGCGAGGAGAATCACCGCCACGCTCACCACCAGCACGAGGTGCGTGGCGAAGGGGGTGATGGCCGGGTCGGCCGAATCGGCTCCCTCGGGGGCCTCCTTCATCCACATGTACCAGGCGACGCGCAGGTAGTACCAGTACGACACCACCGTGGTCAGGACGAGGATCACCGCGAGCACCCACAGACTCGACTCGGCCGCGCCCAGGAGCAGGTGGTACTTGGCGATGAACCCGGCCGTGCCGGGGAAGCCCGCGAGCGACAGGAGCAGCACGGTCATGAAGACGCCCAGGACGGGCTTGCGCCAGCCGAAACCGCCGTAGTCCTCGATCCGGGCGTTGGCCTCGCTCTGGTTGCCCACCGTGACCACCACCGCGAAGGCGCCGATCGTCATGATCGTGTACACCAGGAGGTAGAAGAGCATCCCCGACGTCGCCGTGTCGTTGGCCGCGACGAGGGCGACGAGCAGGTAGCCGCCGTGCGCGATGGATGAATACGCCAGCATGCGCTTGACGCTGGACTGGACCAGCGCCACCACGTTGCCGGCCACCATGGTGACGGCCGATATCCACCACAGGATGGTCGACCACTCGGCGTGGAGCCCTTCGAGGCCGACAAGGAAGACCCGCAGGAACGCGACGAACGCGGCGGTCTTCACGGCCGCCGCCATGAAGGCGGTGACCGGCGTGGGGGCGCCCTCGTAGACGTCCGGCGTCCACATGTGGAAGGGCACCGCGGCCACCTTGAAGGCGAAGCCGATCGCGAGGAGCGCCACCCCCGGCATCAGGAGCGCGCCGGCCGCGGAGCCGTCGGCAATCGAGGCGGCCACGGCATGGACGTTCGTGCCGCCGGTGGCACCGTACAGGAGGGCGATGCCGAACAACAGGAAACCGCTGGCGAAGGCGCCCAGCAGGAAGTACTTGAGCCCCGCTTCCGCCGACCGCCGGTCGCGCCGGTTGAAGCCGGCCAGGGCGTAGACCCCGATGGACATGAGTTCCAGGCCCAGGAAGATGATCATGAGGTCGCGGGCCGCGGCCATGAACATCATCCCGACGGCGGCGAAGAGGATGAGCGAGTAGTACTCGCCGGCCTGCAGCCTCTGGCGCGCCACGTACGGCAGCGAGATGACGATGGAGAAGCCCGCTCCCAGGATGAAGACCCAGTTTGCGAAGAGGCGGAAGCGGTCCACGGCGATCATCGCGGCGGCGCCGTCTTCGCTCACCCCGAAGTAGAGCCATCCGTTGGCCACCGCGGCCAGGGCCAGTCCCGCCAGCGCCAGCCAGCCGGTCTCCTGCCCCGGACCGTGCCCCTGTTTGCGGGACACGCCCGCCAGCAGCACGCCCATCCCCCATATCGTGAGGACGAGTTCGGGCAACAGCGCCAGCACGTAGTGGAAGCTGGAGGAGTAGTCGAGGAGCATCGGGTCAGTCTTCCCCACCGAGGGTGTGCCCCGCGTCCGCCCGGGCGTCCTCCACCCGCTCCAGCACCGCCTGCACGCTCGGTTCCATCCGCTCCAGGAAGGGCGTGGGATGGACGCCGATCCAGATCATCAGCGCGACCAGAGGTCCCAGGATCGCCATCTCGCGCCGCGACAGGTCGGCGAAGGTGCGGTTCTCGGGCCTGTCCAACTCGTTGAAGAGAACCCGCTGCACCATCGGCAGCATGTAGTATGCCGCGAAGATCACGCCCGTGGCGGCGATCGCGGCCACCACCATGTGGGTTTCGAAGGTGCCGAGCAGGGCGAGGAACTCGCCGACGAACCCGCTCGTGCCGGGCAGCCCGATCGAGGCCAGCGCGGTGATGACGAAGGCGGTGGCGAACCAGGGCGCCGCGCGGCCGATACCGCCGAAGTCCCCTATGAGCCGGGTGTGGCGGCGCTCGTACATCATGCCCAGCAGGAGGAAGAGGGCACCGGTGGAGATCCCGTGGCTGATCATGACCACCATCCCGCCCTGCAGGCCGTTCAGCGTGAGCGCGAACACCCCGATCACGACGAAGCCCATGTGCGCCACGGAGGTGTACGCGACCAGCTTCTTGGCGTCGGGCTGGACGGCGGCGACCCAGGCCGCGTAGATGATCCCGATCACCCCGAGCGCCAGCATGACGGCGACAACCACCGGGTGCCGCGCCGCATCGGGGAAGAACGGCAGCAGGAACCGGAGGAAGCCGTATGTGCCCATCTTGAGCAGCACCGAAGCCAGGATGACCGACCCGGGCGTGGGGGCCTCGACGTGGGCGTCCGGCAGCCAGGTGTGCAGGGGGAAGACCGGCACCTTGATCCCGAAGGCCAGGGCGAAGGCCGCGAAGAGCCACAACTGTTCCCGCAGGCTCAGACCCGCGTTGACGAAGGCGTCGTAACCGAAGGACCCGGTGCCGCTGGCGAAGTACACGTACAGGATCGCCACCAGCATCAGCAGCGACCCCACCGCCGTGTAGAGGAAGAACTTCACCGCCGCGTAGATCCTGCGCTCGCCCCCCCAGATGCCCACGATGAAGTACATCGGCACCAGGGTCAGTTCGAAGAAGACGTAGAAGAGGAAGATGTCGGTCGCCAGGAAGAAGCCCACGACCCCCATCTCGAGCAGCAGCATCAGGGCGTAGAAGGCCTTGCGGCGCGTCCTGACGTACTCGAACGACCCCAGGATCGCGATCGCGCTGGTGAAGGTCGTCAGCAGCACCATGAAGACCGAGATGCCGTCGATCCCCAGCGAGTAGCCCACCCCCCAGGCCTCGATCCACGACGCGGAGGATTCCAGGGCGAAGCCCCCGTCACCCGGCTCGTAGGCCCACCACAGCCCCAGGCTCAGCACGAAGACGAACGCCGACCACCGGAACGCGACGTTCTTCGCCCGCTCCGCCGACGACACCAGGACGTGCACGGTCCCGGCCAGCGGCAGCCAGATCAGCGCGTGGAGGATCCAGTCCCCGTACATGATCGAAGCGAGAAGATCGTTCATGGCACCGTTACAGGAAGACCGTGGCGCCCAGTACGACGAGCACCCCCAGGGTGAGCACGAAGGCGTACATGTTGACCTGGCCGGTCTGGAAGAGGCTGGTCGCCCAGCCGGCCAGGCGGGCGAAGTTGCCCGTGAAGTTCACGAACCCGTCGATGACCACCGTGTCGACCGCCTTCCAGCACCAGCGGGAGCCGGCCACCACGGGACGCACCACCACGGCATCGTAGACCTCGTCGAAGTACCACTTGTTGTAGACGAACCGGCGCAGTCCTCCCTGCGGGCCGGGGTCCTCTGCCGCCCGGACGTACCTGCGCGTCGACGTGAACCGAACCGCCGCCGCCACCATCACGGCCGCGGCCAGCGTCGAGACCAGCGCCCACACCGCCTCCCCGCCCCCCACCGGCGCCGCATGCGCCGCCTCGCCCATTCCCGCCACCTGGATCCCGGCCGCGGTGTGCGTGACCGGTTCGAGCCAGTGGTGCAGCCATTCGCTCATCGGCAGCGCGCCCCACAGCCCGGCGAAGGACTCGCCGAGCGCATCGGGCACGTTGATCCACCCACCGAACACCGACAGCACCGCCAGCACGACCAGCGGCACCGTCATCACGCTCGGGGCCTCGTGCAGGCGGGAGCTCGCGGTCTTGCCGGTGCGGTTGGCGCCGTGGAAGGTCATGACCATCAGGCGGGTCATGTAGAATGCGGTGATCAGCGCGGTCAGGAGCGCCAGTCCCCAGTACACCGCGTACAGCCGCCCGAACGGGTTCGACTCCGCGCCCGCCCACGCCGCCGCGTACCAGATGATCTCGTCCTTGGAGAAGAACCCGGCGAAGGGCCAGATCCCCGCGATCGCCAGCGTCGCGATCCACATGACCGCGCAGGTGACCGGCATGTACCTGCGCAACCCTCCCATGTTGCGCATGTCCTGCTCGTCGAGGTGGCCGTCGCCGTGGTGGGCCGCGTCGTGCATGGCGTGAATGACCGCGCCGGCGCCCAGGAAGAGCAGCGCCTTGAAGAAGGCGTGCGTGACCAGGTGGAAGATCGCCGCGGTGAAGGCGCCCACCCCGGCCGCCAGGAACATGAAGCCCAGCTGCGAGACGGTCGAGTAGGCCAGCACCTTCTTGATGTCGTACTGCTGGAGCGCGATGGTGGCCGCGACGAGGGCGGTCAGCACCCCGATCCCGGCCACGACCGCCTGGCTGGTCGGCGCGAGGGCGTAAAGCACCGACGACCGGGCCACCATGTAGACGCCCGCGGTGACCATGGTGGCCGCGTGGATGAGGGCGGAGACGGGGGTGGGGCCCGCCATCGCGTCGGGGAGCCAGATGTGGAGCGGCAGCTGGGCGCTCTTCCCGGCCGCGCCGAGCATGAGCAGCAGGGTGATGGCCGTGATCGTCACGCCGCCGGCCGCGAAGTGATCCTCGGCCCCCGCGAAGATCGGGACGAAGTCGAGCGTCCCGAAGCCCTGGAAGAGGAGGAACATGGCCAGCAGGAAGCCCACGTCGCCGATCCGGTTGACGATGAACGCCTTCTTCCCCGCGTCCGACTTCTCGCGGTCGCTGAACCAGTAGCCGATCAGCAGGTAGCTGCAGAGTCCTACACCCTCCCAGCCCACGAACATGGTGCCGAACCCCGAGCCCAGCACCAGCACGAGCATGAAGAAGACGAAGAGGTTCAGGTAGGCGAAGTACCGGGGATAGCCCGGATCCCTGCCCATGTATCCGACGCTGAAGACGTGGATGAGGAAGCCGACCCCGGTGACGACCAGCGTCATGATCATCGACAGCCGGTCGAGCTGGATGGCCGCGTCGATGCGCAGGTCGCCGGTGACGATCCAGCCCCAGTAGGAGCGGACGACGGGATCGTGCGGATCGGCCGCCATCATCCCGAGGAAGTTCACCAGCGCCAGGGCGAAGGCGAGGGCCATCACGCCGGGTCCGATCCAGGTCGGCAGCCGGTGAGTGGCCGGCGGCCTCGGCCCGGCGAAGGGGTCCCAATCCCGGCCTTCCCGCAGCGCCGCGGAAGAATACCGGGCTGATCGCAGCGCCAGAATGCCGTTGAGCACGAACCCGAGTAGCGGCAGGAGGACGATCAGTCCCGGCAGGATCGGCTCCCACTCGGCGGCCGGCGGCGAAACCGCGCCGGACCCCGCCAGCACACTCTCCGGACGGGCCGTGATCACGCCGTCACCACTTCAGGAGGTTGAACTTGTCCACGTCGACCGTCTCGTAGTGACGGAAGATCGATATGATGATCGCCAGCCCCACCGCCGCCTCGGCCGCCGCCACCGTCATCACGAAGAAGACGTACAACTGTCCCTCGATGCCGGTGTACCGGGAGAGGGCCACGAAGGCCAGATTGACCGCGTTGAGCTGCAGCTCGATGCAGAGGAAGATGATGATCGCGTTCCTGCGCACGATCACCCCCAGCGTGCCGATCACGAAGAGCGCAACGCTCAGGTACAGGGCGGGGATCAGCATGTCACTCCCCGGCCTCAGGGTCGCGCGGCTTGGCGAGCACGACCGCGGCCACGATCGCGACGAGCAGCAGCAGTCCCATGAGCTCGAAGGCCACCACGTAGTCGGTGAAGAGCGGGTCCGCGATCACGCCCACCGCCCCCTTCTCCACCACCGCCGCATCCAGCGCGGCCGCGACTTCGGCACCGCCCGCCCGCAGTCCGGTCTCCCCCGTACCCATGAGCCCCTGCACCAGCACTCCCGCCGTGAGCCCCACCACCACCAGCGACAGCAGGAACCACGACCCGTACTTCAGGTCGGCGCGGTAGTCGTGGCCCAGGTTGAGCAGCATGATCACGAAGAGGAAGAGCACCATGATCGCGCCGGCGTACACCAGCACCTGGATCGCCGCCAGGAAGTGCGCCTCGAAGAGCACGTAGATCCCGGCCAGGCTTGCCAGCGTCGCCACCATGAACAGGAGGCTGGCCACCGGACTCCTCCCGGTCACGACGCCGATGCCGCCGCCCGTGGCCACGACCGCGAACAGGACGAAGAGGACGTCGGTCATTCGGAGCGCGGATCCGAGGGGTCCCAGAGGAGCGTCACGGGGTGGTCCTGCTCCATCAGGCGGTCCAGGTCGTAGACGAAGCGGTCCCGGGTGTACTCCGCGTTCTCGAAGTGCTGCCCCACGTGGATGGCCTCGACCGGGCACACCTCCTGGCACATGCCGCAGAAGATGCAGCGGAATTCGTCGATCTCGTACACGATCGGGTAGCGGTTCCCCTGGTCGTCCTCGCCGCCCACCAGGCGGATGCAGTTGGCGGGACAGACCGTGGGACAGAGCCCGCAGGCCACGCACTTGGGACGCCCGTCGGCGTGCACCTCCATGCGGTGCGTGCCGCGCCAGCGGGGGTGCAGGTCCGGCTGCTCCTCGGGGTACTCCAGGGTGACCTTGGTGGGGCGCACCATGTGCCTGAATGTGAGGCTCATGCCCTTCAGCGTGGCCCGCATGTACGACGTGCGGCCCGCCTCGGGGCGCCTCATCACCTTGACCGAAATCGCCATCGTTCTCCGTTCCCGTTCAGCTCGTTGCAGCCGGTCCGCCGGCCTTCGGCGCCACGGGGAGACGCCGGCCGGCGACGTTCCGCTTCCTGTGCGCCCCCGAGATCACCCGGTCGCGGTCCACGAAGAAGAGGAAGGCCAGTGTGGTGATCCCGCTCACCGCGGTGAGCACCCCTCCGTAGAGCATCCCGTAGGGCACCTCCAACTGGTCGAGCACGAGCATCGTCCCCGCCACCAGCATGATGTACCCGAGCGCGCCCGGCAGCAGCACCTTCCACCCCAGGTGCATGACCTGGTCGTAGCGGAAGCGCGGCAGCGTCCACCGGATCCAGATGTAGAGCAGGAGGAAGAAGCCCGTCTTGGCGCAGAACGCCCCCAGCGTGAGCAGGGTGATCAGCACGCTGGGCGTCGCCGGGATGGGCGCGCCCGCCTCGTCGAAGCCCCTGATCCAGCCCCCCTCGTGGCGGAACATGTCGTCGCCCGTCCAGAAGGGGATGTCCCACCCGCCGAAGAAGAGCGTCGCCAGCAGCGCCGAGGCCGTCACCACGTGCGCGTACTCGGCGATGAAGAACATCGAGAACTTCATGGCGGAGTACTCGGTGTGGTACCCGGTGATCAGCTCCGATTCGGCCTCGGGCATGTCGAAGGGGAGCCGGTTGGTCTCGGCCAGCGCCGAAATCAGGAAGAAGATGAAGGCCAGCGACAGCGGGAAGACGAACCACATTCCCAGCTGCTGCTGCTTCCAGACCGTTTCGGTAAGGGTGACGTTGCCGACGAGAAGCAGAACCGCGATCACGCTCAGCCCGAGCGCCACCTCGTAGGAGATCATCTGGGCCGAGGCGCGCAGGCCTCCCAGAAACGCGTACTTGTTGTTCGACGCCCACCCCGAGAGCACGATCCCGTACACGGCCAGCGAAGAGAGCGCGAGGATGTAGAGGATCCCGATGGGGACGTCCGCCACGACCATGTCCACCGTGCCGACCGGCGTCGGCAGCGGCGCCGCGAACGGAATCACGGCGATAGTCACCACCGCCGGCATGATCGCCAGCGCGGGACCCAGCACGAAGTAGAACTTCGCCGCCGTCCCGGGCATCGTCTCTTCCTTGATGATGTTCTTGATCCCGTCGGCGATGGGTTGCAGGAGTCCGAAGGGACCGACGCGGTTGGGGCCGAGCCGGTCCTGGATGAAGGCCGACACGCGGCGCTCGGCGAGCGTCATGTACGCGACCACCCCCATCACGACCGTGAAGACGGCGACGACCTTGACGGCTGCGATGGTCACGAACCAGAAGGTCGAGAGCTCCTGCATCTCACCCATGGACGGCCTCCGTCCGCAGGGCGGCTCCCCGGTCGCCCAGCGCATCCCAGGTGAGCCCCGCGAACGCCGCGTGCGCGGCGACCAGCCCCGCAAAGACATCGGCCGCCGTAGCCGGAGTCCCGTGTCCTCCCAACGCCGCCGCGAGCGCCCCCAGCACCAGCCACGCGGGCCGCGCCGACCCGGGCGACTGCAGCCCCTGCCGGTAGCGCTGAACCCTGCCCTGCGCGTTCACGAACGACCCTTCCTCCTCGGCGAAGGTCGTGACGGGCAGCACGTAGTCCGCATTCCGGGCCGCCGGCGAGTCGAAGGCGCCGAGGTACACGTAGAGGCCGGCCGCGGCGCCGAAGTCCTCGTTCCGGTCGGCTAGTTCGTCGCCCAGGACGAAAAGCACCCCGTCGTGCCCGGCCACATCCTCGAGACCGCCCTTCGCCTCGTCGTCACCGGTGCGCTCGAACCCCAGCAACCCCGCCCCGTCCACATTCGGGGCCAGGTCGTGACGCCGCACCAGCAGGGGGAAGCCCGGCAGCGGGACCTCGTCGGCGGCCCGCGGGGAGCGGAACACGCGCGAGGACACCTCGCCGGCCTCCCCGGCCACCGCCGCCAGCGCCGCCAGCGCCTCGTTCGAGGCAGCCGCCGATCCCACCACTTTGACCTCGGCGCCGACCCCCGCCCGCAGCTGCACGAACAGGTGCTCCAGCGCCGACTTCCAGTCCACGCGGCGGCGCTTTGCCCCCCGCCCCGCCGCCGGCTCCTCCAGCCGTCCCGGCCGGTTCATCCACTCGTAGTTGGCGCGCCCGTAGTCGCACATCCAGTGCCCGTTGACCTCCTGGTTCTCACGCGGCTTGAGCCGCTGCACCAGGTTGTCGCGCGTGTGCAGCTCGATGTTGCACCCCTGGCTGCAGTTCGGGCACACCGACGGCGTGTGGTCCAGGTCCCAGGCGCGGGCCTTGTGCAGGAAGTCCTTCGAGACCAGGGCGCCCACCGGGCAGATGTCCACCACGTTGCCCGCGAACGACGCGCCCTCGAGCCCCCGGTCGAAGAAGGTGTCGATCACCGCGCGGCTCCCCCGCTCCACCACGGTCAGCCGCGAGTCCCGCGCCACCTCGTCCATGAAGCGCACGCAGCGGGTGCACATCACGCACCGGTCGCCGTAGTAGAGCACGTCGCCGCCGAAGTCGTCGCGCCCGAAGACGCGCTTGGGCTCGCGGCTGCGCCCCTTCTCCCGCCCCTCGTCGAAGACGTAGTCCTGCAGCATGCACTCGCCCGACATGTCGCAGATGGGACAGTCGAGCGGATGGTTGACCAGGTAGAACTCCAGCACGCCCTGCCGCATCCGCTTCGCGGCGGGGCTGTCCGTGTGGACCACCTGCCCGTCCTGGGCCATCGTCACGCAGGACGGTTGCAGCTTGGGCGCGCCCTCGACCTCGACCAGGCAGATGCGGCACTGCGCCGGGGCGGTGAGGCCCGGGTGATAGCAGTAGTGCGGCACCTCGGTCCCCAGCGTCTCCGCGGCGTGGAGCAGCGAGGTCCCCTTCGGGACGGTGACCTCGTGGCCGTCGATGGTCAGGGTCACGGTGTCGGTCACGCCGCCCCCACCCTTTCCCCCCGCCGAATCAGCGCCAGGTAGTCGTCGCGGAACTTCTCGATCGAGGAGATGATCGGCATCGCCAGCGAGTCCGAGAGCACGCAGATCGTGGTGCCGGTCATCTGTTCGGAGATCTCGATGAGCGTGTCCAGGTCGTCCTCGGTGCCGCGGCCGTCCTCGATGCGCCGCAGGATCCTCGTGGCCCACGCGGTCCCCTCGCGGCACGGCGTGCACTGCCCGCACGACTCGTGCGCGTAGAAGTAGGCCATGCGTCTCACCTGCTTGACGATGTCGGTCGTGTCGTCCATCACGATCACCGAGGCGCAGCCGAGCATCGACCCCGCGGCCTCGACCCCCTCGTAGCAGAGCGAGCACTCGCGGCAGTCGTCCGCGCTCATGATCGGCACCGAACTGCCGCCCGGAATGACCGCCTTGAGGGCGCGGCCGTTCGGAATGCCGCCGCAGACGTCCTCGATCAGCTCCATCATCGGGAAGCCCAGGGGGAACTCGTAGTTGCCGGGCTTCCTCACATGCCCCGAAACGCAGAAGAGCTTGGTGCCCGGGCTCTTGTCGGTGCCCCACTGGCGGTACCACTCGCCGCCGTGCCTAAGGATGTGCGGCGTCGCGGCCAGCGTCTCCACGTTGTTGATCGTCGAGGGCATCCCGAAGGCGCCGACCGCCGCCGGGAAGGGCGGCTTGACGCGGGGTTCGCCCCGGCGCCCCTCGAGCGAGCTCATCAGGCCGGTCTCCTCGCCGCAGATGTATGCGCCGGCCCCGACGTGCAGCGTCATGTCGATGTCCACGCCCGACCCCATGATGTCCCTGCCGACCAGTCCCTTGTCGTACGCCTCCTCCAGCGCCCGAGCCAGCACCTGCGTGCTCTCGAAGAACTCGCCCCGCAGGTAGATGTAGCAGTGGGCGGCGCCGATCGCGTACGACCCCACCAGGCAGCCCTCGATGAGCTGGTGCGGCGTCCAGCGGATGATCTCGCGGTCCTTGAAGGTGCCCGGCTCCGACTCGTCGGCGTTGCAGAGCAGGTAGTGGGGACGCCGCGCGTCCTTCGGCATGAACGACCACTTGAGCCCCGTTGGGAAACCCGCCCCGCCCCGCCCCCTCAGCCCCGACGCCTTCACCTCGTCGATCGTCGCCTCGCGCCCGATCTCCAGCGCCCGCGCGATCCCCGCGTACCCCCCCATCGCCTTCCACCCCGCCACGGTTCGCGCGGCGGGATCCCCGAAGCCCTCGCTCAGGATCCGGGTCTCGCTCTCATGTCGGTACGGGTAGGCCAAGTCTATTCCTTACAGAGTGTTAGAACCCATCGTTCACCTCGCGCTTCAACCTCGCCAGCACCTCCGGTACGTCCTCCACCGACACGTCCTCGAAGTAGCGCGAGTTGATCTGCACGCAGGTGGGGAAGCCGCACGCCGCCAGGCACTCGGCCTCCGCCACCGTGAAGTCGCCGTCGCTCGACGTCTCGCCCAGCTCCGTGCCCGTGTGCTCCAGGAAGGCCGCCAGGACCTCGTCGGCGCCGCGGATGTTGCACGAGATGTTGGTGCAGACCTGTATGAGAAAGCGCCCCACCGGACGCTTGTTGTACATCGTGTAGAAGGTGGCGACGCCCCGCACGAAGGCGTCGCTGAGGCCGAGAAGCGCGGCCACCTCGTCCATCGTCTCCGGCGACACGTGGCCACGCAGCTCCTGGGCCAGGTTGAGCGCGGGGATGAGCGCGGCACGCGCGGTCGGGTAGCGGGTCCGGATCTTCTCGAAACGCTCCAGGTAGGGTCCCTCGAAGAGAGGCGCCTCCGGGTCCTTCCGCACCAGCATGTAGGGCAGGCTGGGGGCCACGCCCGGATGCCCGCCGTCGAGCGGCTGCTCGCCCACGAACTCGCTCCCGCGGACGTCGGCCTCGGTCAGGTCGAACTCGCCGGTGTTCCCGGCCCAGCCGGGGTTCCGGAAGCGGGCGTCGCTCACCGGTCGATCTCCCCGAGCACGATGTCCAGGCTCGCGTTGATCATGATCAGGTCGGCCATGAGGTGGCCCTCGGCCAGCTTCGGGATCGCCGACAGGTTCACGAACGACGGCGGCCGGATCCGCCAGCGCACCGGCTTGGGTCCCCCGTCCCCCACCACGTACATCCCCAGCTCCCCCTTCGACCCCTCCACCGAGAACCAGCAGTCCTCGGCCGGCGCCGGAATGCCGTCGGTGATGAGCTTGAAGTGGTGGATCATCGACTCCATGTCGGACATGCAGTCGGTCTTGGAGGGCAGGCTGATCCGCGGGTCCTCCACGTCCATGGGACCGCCCGGCAGCCGGTCCAGCGCCTGGTGCAGGATGCGGATGCTCTGCCGCATCTCCTCCATGCGCACCAGGTAGCGGTCGTAGCAGTCGCCGTGGCAGCCGATCGGGACCTCGAAGTCGTAGCTCTCGTAGTCGTAGTAGGGACGGTCCTTGCGCACGTCGTAGGGGACTCCGCTCGCGCGCAGGTTGGCACCCGTGAGCCCGTGGTTGACCGCCTCCTCCGCCGAAATGGCGCCGATCCCCTGCGTGCGCCCGATGTGGATCGCGTTGCAGGTGAGCAGGGTGTCGATCTCGTCCAGCGTCGCGGGCAGGTTGTCGGCGAACTCCCGCACCCCCTTCGTCCACCCCTCGGGCAGGTCGGCCATCATGCCGCCGATGCGCGTGGCCGAGGTGGTGATCCGCGCCCCGGTCAGCGCCTCGTGCAGCGTGTAGACCTTCTCGCGCTGCTGAAACGCGTACAGGAACGGCGTGAAGGCCCCCACGTCGATCGCCCACGTGCCCAGCCAGAGCAGGTGCGAGAAGATGCGGTCCATCTCCATGCAGATCACGCGCGCGACCTTGCAGCGCTCCGTCACCTCGATCCCCATCAGCTTCTCGACCGCCATGACGTAGGCGCAGTTGTAGATCAGCGGCGCCAGGTAGTCCATGCGGTCGGTCAGCGTGACGATCTGGTTGAAGGTGCGGTACTCGCCCAGCTTCTCGAAGGAGGAGTGCAGGTAGCCCAGCCTGGGCACCACGCTCACCACGGTCTCGCCGTCGAGTTCGACCACCAGCCGCAGCACTCCGTGCGTCGCCGGGTGTTGCGGACCCACGTTGACCAGCATCGTCTCGGAACCGAGCTCGGGCTCGGGGGCGTCGAAGGGCTCGGTGGGACTGAGGACGGGCGTCCCGCCGGGTCCCATCTCGGGGTTGCGGCGGACGGCGTATTCGGTCGTGCCCGTGGCCATCAGCCGGCTCCTTCCCCTTCGCCCGCCGCGGCGCCCGCCTCCTCAACCACCTGCGGCACCCGCTCGGCGATCTCGCCCGGCACGTAGTAGTCCTCCGGGTCCTGGGTCAGGGCGCGGCGCGTCTGTTCGGCGCGCGAAAAGCGGCCGCGCAGCGGGAAGTCCTTCCTGAGCGGGTGTCCCTCGGCGTAGTTGTCGGGCATCAGGATGCGGCGCAGGTCCGGGTGTCCCGCGAAGGTGATCCCGAACAGGTCGTAGACCTCGCGCTCCAGCCAGTTTGCACCCGCCCAGATCCCGGTGACGCTCTCGATTTCGAGCGCGTCGAGGGGCAGCTCGCACTTCACCCTGAGCGCCGCACGGTGCGGGATCGACCAGAGCTGGTAGACGACTTCCAGCGGCCTCCCGCCCCCGTAGTCCACCGCCGTGACGTCGGCCAGATGGTCGTAGTGCCGGTCCGGGTCGTCGTGCAGCCAGCGCAGGATCTCGGCGATGCGCGCGGGGTCGACGTAGACGACGTCCTCGTCGCCGGCGCAGATCTCGTTGCGCAGTACCGCGCCGGGAAACCGCTCGCGCAGTGCCGTCACCGAGGGGTTGCCGGGTGCGACGCTGCCGGGCGCCGGGGCCGCACCTGTGTCCTCGCGCGCCACGCCCGGCCCGGCCGCGACGAGGTCGAAGCCGGAAAACGAGCCGCCGGAAGACGAATCGGCCGTCAACGCGCGCACGTCCGCGCCGGGCCGTCACACAGGTGCGTCGACATCGTCAGGGCAGCCGGTCCTCGGCCCGGCCGATGGCGTCCGTCTCGACCAGTCCGCTCACCCGGTTCTGGTGGGTCGAATTCCCGAACGGTCCGGTCAGGTCCGCGACTTCCTGGTCATCGGCCCGCGGTCTCCCCACGGTGAGCGGATCCTCGGCGCGGAGTTCGGCGTGGTTGGCCAGGCTCTCTCCGCGGATCTTCTCCTGCACCATCATCAGCCCGTAGATCAGCCCCTCGGGACGGGGCGGGCACCCCGGGATGTAGACGTCGACGGGGACGATGGTGTCGATCCCCTGCACCATCGAGTACGCGTCGAAGACGCCCCCCGACGAGGCGCACGCCCCCATCGAGATGCACCACTTGGGCTGCATCATCTGGTCCCAGATGCGGCGGAGCACCGGCGCAAGCTTGTACGGCACCCGCCCCGCGCAGATCAGCACGTCGGCCTGCCGCGGACTGAAGGACATGCGCTCCATCCCGAAGCGGGCCAGGTCGAAGTTGCTCGCCGCCGACGCCATCATCTCGATCGCGCAGCACGCGGTACCGAAGGGCATGGGCCACAACGAGTTGCGCCGCGCCCAGTTCACCACGAAATCCAGCCTGGTGGTGAGGAACGTCGGCGACCCGGCGCCCACGATGCCCGGATTCCCTACTCCCATTCCAGACCGCCTTTCTTCCACTCGTAGACCAGTCCCACCGCCAGCACGACCACGAAGAAGAACACCGCCACGAACGGCCCCCAGCCGAGTTCGCGCACCCGCACGGCCCACGGGACCAGGAAGATCGTCTCCAGGTCGAAGACGATGAAGCTGATCGCCACCATGTAGAACTTGATCGAGAAGCGGTGCCGGGTGTCGCCGAGCGGGATCATCCCCGACTCGTAGGGCATCGCCTTCTGGGGCGTGGGGCGGCGGGGGTTGAGGATGTGGGAGGCGGCGGCCATCCCGACGGCGTTGACGACCGTCACCCCGAAGATGATCAGGAGAGGTATGTAGGACTTCGCCATGCTGACTGAAGGTCCTCCGGTGGTGGTGACGCGTCCCGGTGGCGCCCGCGTGCTCCAGCGGCCCCACCGGTGGGGGTCCGCCGGCTCCCGCGAGCTTGTGAAATTTTTCACGAACTCTCGAATCAAGGCAGAAAGATACGGGGGGAGGCGAAGGGATTCAAGTTTGTGTACCGGGACTCCCGCGGGACCGGGGGGCCGGAAGCGGGGCTGCGGGGGCCGGAAGCGGGGCCGCGGGGCCGTCGGGCCGCAGGGCCAGCGTTCCCTGTTCCTACGGCGTGAGGCCGGAGGTGACGAAGCCGAGGGGGCTGTCCCGGAACGGTCGTGGCGTAGATGGTGCCGTTCGCTGACGCCGGTGAGCGCGCGGGCGCCATCGACGGTCTCGCGCAGCGCGGTGTCGCGGTCGAGGGGTAGCACCGATCCATGGGATCGGCACGATCACGGCGGAATCTCCCCCGCCCGGGTATTGAGCTTACCGGTTCTTGGAAATCTTCCAGGGGACCACCATCTGCGTGCCGAGGGCAGCGTCCTCGTCTACGGCGCCGAAACCCAGCGGGTTCCCCTTAGCCCGACCGTGCCGTTCGTCGATGTCGATATGGAGACCACCAACGACATCCTGTCCGCCGGACTCGGGCCGCAGATCAACGTGGGCGCTGGCCCCGCAAGGCTGGACGCTTACGGCACCGTCGGCTTCGCTTACTTTTCGACCTCGACAAGCGTCAAGGGCCTGTACGAGGACGAGCCCATCGCGTCCACGATCAACTTCGACGATTTCCGGCTGTCCTTGGCTGGCGGAGGAGGAATCGCCTTCAGGATCGCAGGCGGTGACGGGCAGCACCCGCTTCCCTGGACTTCTCCGCGACCTATCAGCACAACGGCCTGACCGAGTATCTGGCCAAAGGTGCAGCGAACCTACGCCGACAGCCTGGCGGCGAGGCCGGAAGCGGGGTCGCGCGTTCGACGTTCGGCCCGGAAGGGAGTGGCCGGGCTCGATTGGCATGCCGGCGAGGTCGGGGTCGCGGAGGGTCTCGAGCACGACTCCGTGGTCAACCTGGATCGTGTCAGGACCATCGACCAGCGGCGCCTGATGAGGTACTGCGTGGGATCCATCAGCAGCCCCAGGATGGCCCGGTCGTGCCGTGCGCTCGAGATCGCTACGGGGGTGTGACCGCCGATTTCCTCACTCGGGAACGGGAGGGCCCAACACCTCCTGCTTCGTTTAGTGTCTTACCGGATTGAATATCCGGTTTCGGTCGCCCAGGCTTTCGCAACCCGCGAGATTGAACGACGTTGTCTCGTCGGGCGGACTACCGAACCACTCAGCCTTATGCTCGCTCGAGCTCTCGGCGCAGAGATTCTCGAAATCGGGCTCGCTAAACAGAAATGCGCAGGGGAAACGGCCGTGATATGGGAGACATCTTGTTGTCGCAGGAACCGTCGTAACGAGGATCAGGGTCCGATTCTCGGAGGCTCTTCACCTGTCGTGGTGGGTGGGGAGGATCCGAAGCTGAATCATAGGGC
>JAPPGI010000169.1 GCA_028874985.1 Gemmatimonadota bacterium | reverse complement strand
ACGGGCCGGTGCTCCCCGCACCGAGGGATCCCTCGCAGTGCGCGGGCCGGACGCTCGTGGGGTACTGGTGGAGGAAGGCCCAGAGGCTCGCCGCGCTGGAACCCAAGCGCGGTCGCGGCTGGCACTCGCTGAGGCGGAAGTTCGCGTCCGACCTCATGAACGTCCCGCTCAAGGTGCTCTGCGATCTCGGCGGCTGGAAGGAGGCACAGACCATTCTGCGCTGCTACCAGCAGGCCGACGAAGTACAACTCAGGACGGCTCTGGACAGCCGCCGCCGCGAGGTTGAGGCTCGATGATCCAAACGGCGGGAACCAAACAGCGGTAACCGGATCGCCAAATTCCGTAAGTCACGCGGTCACAGTAGGATGCGTGACCGATTGCAAATGCCTCGGCATCCGGTTCCGCGCCGGCCTCGATGCAGCCGGCCACGATGTCCGCCGTCGCGAGGTGGAAGAACACCGGACCCGGCCATCGGTTGCAGCTCGCAGGATCGGCCGCGGTGCCCGAGTCGTCCGCCAGCGTGGGATCGGCGCCGAGTTCCAGCAGGACGGCCGAGACGGCGGGGTTTTGCTCGCGCACGGCTCGGTGGAGCGGGGTCTCGCCGTTGTCGGCGGGTGCGTTCACTTCGGCACCGGCTGCGATCAGGAGCCGGACCATGGAGGGGTGCCCCGAGCGTCCCGACGCCCAGTACAGGGGCGTGCCGCCGGACCCGTCCCGCGCATCGATGTCGGCGCCGGCCTCCAGGAGTGTTGTCGCGGTGACGGTGTTGTCGAAGAGAGCCGCCGCGGCAACGTGCAGGGGCGTGCGATCTCCCCGGCCGCGGGCGTTCACCCCGGCGCCGCCGCCGAGCAGAGCGGCGGTGGCGGCAGGCAACGGGAACGGTCCCCCGACTTGGTAGCCGCGTTCGCCTTCCGCGACGATGTGCAGCGGGGTCGCACCCCTTCCATCCCGTGCGTCGGCGTCCGCCCCGGCCCCGAGCACCGCCAGGATGGCGGCGGGGAGGAAGTAGTGGTTCGATTCCCGGTTTCGCACCAGGGAATGGAGCGGCGAGTGACCGCGGCGGTCGAGGGCACTCACCTCAATTCCGTCCTCCAGGCACCCCTCGAGGCTGACGACCGGGGCGTTCGCGAACGTCGCATGGGCCGCCCAGTCGCACACCGGTATCGCGGAAGGGGTCGCCGCCGTCACACCCGGTTCCGGGGGTGCTCCCAATTCCAGGAGCTTGCTGACCAACCGGTCGTTTCCGTGCCTGGCCGCGGTTGCCAGCGCAGTCTCCCCGCTGTCATTGCGCGCCTCCATGTCCGAACCCGCGCGGACGAGCGCCGCGACCAGCGCCGTGTCACGGTCCGACGCCGCCGGGTCGCCGGGCCGGTCTTCCGCAACCGCGAGGTGCAGCGGGGTGTCACCATTGCCGGCGCGTGCGTTGGCGTCGGCGCCGGCCTCCAGGAGCGCGTTCGCGGTGGCGAGGTTCTGCCGGGCCGCCGCGCGGTGCAGCGGGGTGACGCCCAGGGTATCCGCCGAGCCGACGTCCGCACCACCGGCCAGCAGGGCCTGAAGTTGTGCGATGTCGTCGTTGTAGGCGACCGCCAGGTGAAGCGGCGTATCACCTTTCGCGGCCCGCGCGTTCGCGTCCGCTCCGGCCTCCAGCAGCGCGGCGATCATCGGCGCCGTGCCCGAGAACGAATACCGGGCCGCGACGTGCAGCGGAGTGCGCCCGTCGGCGTCTCGCGCATTGGGGTCCGAGCCCCGCTCCAGCAGCATGGCAACCGCTGCCTCGGACGACGATCGCATCGCGGCGTGCAGTGGCGTCTCGTTCGAATTGTTGAGCGCGTTCACGTCCGCGCCGGCTTCCAGCAGTACCCCGGCGGCGAGGCCGGCACCCCAACCACGGAGACTCCAGTGCAGCGGGGTGTCGCCGCGTTCGTCCCGCGAGTTCACATCCGCTCCGGCATCGACGAGCGCCCGCACAACATCCCGGGCGTCATTCGCCGTTGCACGATGCAGCGGAGTCGCACCACGTTCGTCGCGCGCATTCAGGTCGGCGCCGGCCGCCAGCAGCAGCTCCAAGGTGGCGAGATCGCCCCCCTCGGCCACCCGGTGCAACGCGGTCATCCTGCGAGCATCCGGCACGTTCGGGTCCGCCCCCAGCTCCAGCAGCCGGGCTACGGCATCCTCGTCCCCTTCCGTGTGCCCGATCGCCAGGTACAGGGGCGTCTCGCTGGCGGGGTTGGGCGCGTCGATGTCCCAGCCGGACGCCAGGCATTCGCGCACGCCGTCGACGTCGACGTATTCCCGGAACAGCCGGGTGTCCCAGTTCTCGCAGTTGCGCGGCTCGGCGGTCCTGCCGCGGTCGTTGCGCGCCGCCGGGTCGGCGCCGAGTTCCAGCAGCCTCTCGACGACGGAGTTGTGGTTGTGCCAGGCGATGTGCAGGGGCGTGTTGCCCATGGCGTCCCTCGCGTTCACATCGGCGCCGGCCGCCACGAGCGCGGCGATGACGGATCCACGCTCGTATTCGGCCGCCTCGTGCAGGGCCGTCCTGCCCCTGAAGTCCCTCGCGTCCACATTCGCTCCCGCCGCCAACAGCGGCGCAAGCCCGCGCGGGCTTCCCGAGAACAGGTGCAGCGGCGTTCGACCCCAGGCGTCCACCGATTTCACATCGGCACCGGCCGCCAGGAGCGCGCCGATGACATCCCTGTTCCTGGCCCCGAACAGGGGCGTCGCTCCCATCCAGTTGCGGGCGTCGACCTCCGCGCCGGCCTCCAGGAGTCGGGTGACCGGGCCGGGATCTGAGGCGAGGTGCAGCAGGCTGGTGCCGTCGTGGCTGCGGGCGTCTGCGTTTGCGCCGGCTTCGAGCAGCTGCGACACGATCGCGGTGTTCTCGATCGTCCATCGATAGTGCAGCGGCGTCTCGCCCCGGTGGTCGCGCGCGTCGGGGTCCGCGCCCGCTTCCAGCAGGAGGACCACGGCGGCCGAATCCGCCCTCGCAGCCGCATGGTGAAGCAGCGTGGCGCCGCGGTCGTCCCGGGCGTTGATGTCGCGGCCGGCGGCCAGACAGGCATTCACCTGTTCGCTGGCGGCTGCCGCCAGAAACGACGGATTGCCCCAGTTCTCGCAGTGGGTGGGATCGGCCACCTCGCCGAGGTCGTTCCGCGCCAGGGGGTCACCACCGAACTCGAGCAACCTCTCGACCACGGCGGGGTCCAGTTCCCTCCTGCCGCCCAGCCCCTGGCCGTGCAGCGGTGTGTTGCCCGCGTTGTCCCGTGCGTTCACATCCGCGCCCGCAGCCACCAGCGCGGTGACGATCTCCGGTTCGCGGCCGGTGGCGGCCTCGTGCAGGGGGGTCCGTCCCTCGTCGTCGGTGGCGTTCACGTCCGCCCCGGCCTCGGCCAGGATGGCAATGGTGGCGGGATCGCCGCCCCATCCCGCGGCAAAGTGCAACGGAGTGCTCCCCATCCAGGTCTGCCCGGCATTCACATCCGCACCGGCCGCCAACAGGGCCGCGACCAGCGCGGAAGAGGAGTGCGCACGGGCCGTGTAATGCAGGGGGGTCGCCGCGTCTCGATCGCGTGCGTTCACGTCCGCTCCCGCGGCTACGAGTGCCGCCACGGCGGCAGGGTCCCGGTTCGAGTGCAGCGGGGTCCGGCCGTTGCCGTCCCGCGCGTCAACGTCAGCGCCGGCCGCAAGCAACGCGGCCAGGACGGCAGGATCAGGGCGGGATACCGCGACATGCAACGGTGTCCTGTCCGTGTCGTCCCGGATGTTCACATCGACGCCGGCCGCCAGGAGTGTGGCCACGGCGGCTTTCCCGGCCTCCCCATCCACCGCCGCATGGAGCGGTGTGCCGCCCCACCGGTCCCGAGCCTCCGGGTCGGCACCGGCGGACAGGAGAGCGGAGATCGTGGCGAGATCCGCATCCTCTGCAGCCGCATGCAGCGGGGTCCCGCCCTCGTCGTCCCTTGCCCCGACGTCCGCCCCGGCCGCCAGCAGCGCCTGGACGACGGTACTTGCACCGCCGCGACGGGACGCATCGTGCAGGGGCGTTTCACCCCGGTCGTTCCGCGCATCCGGATTCGCACCCGCCTCAACCAGCGCCCGGACAATGGCGGTGTCCCCCCGCTCGGCCGCCCCGTGCAGCGGGGTCCTGCCCCAACCTCCGGCCGCATTGACATCCGCGCCCGCGTCCAGCAACCGAACCACCATGGCGAGATCCCCGTTGTCGACCGCGTGGTGGAGCGGAGTGTTTCCATCGGAGTCCCGCGCGTTGACGCCCGCGCCGGAGTCGACGCACCTGGCCACGTCGTCCTCGTCCGCCGCCCGGGCGAACCCCTCCGTGCCCGCGTTCTCGCAGTTCGTGGGATCGGCCGGTCGGCCCTCGTTGTTGCGGGCCATGGGATCCGCGCCCAACCGCAACAGGGTATTCATGACCTCGGGGTCGGAGTTGGACCACGACGCGTGCAGGGGTGTGTTGCCCTCGAAGTCCACGGCGGTCAGATCCGCGCCGGCGGCCAGCAGTGCGACGACGGTTTCGGGTGGCCAGCCTCGGGCCGCCGCCTCGTGCAGCGGAGTCCGGCCGCCGTGGTCGCGCGCGTCGATGTCGGCTCCGGCGTCAACCAGAACCCCGATGAGCGCAGGATTGTGACTCTCGCCCGCCGCCGCGTGAAGGGGAGTCCGGCCACGCTCGTCCGTCGCGTTCAGGTCCGCCCCCGCCTGCACCAGCAGGGTGATCGCCTCGGGGTCCATGCGTGATGAGGCCCAGTGCAACGGGGTTCCGCCGAACATCCGGTCCCTCACACTCGGATCCGCGCCCGCATCCAGCAGCAGCCCCACAATCGCGGCAGCGGAATCGCCGGCGACGTAGCGCCAAAGCGCCGTGTCCGGCTGACTCACCGCGCCGGAATCCGAAACCGCTCCCCGCACGAATGTCGCCCAGGAAGAGTTCCGTTTGAGTGCGATTTCCAGGGCGGTCGTTCCCTCGTCGTTCGCCGCATCGGGATCCGCGCCGATCTCCAGCAGCGACGCGATCATCACCATATCCGTGGCCCGCACGGCCTCGTGCAGGGGCGTGTTGCCGGCATCGTCGCGGGCATTGGGATCGGATCCGGCCGCAACCAGAGCGACGACGACCTCGGGCCGGCGGCTCGTGGCCGCCGCCGCGTGCAGAGGGATCGCGCCGCTCGCGTCCCGTGCGTTGATGTCGGCGCCGGCTTCGATCAGAACGTCGATCACGGCGGCTTCGGCGGTCCAACCTGCCGCCACGTGGAGGACGGTCGCGCCGGCGTCGTACCGTGCGTGCACATCGGCGCCGGCTGCGAGGCACTTCGCGACCTGCTCGGCGGTTGCCTGGGTGAAGAAGAGGCGGGCGCCCCACTCCTCGCAGTCCTGCTGGCCGCTGGCGGTTGCGGGGCAGATGAGGATGAGCAGTCCGTGGACAAACCAGCGCTCACCAGTTGTAAATCCCGCTTTACACGAAGTAAACTGGAGTTGACTCATTTCTATCCCTCCTGCCCTGATTCGTTCTCCTTTTCCTTCATCAACCGCCTCACCTCCTCCATACCTTGCAGCCACAGGTTCTCGACCGCGTAGTCCATGGGGGTCTTGCCCTCCCGGTCGAGGGCGTCGGGATCGGCGCCCAGCTTCAGCAGCACAGGGAACAAGACCGGGTTGCGCAGGGCCGCGATGTGAAGCGGCGTCCGGCCCGCCCCGCCCCGCGCGTTCACGTCCGCCCCCGACCGCACGAGCAGATCCAGCACGGCCGGATCCGGGTTGGCGGACACAGCCCAGTAGAGCGGGGTCGCGGCGGGCTCGGTATTGATGTCCAGATCGGCCCTTGCGTTCACATCGGCCCCGGCTGCTATCAGCGTCGCGACGACCGCGGAGTCGCCGCGCCCCATGACGGCTTCGTGCAAGGGGGTCCGGATGCCAACACCGCCCGGCAGCCTCCGATGTCCCCCCCAAGGAGTGCCGAGCGCGGCTACCGCCTGGGAAGCCAGCATGCTCTCGCGTTCCGTCCACACTTCGTCATTTGCGCCCCGCGCGTTCACGTCCGCTCCTGCCTCGAGGAGCGCGGCCAAAATCGCCGGATCGGCGTTCCGGGCCGCCGCTTCGTGCAACGGGGTCCTGCCCCCCGGCAGCCTGGCGTTCACATCGGCTCCCCGGCTCACCAGTTCGGTGATGACCGCCGGGTTCGTGTTTTCGGCGGCCGCGCGGTGAAGCGGCGCCCTTCCATCGGACGCCAACGCATTCACGCCGGCCCTGTGGCGGACCCCGAATTCGCGGACCATGCGCGTCCTCCTGCCCGCCGCCACCGCATTCACGTCGGCTCCGGCATCCACCAGCGCGGCGGCGACCGCGGCATTTCCGTTCGCGGCGGCTTCGTACAGAGGTGTGACGTCCCACTCCGACCGTGTCGCCCAGGCGTTCACATCGGCTCCCGCCCCGACCAGGGCGGCGATCACTGCGGGTTCGCCGTTGTCGCGGGCGGCGTAGTGCAGCGGTGTGTAACCCTCCGTTGTCCGAGCGTTCACATCCGCTCCGGCACCCGTCAGCAGACCGATCACCGCGGGGTCCCGGGTCCATCCGGCCGCCACGTGAATCGGTGTGGATCCCTCCCCATAGGACTCCATCCGCCCCGAACCGTTCCTGACCTGATCGCTCCCGGCTTCGTCATCGACCTCCGCGCCGGATTCGAGACAACGGGCGACGGTGCCAGCCGTGGCGTGACGGAAGAACACCGGATCCGGCCACCTGTGGCAACTCGCCGGGTCGGCAACCGTGCCCGAGGCGTCCGCCAGCGCCGGATCGGCCCCGAGTTCCAGCAACAGGGCCGCCACGGCGGGATTCTGTTCGCGCACGGCCCTGTGAAGCGGGGTCTCACCATTCTCGGCTCGCGCGTCTACCTCCGCACCGGCGAGAACCAGGAGCCGGACCATGGCGGGGTCTCCCTCGCGCCCGGATGCCGCGTGCAAAGGCGTCTCGCCGGATTCATGGCGTGCGTTTACATCGGCACCGGCCTCCAGGAGCACCGTGGCGGTGGCGGTGTTGCCGAAGGGATCCCGCGCGGCAGCGTGCAGGGGCGTACCGCCACCTCGGTCGCGGGCGTTCGCATCTGCGCCGCCCGCCAGCAGGGCGGCCACGGCGTCCGGCGAGGCGATCGGATCCTCGACGAAGTAGGTGCGCCTGACTCCGGCGGCATGGTGAAGAGGAGTCGCACCCGATGCATCCGGTGCGTTGGCATCGGCCCCGGCCCCGATCAGCGCCGTGATGGAGGCCGGGAGGAAATGGTGATTCCATTCGCGTTGACCCAGCAGGGCGTACAGCGGCGAATGGCCCCGTCGGTCGAGGGCACTCACATCCACGCCGGCCTCCAGGCATCCTCTCAGGCTGACAAGCGGAGCAAGCGCATACAGTTCATGGTTCCGCCAGGCGCAGACCGAAACTGCGGGAGGTGTCACCTCGACCACCCCCGCTTCCATGGGCGCTCCCAATTCCAGGAGCTTGCTGACGATTTGAACGTCGCCGCGCCATGCGGCACTTCCCAGCGGGGTCTCGCCCCGGCCGTTGCGCGCTTCCAGGTTCGCTCCCGCGCGCACAAGTGCCGCCGCAATCGCCGTGTCACGGTCGTACGCGGACGCGTCGTAGCGCCCGAACACCCGCCCTGACTGGGACAGTGGAACGCCGAGAAAAGTCGGGCCCAACGGAGGGGAATTCCGCTCCCTCGTGCCCAACGGCGGGAAAGTCGGCCCCCTCGTCCCCGTGCGGTGCAAGGGGGTGTCGCCGTCTTCGGCACGTGCGTTGACATCCGCACCGGCTTCCAGCAACGCGTTCACATGAGCGAGGTTGTTCCTGTGGACCGCGATGTGCAACGGCGTAGTGCCTTGGGTATCCGCCACGTTGACGTCCGCGCCGCCCGCCAGCAGGGCCAGAAGTTGCTCGGCCCCGTCCATCCGACCCGCAAACACGTGAAGCGGAGTTTCGCCGTTCGCGGCCCGCGCGTTGACGTCCGCGCCGGCGTCGATCAGCGCGGCGATCATCGGTACCGTCGGCCGGTCCCGGTCCCAGGGCCGATCCGCGACATGCAGTGGACTCCGGCCGTTCACGTCTCGCGCGTCGGGGTCCACACCCCGTTCCAGCAGCCAGACCACGGGCTCCAGGGCGGACGTCGTCATCGCCAAATGAAGCGGCGTCCGCTTGGACGCGTCGACCACGTTCACGTCCGCTCCGGCTTCCAGGAGCATCGCTGCGGCGGTGGTGTTCCCATCGGACAGTGCGGAGTGAAGCGGGGTGCTTCCATCTTCGTTTCGCGCGTTGACATCCGCTCCGGCTTCCAGCAGGACGGCGACCGGGTAGCGGTTGTCGTTCGTCAGCATGTGCCACGGCCGCAGTGCGAAGTGCAGCGGGGTGTTTCCTTTGTTGTTTCGCGCGTTGACATCCGCTCCGGCTTCCAGCAACACCTCGACCGTGATAGCCTGTGCCCCGTGCAGCGGAGTGTTTCCGTCTTCATCCCGCGCGCCGACATTCGCTCCGGCCTTGAGAAGCGCCCGGACAACCTCATGGTGGTACCCCACCGCCCCATGCAGCGGAGTCCGACCACGGCCGTCCCGTGCGTGCAGGTCGGCGCCAGCCTCCAGAAGCAGGTTTACGGCGGTGAGCCGACCCTCGCCGGCCACTCGGTGCAGAGGGGTCGAGCCGTCGCGGTCTTCCGCGTCGGGGTCCGCGCCCGCGGCCAGCAGCAGGGCCACAGCCTCGTCGTGCCGCCCCCCGATCGCGAGGTGCAGGGGTGACCGGCCATCGGAGTTGGGCGCGTCGGCATCCCACCCGGAAGCGACGCATTCACTGAGACCCTCGATGTCGGCGTATTCCCTGAACAACCGCGTGTTCCAGTTCTCGCATCCACGGGGCTCGGCGGTCTGGTCGCGGTTGTTGCGCGCGGTCGGGTCGGCACCCAGCGCCAACAGCCGCTCGACCACCGAGTTGTGGTTGTGCCAGGCGATGTGCAGCGGAGTGTTGCCCATGGCATCTCGTGCCTCGACATCGGATCCGGCCGCCACCAGGGCGGAAATCACCGCGGCGTTCTCGTACTCCGCCGCGTCGTGCAAGGGAGCGCGTCCTCTCAGATCCCGGGCGTTCACGTCCGCCCCGGCCGCCAGCAGCGGGGCAAGCGCGCGGGGGCCGTGCCCGGAGTACAGGTGCAGGGGCGTTCGACCCCATGCGTCCGTTAGATTCACGTCCGCACCGGCGGCGAGCAGTTCCTTGATGATCCCCTCGTCGCTGGCTCCAAACAGCGGCGTGGCTCCCTTCCAGTCCCGTGCGTTGACGTCCGCACCGGCGGCCAGCAGTACGGCGATGGCCGCATTGTGGGAGGCGAAGTGCAGCGGCGACCGGCCATCGTGGCTCCGCACGTTGACGTCCGCGCCGGCGGCCAGCAGTGCTGCGATGGCCGTGGTATCGCTGGTGCCGTGAAGCGGGGTCCAACCCTGGTGGTTGCGCGCGCTGACGTCCGCTCCGGCCTCCAGCAGCAGGTCCAGGATCCCGGGGTTTCCTCCGGCTGCCGCGTGCAGCGGCGTGCCGCCCCATCGGTTGCGCGCGTCGGCGTCGGCACCCACTTCGAGCAGGAAGGCAATGACGGCCGAATCCGCGCGTGCGGCCGCACGATACAGGAGCGTTTCGCCATTGATGGCCGGGGCGTTGATGTCGTGGCCGCGGGCCAGGCAATCGCGCACCAATTCGACGGTGGCCGGCTCCTGGAACCCGGGCCTGTTCCAGTTCTCGCAAGGGGTAGGATGAGCGATTTCGCCACGGTCGTTCCGTGCAAGGGGGTCGGCCCCGAACTCCAGCAACATCCGGACAACCGCCGGGTTTCGTCTCAACCGGCCACTGCGCGCGGCGTGCAGGGGCGTGTTCCCGTCGTCGTCGCGCACATCCACCTCCGCCCCCGCCGCCACCAGCGCGGCGACCACGGGTTCCTTGCCCATCTCCGCCGCTTCGTGCAGCGCGGTCCGTCCTTCCGCTGTCCGTGCATGTACATCCGCCCCGGCTTCGACCAGGAGCGCAACGGCGGCGGAATCATCGCCGCCTCCGGCCACAGCGTGCAGCGGGGTCCTGCCATCCCCGTCCCGTGCCATCGGATCCACCCCGGCGGCCAGCAGAGCGGCAACGAGGAGAGACGAATGGCGAGCGGCTGTGTGCAGGGGAGTCCGGCCACCCCGGTCGCGTGGGTCCGTGTCCGCCCCCGCGGCCACCAGGGCCGCAACAACGGCCGGGTGATAGACCATGTGCAGCGGGGTCCTGCTGGCTTCATCCCTCGCGTTCACATCCGCGCCTGCCGCCAGCAGAGCTGAGACCAGGTCGGAATGGGGACGGCCCCGGGAAACAGCATGTAACGGCGTCCGGCCCCTGTCGTCCCGGACGTTCACATCCGCGCCTGCCGCCAGGAGCGCAACCACGGGCTCCAATCGGTTTCCCTGGGAAGCGGCAGCAAGAAGCGGCGTGGCACCGCTGCGGTCCCGGGCCTCCGGGTCGGCACCGGCGGCCAACAGCGTGCGGATCGCTCCGCCATCCAGACCGAACCCGGCCAAGTGAAGCGGGGTCCTGCGATAGTCGTCCCGCGCAGCAGCGTCCGCCCCTGCCGCCAGCAACGCGGCGATGACGGTGCTGTCGTGGCGCTGGATGATTGCACGGTGCAGGGGCGTCTCACCCCGTTTGTCCCGGGCATCCGGATTCGCACCCGCCGCCGCGAGCACCCGGATGAGAGCGGTATCCCCGCGCAGGGCCGCCACGTGCAGTGGGGCCCGATCCCCCGCCGCATCGACGTCCGCTCCCACTTCCAGCAGCCGCATGACCATCTCCCGATTCGCATTGTCGACCGCGTGGTACAGCAGCGTGTTGCCATCGGAGTCTCGGGCGTCGACGTCCGCTACGGCTTCGACGCACCTGCCTACGTCGTCGGGATCCGCCAAACGGGAGAACGCCTCCGTGCTCATGTTCTCGCAGTTCGCGGGATCGGCCGGCCGGCCCTCGTCGTTCCGGGCCATGGGGTCCGCGCCCATCCGCAACAGGGTGCTCACGACCTCGGGATTCCAGTTGGACCACGATGCGTGCAGGGGAGTGTTGCCGTCCGAGTCCCGGGCATGCAGATCCGCGCCGGCGGTCACCAGGGCGACAACCGTGGCAGTATCCCCGTTCCGAGCCGCCGCCGTGTGCAGCGGAGTCCGTCCGAGCGAGTCCCGCGCGTTCACGTCCGCTCCGGCCTGGACCAGAATGGCGATCACCGGCGGGTCCCGTGTCCAGCGGGAAGCCACGTGCAGGGGTGTCGCGCCGCCCTCGCCCACGGCGTCCACATCCGCGCCGGATTCGAGACAGCCCGTCACCTGCTCGGCGGTACTTGCCGAAAAGAACGACTGAGTCCCCCACGCGGCGCAGTCTTCCTGACCGTCGGCGGGAACCGATGAGAGGAGGACGAGGGCTGTAGCAAGCAGGAACTGTCTCATTGTTCACCTTCGCGGTTCCACGGCCTCCCAAGTATAGCAGCCCGTGGACAAAATCCCCCCGGCATTCGACCGTCGATGCATCCGGCCTGGACCCGGTCAGCCAACGTCAGGGCATGGATCGATCCCCACCCCCGACCAACACCCCCGGATCCAGCTGACCCTCCCGCTCCGCGAGCAGCGGATGCTCGCTCCCTTTCACCACCCCCACCACCCCCTCCGCGCCGCGCGCAAGGCAGATCAGCCGCCCCGGCTCCGCACGGGCCACCAGCGCCTCGGAGCATGTCGTCACCAGCAGCTGCGAGCCTCTCATCGCGGCCAGCGAGTCCCACACGGCGTTCAACCACACCGGGTGCACCCCGTTCTCCGGCTCTTCGACCATGTGAATCCTGCCTTCCGCCGGCAGACAGGGAAGCAGGCTCAGCGACATCAGCCGCAGCACCCCCTCCGACTCCAACCGCGACGGCACTGCAAGACCGTCTTCGTAGCGCAGCACCAGGTACGCGAACCGGTCCTCCGCGCGCTCCGCCACCTCGATGTCCCTCAGCCCCGGCACCGCCCCCCTCACCCGCTCCAGCCAGCTGTCGAAGCTGCCTCGATGCTCCTCCCGCAGGCGCTTGACGACCCGGGGCAGGTTCCCGCCGCCCGGCTCAAGGTCGATCCCGGCCGAACGCGGCGGGCAGGGTCGACTCAGGGTGGCCCCGTCCAGCCGGAGCAGCCGGACCCCCCTCTCCAGGACACGCTTGAAAGCGGTGGCCACCGGCATCGTCTCCGGTGCTTCGGGGAGGTTGCCGAGCGTCGAGCGGCGGCGCCCGAGGCTGATGCGGATGTCCCATCCCTTCCCCGCGTCGGTCTCGCGGTAGAACCAGTCGTTTCCGGCCGGCGTCTTGGAGAGGACCGTGCTTGTCCCCGGTCGTCCGGGCGCCAGGACGGTCGGTGGCGGTGCCGGCATCTCCGGGAAGAGGCTGGCCTGGACGGGAGCCGATTTCGGCGCCGGCGCCAGAATGCCCCGCTCCACATGGATTCCCGGGCCGCGCTCGTCACTCCGGACCACCACCTCGTAGCGGTAGATACCATAGTCCTTGTCCTCCGGGAGCAAGGCCCTGCACGCCTCCGGGATTGCGAACTCGATCGCCAGTTCGAACCCCTGGTCCTCGCGCGGCCTGCCCCAGACGAGGTCGCGGAAGTCGTCGGTGCGGCAGGAGACGGCGGCCTCCGGCCCGTCACGAACCAGGTCGCCCAGGAAAGCCAGCGCATCCAGGACGGTGCTCTTTCCGGTTCCGGCGGGGCCGACGAGCAGGTGGAAGCGATCCAGGGAGACATCGAGATGCCGCAGGCAGCGGTAGTTGAGGGCCTGGATGCGGCGGATCATCAGGGGGAACCTCGTTCAGCTTCGCCAGGACATCGCCCATTTCGCGCCCCGCCCGGGGATGAAACGCGAGCCACACCAGGTCACGACCTGCTCTCCCCGCGGTATGAGTTCGATTCGCGAGCCCTCGCCGACACCCCACTGTTCGGCGATCGCCTTGGGGATTCTCACGGCCCGACTGGCGCCCCATTTCGCTACGGTCGATTGAGTTCCCATAGGATTCCTCCTGTCGTTCCTCATGGTACTCGGCACCCCGAAGGTCAGCCGTCCGGACTCTCCGCTTCGGGCCGCCGGTGCGGCTGCAGCGCCTCGAGAATGAGAGCCGTTCGCTCTTCGGCACGTCGGTCCATGCGATCCAGCCGGTGGTCGACGTGGCTCTCCACCCGATCCAGCCGGTCGTTGACGTGGCTCTCCACGCGATCCAGCCGGTCATTGAAATGGCTCTCCATGCGACCCAGTCCGTCGCCAAGGCGCACCTGCATCTGGTCCATCCGTAACTCGAAACGGTCCATCCGCGACCCGAAACGGTCCATCCGCGACCCGAAACGGTCCATCCGTTCGTCAAAGCGCACCTGCATTCGATCCAGCCGTTCGCCGAGTTCGTGGAAGTGGTTGCTCTCCAAGTCCGCCTTGAGCCGGTCGCTGGCGTCCCGGGCCACTTCCACCGCCATCGGCCGGAACAGCTTCGACAGCGTCCAGAAGAGTCCGGCAACAGCCCCGGCAATCGTCACCGCGACCGTCGCCAGGGGAAGGACGTTGGACCACTCGGGCCAGGTCACCATGGTTCCTGTCTCTCCCCTCCTCGTTCACAGCCGCGGGTCTCGTTGGCCGGTCCAGGCCGCGTCCATACAACATAACCGGCGCACCCTCTCCTACAAGGGAGCGCAAACCACGGAGCCATGATGGGTCAGTGATGGGGTCGGATCTCTCGTGCTCGCCGACGTTCGCGGGCGTGGAGGTCCTGCCGCGGGGCCGGTTTGCCGTTGCGGCTCACGGAGGGAGTGGGATTGACCTGCGGGCGGCCGGCGCCGCTCCTCGGTCGTCTCCGGCGTTCGCGCCTGGCGGCGCGCCCCCCTCCGGCTCGACGCCGTCCGAATCCCATTCCCTCGGATCGCTGACGCTCACGGAGGGAGTGGGATTCGAACCCACGAGTCCTTTCGGACGCCGGTTTTCAAGACCGGTGCATTGAACCGCTCTGCCATCCCTCCCGATCCCGGAAAGATCGCCCCGGCGCCAACCCCCTTCAACCCACGACCTCACGCCACGCGGCAGCCCCACCACCGCGCCCACCCCCACCTCAGTGCCGAAACAGCCTCCGCCCCGTGAACACCATCGCGATCCCGTGCTCGTCGGCCGCCGCGATCACCTCTTCGTCGCGGATCGAGCCGCCCGGCTGGATGATCGCGCGCGCACCCGCCTCGGCCGCCGCGTCCACCCCGTCGCGGAACGGGAATAACGCGTCCGACGCCAGCGCACAGCCGGCCAGCTCGTCCCCCAGACCCGCCTCGCGCGCCTTCCGCACCGCCAGCTTCGACGAGTCCACCCGGCTCGTCTGCCCCGTGCCGATCCCCACCGTGGCCCGGTCCTTCGCCAGCAGGATCGCGTTCGACTTCACACCCGCCACCGCCGCCCACGCGAACCCCAGGTCGTTCCGTTCCGCCTCCGTGGGCCCGCGCCGTGTCACCACCTTCCAGCCCGGATCGTCCACCCCGTAGAAGGGCGGCTCCGGGAGCGTCTGGAACAACACCCCACCGTACACCGACCGGAACGAGCGCGCTCCGTCATGCCCCCCGGCCCGCGCCAGGAACTCCACACCGGCCTCGCCCGAAGCCCCTTCCGCCGGAAACGCCAACAGCCGCAGTCCCTTCTTCGCCGTCAGCCGCTCCAGCGCCCCGTCACTGAACCCCGGCGCCACGACACACTCGACGAACATCGACGCGATCAGACCCGCCGTCTCCCCGTCCACCTCCCGGTTCGCCGCGATCACCCCGCCGAACGCCGACACCGGATCCGTCTCCCGCGCCCGCTCGAACGCCGCCGCCAGCGACGGCCGCACCGCCACGCCGCACGGCGTCGTGTGCTTCACGATGCAGATCGCCGGATCGGGCGCGATGGCGAACGGCGCCAAGCTCGAAAGCGCCCCGTCAACATCGAGAATGTTGTTGTAGGACAGCGCCTTACCGTGCATCTGATCAAGTGACGCTATACCCTTTCCACGCCCCTCTCCGGTGTAGAATCCCGCACTCTGCCCCGGATTCTCCCCGTACCTGAGCGCCCCCCCGCGCCGCCTGAGCCGGAGCGTCACCTCGTCATCCAGCGGCTCATCCTCGCCCGCCAGGTAGCCGGCCACGGCCGCGTCGTACGCCGAAATCTCCCGAAACACCTTCGCCGCAAGCCTTTTTCTCAGTGGGTTCAAGTCCGCCTCCTGCCCCGCCAGCCCCTCACGCCCCTCCCCCTTCACGGCCTCCAGCACTGCGCCGTAGTCGCGGGGATCGACCACAACCCACACGTCCCGGTGGTTCTTCGCCGCGGCCCGGATCATCGCCGGGCCCCCGATGTCCACATTCTCCATGGCCACCCCGAGGGTCACGTCCGGCGCGGCCACCGTCTCCCGGAACGGATACAGGTTGACGGCCACCAGGTCGACCGGCCCGTATCCCCGCCCCACCAGCGCTTCCATGTCCTCCGGGCGGTCCCGGCGGGCCAGCAGCCCTGCATGGATCGCGGGATGCAGCGTCTTCACGCGACCGTCCATCATCTCGGGGTGGCCGGTCGCGTCCGAGACATCGGTCACCTCCACGCCGTTCTCCCGGAGCACCCGGGCGGTCCCCCCGGTCGAGAGGATCTCCCAGCCCAAGTCCGCCAGCCCGCGCGCGAACTCCACGATCCCGGTCTTGTCCCACACGCTCAACAGCGCTCTGCGGTTATTCAACGGCCCCTCCAAAGGCGTTTCGTATGGATTCCCAGAGATCCGCGCCGCCCTGGGCGTCCGTGCCCGGCCAGCGGAAGCGGGGCGTTCCGTCGCGGCCGTCGGCCACCCCCCTCGCGAGCGCGTCCGCCGCGGCCGGGTACAGCAGGTGCTCGACCTCCAGCACCCGCGCGGCGAGGCTCCGCGCCGTGTCCTCCGGCAGGACCGGAACCGGCCACTGGGCCAGGATCCGCCCCTCGTCGTAGCGTTCGTTCACGAAGTGGATGGTGGGCCCGGACAGCTTCGCGCCCGAATCCAGGACCGCCTGGTGCACCCGCCCGCCGTACATCCCCTTCCCGCCGAAGGAAGGCAGCAGCGCGGGATGGATGTTCAGGATCCTGTTCCGGTAGGCGCGGCACACCTCGGCGGGAAGCAGCTTCAGGAACCCGGCCAGAAGGATGCCCCGCACCCCGTGGCGCCGCAGCACTGCGAGAACCCGGGCACCCGCATCGGGCTGCCCGAAGTCGATCCGGCGGACCGCCCTCCCCCTGCCCCGCGCCCGCCCCTCGGCCGCGCACGGCCGGTCCACGACCAGCACCTCGATCCGGTACGCCGCGCCCCTTTCCTCGCGGTCCAGAAGCGCCTGCATGTTCGTCCCGGACCCCGACGCGAGCACGGCGAAGGGGACGCTCATCTGCCGGTCGCCCCGTCAGCCCGGGTATGACATGCCTCCGCTTCGCGTTGACGCCTCGGGCGAACAGGGCTCACGCCCACTCGCCGCTGTACACGGGAACCAGGAAGGGGTTCGTCAACCGCTCGTGCCCGACCGTAGTCTCGGGTCCGTGGCCCGGGTGGAGGCGGGTTTCGGACGGGAGCGTCAGGACACGGGTGCGAATCGACTCCATGAGGACGCGGTGGTCGCCGCCCGGCAGATCCGTCCTGCCGATCGATCCGGCGAAGATCACGTCGCCCGAGATCGCGACCGGCTCGGAGGCCGCCACGAACATGACGTGGCCGGGCGCGTGGCCGGGGGTGAAGACGACCTCGAACTCCGAGCCGCCGAAGACCAGGTTCGTGCCCGGCACGAGATCGACGTCGGGCGGCGGCTGCTCCTGGAAGGGTACGCCGAAGGTGGCCGCCTGGATGAAGAGGCTGTCGTAGAGGGGACGGTCGAGCGGGTGGAGGTGGATCGGCGCTCCCGTCTCCCGTTTGGCCTGCGCGACGCCTTCGACGTGGTCCAGGTGGGCGTGGGTGAGGAGGATCGCCGCGATGTGCAGGTCGCGTGCGCGGACCTTGGCGAGCGCGTCGGGAGTGGCGGCGCCGGGATCGATCAGAAGCGCGGTGCGGCCGTCGGCGCAGACCACGAGCAGGGTGTTCTGGATGAATGCGCCGCCGGTGAAGGTCAGGACTTCCACGCTCGGGCAGCCAGGCTGCGAAACGGGAGTGTCAGACGGTGAACGAGCTGCCACAGCCGCAGCCGCCGGTGGCCTGGGGGTTCCTGAACGAGAAGCCCGAGCCCATCAGGGAAGTGACGTAGTCGATCTCGATCCCCTCCAGGTACTGTGCGCTGAAGGGGTCCACGAAGATGCGCAGCCCGTACCGTTCCAGGATCTCGTCGTCGCCTTCGGGGGCTTCGTCGATGTCGACACCGTACTGGAATCCCGAGCAGCCGCCCGGGAGCACGGCGACCCTGAGTCCGGCCTCGGGCGTGTCTCCGTGCTCCTCGAGGAACCCCCGCACCATCTTGACCGCGTTGGGCGTAAGGGTCAGTTCCATCGCCTCTATTCCACACTCCGTCGTTCGTAGCTCATCGGGTGGGCCGCAAACACCGCACCCCACCCCGCACCCACCCCAGGAAGCTATCCCAGGGCTGAAACCGGGTCAACGACCTCCGGTGCCGCTCAGCGCCTTGCCTGACGCCCCATCCGCATCCGCAACCCCAGCTGCACACGCCACTGCGAGGACGGCACC
>JAPPGI010000040.1 GCA_028874985.1 Gemmatimonadota bacterium | reverse complement strand
CCATCGTCTGGCGAGCCGAGCACGACAAGACCGGCTACCAGCACGTCACGCCGGTCACGGACGAGGTCTTGGACGCCTTGAAGGAGGCGCGGAGTTGGAATCCCACTGCCGGGGATGCCCCGGTGCTGCCCGCGCCCCGGAATCCGTCGGCCTGCATGGGAGCCGCGTTGGCGCAGGGGTGGTGGGACAGGGCCGAGAGGCTCGCGGGACTGGAGCCGAAGCCCGGCAGGGGCTGGCACTCGCTGCGGCGCAAGTTCGCCTCCGACCTGATGGACCAGCCGTTGAAGGTGCTCTGCCAACTCGGCGGCTGGAAGACGGCCAAGACGGTGCTTCGGTGCTATCAGAGAGCCGACGAGGGACAGCTTCGGAAGGCTCTGGAAGACCGCCGCCGGGCTCGCGGCTGAGATCGAGACCGGCGGGAATCATTCAGCGGGAAATCGGGCTGTCGAACATGCAACCACATTCACCGCAACAAGATGCGAAACTTCAACCACATGCCGGCCCGGCGCCTCGCCGCTCCCGGTGCTCGCGGGGCCTTGTCCACGGCCCGCTTGGGGCGGTCCCGTGACAAGCTTCCCGAGCGGCACGGCAGGACTCCCGCCGGACGGCCGCCCCGTGGTTGTCACGGTCGGCACCTTCGACGGCGTACATCGGGGACACTGGAGCGTTCTCGATGAGATCGGGGCCCGGGCGGCGGCCCGCGAGGGCAGGAGCGTCCTGGTGACCTTCGACCCTCACCCTCTCAGGATCGTACGCCCGGAGGCGGCTCCGAAACTGCTCACGACGACGAAGGAGAAGAAGGCCGTGCTGGCCGCCAGCCACCTGGACTACGTCGTTTTCCTCGCCTTCACGCCGGTGCTGCGGGAATACTCGCCGCGGCGTTTTGTGACCGAGATCCTCCTCGGTGGGTTGGGAATGAGCGAACTGGTCATCGGCTACGACCACGGCTTCGGGCGCGGACGCTCGGGTGATGTGGGCACGCTCCGCACCATCGGCGCCGAACTGGGCTTCGCGGTCGACGTGGTGGAAGCCGTGCACGCCGGGTCCGCCGCCGTCTCGTCCTCCTCGATCCGCCGGGCGCTCGGCGACGGCCGGCTGGCCGACGCTAATCGCGGTCTGGGGCGGCCCTATTCGCTGACCGGAACCGTCGTCCCCGGTGAGGGACGCGGCCGGGAGCTGGGCTTCCCCACGGCCAACGTGCGAGTCCACGGCAACGACAAGCTAATCCCCATGGAGGGCATCTACGCCTGCTACGCCACGGTCCCCCCGGGCAGGTTCATGGGGGCGCTGCACATCGGTCCGCGACCCACCTTTCCGGGTGCCGGTGCCGCGGTGGAGGTATTCCTGCTGGATTTCGCCGGCGACCTGTACGGATGCGAGATCCGGCTGGAACTGATCGAGCGGCTGCGTCCGGTGGCCGCCTTCGGCTCGCCGGCCGAGTTGGCGGAGCAGATGCGAGCGGATGTGTCGCGGACGCGGGAGGTACTGGCGCCCGGAGGGTGAGGTCGTCGGACCTGCACGAACCCGCGCCTGGCCGGTACTCTGCCCGAGCCTCGTCGCCGATGCCTCGTCGGCCTTCCTTCCCGAGCGGCGACCGGCTAGATTGCAAGGCTGTTTGTCCGACGACGCACCCGGCGTTGCGGCAGGTGATACACGGAAACCGGCATGGGAATCGACAAGCAAGAGATCATAGGCAAGTACCAACCCCACGAGAACGGGGCCGGGAGCACTCAGGTGCAGGTCGCGCTTCTCACGGCGCGGATCAACCACCTGCGCGACCACTTCGACGCTCACAAGCACGACCACCACAGCCGCCGCGGACTCCTCAAGATGGTGGGGCGCAGGCGGCGGCTGCTCGAGTATCTCAAGCGGACCGACGTTGACGGATACCGCTCCCTGATCAAGGATCTCGGGCTGCGCCACTAGCAGCCCGTGGACAGACCCCTGGCAGGAACCCCCTCGGCGACCGGGCGACCCTCGCCCCCCGCCCCCTCGCCGCCCACTGCGGCGGCATCTCAGGAAAGACGAAATGATTGAAAGAATCGAACGCCGGTTCGCCGGCAGGACGCTCGTCCTCGAAGTCGGCCGCATGGCCCGGCTCGCGCACGGGGCATGCCTCGTTCAGTTCGGCGAGACCGTAGTTCTGGTCACCGCGACGGTGCAGGACAAACCGACCCACCTCCCCTTCTTCCCCCTGACGGTCGAATACCGGGAGAAGGCCTACGCGGCCGGGAAGATCCCCGGCGGCTTCTTCAAGCGCGAGGGTGCGCCCCACGAGAAGGAGGTCCTCTCGGCCCGGCTCACCGACCGGACGCTGCGACCGCTCTTCCCCGACGGCTTCTTCAACGAGACCCAGATCCACGCCCAGGTGCTGAGCGCCGACCAGGAGAACGACGCCGACGTGCTCGCGCTCATCGGTGCTTCGGTGGCGCTGAACACCTCGGTCATCCCCTTCCGGACAACCCTCGCATCGGTGCGGATCGGGCGCATTCAGGGAAACTGGGTGGTGAACCCGACCTTCACGCAGCTGGAATACGCCGACGTGGACATCGTGGTGGCCGGCTCCGCCAACGCCATCGTGATGGTCGAGGGCGGGGCCATCCAGGTTCCCGAGACCGAGATCCTGGAAGGGCTCAGGGTGGCCCACGAGGCGATCCGGGAGCTGATCGGGATCCAGGAAGAGCTGATCGCGCCGCGCCGCGTGCCCGAGATGGCATGGGAGCCGAAGCAGGTCGACCCCGAACTGCGGAGCCGCGTCGAGCACGCGGCCGCCGAAAAGGTGGCCGAGGCCGTGCAGATCGCGGGGAAGCAGGACCGCATGGCGGCGCTCGCCGAGATCGCGGCCGAGGTGGCCGGGCGGCTTGCGGCCGGGGACCCCGGGGGCGCGGTCGACGCGGACGGCGTCAGGGAGGTGGTCCGGTCGCTCGAGAAGAAGAGCGTGAGGGCGCGGATCCTGGACGAGGGGCTGCGGGCCGATGGCCGGGGCTTCGAGGAGGTGCGCGCGATCAGCTGCGAAACCGGCGTGCTGCCGAGGACGCACGGCTCCGCACTCTTCACCCGGGGCGAGACCCAGTCGCTCGGCGTGGTCACGCTGGGGACTTCGAGGGACGAGCAGCGCATCGACTCGATCGACACCCCGGAACAGATCACCAAGTCGTTCATGCTTCACTACAACTTCCCGCCCTTCTCGGTGGGCGAGGCCAGACCGATCCGGTCCACGTCGCGGCGCGAGAAGGGGCACGGGGCACTGGCCGAGCGGGCCATTCAACCGCTTCTTCCGGACTACGACGACTTCCCCTACACGATCCGCATCGTCTCGGACATCCTGGAGTCGAACGGATCCTCGTCCATGGCGTCGGTGTGCTCCGCGTCGCTGTCGCTGATGGATGCGGGGGTCCCTCTGAAGGCGGCCTGTGCCGGGGTGGCCATGGGTCTCGTCAGCGAAGGAGACCGCGCGGCCGTCCTGACCGACATCCTGGGCATGGAGGACGCGCTCGGCGACATGGACTTCAAGGTGGCCGGGACCCGCAGGGGCGTGACGTCGATCCAGATGGACATCAAGATCGAGGGGCTCACCTTCGAGCTGCTCGAGAAGGCGCTGGAGCAGGCGCGCAGGGGCCGCATGCACATTCTGGACCGCATGCATTCCGTGATCGCCTCGCCGCGCGACGACCTTTCGCCACACGCGCCGCGCATCACGTCGATCCGCATCAACCCTGAGAAGATAGGTGACATAATCGGGCCCAAGGGCAAGACGATCCGTGCGATACAGGACGAATCCGGTGCCACCATCGAGGTCGACGACGACGGGGTCGTGAAGATCGCCGCCGTCTCGGGCGAGGCGGCCGCGCGGGCGAGCGAGATGATCGAGGCGATCGTCCAGGAGCCGGAGGTCGGCCGCATCTACGAGGGCCCCGTGAAGAACACCACCACCTTCGGCGCCTTCGTGGAGATCATGCCCGGGGTGGAGGGGCTGTGCCATATTTCGGAGCTTGCCAACTACCGGGTCGGCAAGACGGAGGACGTGGTGAACCGCGGGGACGTCATTCGCGTGAAGCTCCTGTCCATCGACGAGAAGGGCAGGATGCGGCTCTCCAAGAAGGCTGCCGCGGCCGAGGAGGATGAGGTTGCGACGAAGAAGGCCGGGGCGGGCTCGTAGGGTCGTTGGGCGGGACGGAGACCGGATGGCACAACGCGCGGAGGCCGGCGAGGAGCGATACCGCGCGACCCGCCTCGGCAACGGGGTCCGTGTACTTACCGAGTCCATGAGGGGAGTGCGCTCGGCGTCGGCGGGGGTTTGGGTGCGGCAGGGATCCGCGTTGGAACCGGTGGAGATGGCGGGCGCGAGCCACCTCCTGGAACACATGGTCTTTCGCGGCACGCAAAACCGGTCCCGCCGGGAGATAGCGCTCGCGCTGGAGAGCCTGGGCGGGTCCCTCAATGCCTACACCTCGCGCGAACACACCGGCTACGAGGCGCGGGTTCTGACGGACCACCTCCCGCGGGCGGTGGAGGTGTTGTCCGACCTGGTGCGCAACCCTCTCCTCGAGCCGGAGGACCTGGCCCGCGAGAAGGAGGTGGTGAGCGAGGAGATCGCGGCGGTGGAGGACACCCCCGACGACCTGGTCTTCGAACTGCACGGCGACCGGATGTGGGGCGGCCATCCGTACGGGAACTCGATCCTGGGGACGAGGGAGACCGTGGCCGCCATCTCCCGCGACGACCTCGCCGCCCTTCACCGCGATCGCTACGTGGGGGCCAACATGGTCGTGGCGGCGGCCGGATGCGTGGAGCACGACGCCTTCGCGGCACTCGTGGAGGAGTGGTTCGGGGGGATCGAGACGGGCCGCGAGGCGAACGCCGTGGCCGATCCGAGTGAGGCGAGTTCCGGGACCGATAGAATCGACCGCGACCTCGCCCAGGTTCACATCGTGCTCGGCCGCGACACGTGCGGGCACTCGCACCCGGACCGCTACGCGCTCGTTCTGTTGTCGGCGGCGCTGGGAGGGGGGATGAGCTCGCGGCTCTTCCAGCGCGTCCGGGAAGAGCTGGCCCTCGCCTACTCGGTCTACTCCTATCAGGCCTTCTACGCTCGTGCAGGCGTCCTGGGCGTCTATGTGGGCACGCGGCCCGCCTCGGCACCGGCCGCGCTCGACGCCGTTCGCGGTATCTGCGGCATCGTGGCGGCCGAAGGCCTCCCCGGCGATGAACTGGCGCGTACCAGGGAACAGGTCAAGGGCCGGATGATGCTGTCGCTCGAGTCCCCGGGTGCCCGCCTTCATCGGCTCGCGGGGTTCGCACTGCATGATGAGCCCTTCATCGGACTGGACGAGATGCAGAGGCTGATCGATGCCGTGTCGCAGTGCGACATCGTTCGGGTGGCCGGGGAGGTGCTCGACCCCGAACGCCAGTACACGCTGTGCCTCGGCTCCGACGAACGGCGGGGGACGAACTGAAGATGCTCCTGGGCATTCCGGCGGAGGTGAAGCAGAACGAATACCGGGTGGCACTCACGCCCGCCGGCGCCGAGGCGCTGACCCGGGCGGGGCAGGAGGTGCTGGTTCAGGCCGGGGCCGGGGAGGACAGCGGCTTCACCGACGACTTCTATGAGCGGGCGGGGGCCGAAATCGTCCCGGGCGCGGATGCGGTGTGGGACCGGGCTGAGATGATCATGAAGGTGAAGGAGCCGGTGCCGTCCGAGTGGCCCCTGATGCGGAAGGACCAGGTGGTCTTCTGCTACTTTCACTTCGCGGCCTCCGAAGCGCTGATCCGCGCGGTCATGCGCAGCGGATGCGTCGCGATCGCCTACGAAACCGTGGGTCCCGAAGACGGAGAACTGCCCCTGCTCACGCCGATGAGCGAGGTCGCGGGGCGGATGGCGGTTCAGGAGGGGGCCAAGTACCTGGGCCGGCCTTCCGGCGGATCGGGAATCCTCCTGGGGGGAGTCCCCGGCGTGCTTCCCGCCAAGGTCCTCGTTCTGGGCGGGGGTGTCGTGGGGACCGAGGCGGCGCGGATGGCGGCGGGGCTGGGGGCCCGGGTGTCGGTGATGGACGTGTCCCTGGCGCGCCTTCGCCACCTCGGCGACATCATGCCCGCCAACGTGAACGTCCTCTACTCCACCCGCTACGCGATCCGGAAACAGCTGCGGGACTCCGACCTGGTGGTCGGGGCGGTGCTCGTTCCGGGGAACAAGGCGCCGAAGCTGGTGAAGCGTGGGGATCTGGCCACCATGCGGCGCGGATCGGTGATCGTGGATGTGGCGGTGGACCAGGGGGGCTGCGTGGAGACGATCCGGCCGACCACCCACGAGGACCCCGTGTACGAAGTGGACGGCGTGATCCACTACGGAGTCTCGAACATGCCGGGTGCCGTACCGCGCACGTCGACGCTGGCGCTCACGAACGCGACCCTGCCCTACGCGCTTCAGCTTGCCCGCAAGGGGTGGGAACGGGCCTGCGCGGAGGATCCGGACCTGGGCCGGGGGATCAACGTTCTTGCCGGCGCGGTCGTGCACCCGGGGGTTGCGGAGGCGTTCGGGCTGAACTGCGAACCGGTCGGCGGACGGGCCGGGGGCGCCGGAGACCGCGTCCGCTTCAAGCGGCTCCCCGCGAATCCCGACCTGGCGCTCCCCGCTCGGGCGACGGGAGGCTCCGCCGGATACGACGTCCGGAGCTGCGATCGCTTCCGGCTGGCGCCCGGGGAGGTCTACGCGGCCTGCACGGGACTGGTCATGGAGCTGCCCCGGGGGGTGGAGTGCCAGGTGCGGCCCCGTTCCGGACTGGCCGCCCGGCACGGGATCACGCTGCCCAACAGCCCGGGCACTATCGACCCGGACTACCGGGGTGAACTCAAGATTCTCATGCAGAACCTCGGTCCCGTCCCGGTGGAGATCCGGCGCGGCGACAGGATCGCGCAGCTCGTGTTCAACCGGTGTCTTACGCCGGCGGTGGAGGAGGCCGCAGCGCTTTCCGAAACCGAACGCGGCACGGGCCGATTCGGGAGTACGGGCGTGAAATGAGGACCGGATTGCGGTAGGTTACGTCCATCCCAAGTCAAGCGGCCACAATCCTCTGAAGGGGAGCCCAACCGGCTCATGACCACAGTTGTCACCGCCCCCGAGCTGGTTTAGTTCGAAGCGGCTGGTCCCGACCAGCGACATCGGCGTCGACCTCGGGACGGCCAATACGCTGGTTTGTGTGAGAGGCGAGGGTGTTGTGCTCAGCGAGCCTTCCGTGGTTGCGGTGGAGCGCGGAACGAAGCGGATCATGAGCGTGGGCCTCGAAGCCAAGCGCATGCTCGGGAGGACGCCGGACGGAATCGAGGCCGTCCGACCGCTCAAGGACGGCGTCATCGCGGACGTGGACGTCACCGAACTCATGCTTCGTCACTTCCTCAAGCAGGTCATGTCGAAGCGGATCTTCCGCATCAAGCCCAGGGTGGTGGTGGGCGTGCCGTCCGGCATCACCGAACTCGAGCGGCGTGCCGTCCGTTCCTCGGCTCAGGCCGCCGGTGCCAACGAGGTATACATGGTCGCCGAACCTATGGCCGCCGCCATCGGGGTGGGGCTTCCCATCGAGACCCCGCGCGGCAACATGGTCATCGACATCGGCGGGGGAACGACCGAGATCGCCGTCATCGCGCTGTCCGGGATCGTGGCGGACACCTCGATCCGCATCGGGGGCGACGAGCTGGACCAGTCCATCGTCACCTTCCTGCGCAAGAACTACAACCTGCTTATCGGCGAACCCACCGCCGAGGCCATCAAGATGCAGATCGGCTCCGCGATTCCGATCGAGAACGAGCGCGAGATGGAGGTGAAGGGGAGGGACCTGCTCTCGGGGATCCCGAAGATGGTGGTCATTCACTCCGAGGAGATTCGCGAGTGCCTGCAGGAGCCGTTGCGTTCGATTGTCGAAGCGGTGCGGTCGGCGCTGGAGATCACACCGCCGGAACTGGCTTCGGACATCGTGGACTTCGGAATCGTCATGACGGGCGGGGGAGCGCTGATTCGCGGTCTTGACAAGTTGATCGCGCTCGAGACGAACCTCCCGATTCACCTGGACGAAGAGCCCATGACCTGCGTGGTGCGGGGGTCGGGGCGCATTCTGGAGGAATTCGCGAAGTACCGGCCGGTTCTCAGGACCTGAGCGGCCTGTGGCAGGAATGCTCCCCTCGCCGGCCTCGTCACCCGCCGCTCCCGGTGTCCGCGGGGACTCAGCGGGCTAGCAGCCGGGAATGGCGGGGCAGCCGAGGCACACGGGGGAGCGTAGGAAGACGGATCTGCTCCTAGCCGTCGGGGTGATCCTGGGTTCGCTCATCGTTCTCAACCTCCCTCCGGGACCCCAGCGCGCGATGCGGCACTTCATGCGGGAGACGGTGCTGAGCCCCTTCATCGGGATCAACGGGGCGATCGCCAGAACCCGGGAGCGCGCGCTCGACTTCGACCTGCTGCGAACCCAGATGGACTCCCTTGTGGCTCCGGTCGCCGCTCAGCGGACGCTGGCCGAGGAGAACCGGCAACTGCGGAACCTTCTCGGGTTGAAGGACCGGCCGAGCCATCGTGTCACCGCCGTCACCGTGATCCGTGCGGGGACCCCGGGATCGGAGAGCACCTTCCAACTGGATGCGGGCCTGGACGGCGGCATCAGTCCCTTCAACGCCGTGGTGACCGAGAGCGGACTTCTGGGGCAGGTGCAGGAGGTGTTTTCCCGCTACTCCATGGGCTACGATTGGTCCCACCGTGATTTTCGCGTATCGGCCATGACACCCGACGGCAGGGCCCACGGCCTCGTCGAGGCGGTGCGGGGAGGCTTCCGCGAGCAGGACCGTCTGGTGCTCAGGGGCACCGCATACCTCTCGGACCTTGGCCCCGGTGACGAGCTGGTCACATCGGGGCGGGGGGGAACGTTCCCCCGGGGAATCCGCATCGGTTGGATCTCGGGTCCCGCGGAGGCTTCGGCGGGGTGGAGCCGGAGCTACTACGTGGAGCCGGCGGTCCATCCGGGCGCGGTCACGCACGCGCTGGTCCATGTCGGCGGCGGAGCCGGCGTGACGGTGGCGGCGGAGGACAGTGTCTTCCGCCCGCGGCAGGTGGATCCCCCGTGAGACTGCGCCTCATCCTGCTCTGCACGACCCTGATCGTGACGCACCTGGTGCTCCATGTCGCTTTGGAGCTGGGACCCGTGGCGCCGGACCTCGTCGTCGTGGCGCTGCTTCTGGCCAGCCGTTCGCTGGGCAGCAGCGGGGGAGCGGTGCTGGGGTTCGTTCTCGGGCTGGTGGAGGACGCGTTCGCAACGATCTCCTTCGGGGCCAACGTGTTCGCCCTGACGGTCGTCGGGGCCCTGGGAGCCCGCACCCGGGACTTCTTCGTCGGTGACTCGATCCCCTTCCTGGCGGTCTTCTTCACGCTCGGCAAGTGGAGCCGCGACCTTCTCGCGTGGACCGCGTCCGATCCGGCCGCCCGCCTGCCGCTGGGCGATCTGGCTCTGGTGGAGTCCCCCCTGCTGGGCCTCTACGCCGCCGCCGCCGGCCTGGTCTTCCGGGTGCTCTTCGCCCGCCGCCGGGGGAACCGGTGACCCTCCTGAGTCCACCCCGCGCCAGATCGCTCGCGGTGAGGGCCCGGGTCGGGGTGTTCGCCCTTCTGGGGATTCTCGTTGCCGTGCTCTTCCGGGCCCAGGTCCTCAGATCCTCGGACTGGCTCCTCAGGTCCCAGTCGAACCGATTGAAGACACTCACCGTTCCCGCACCGCGCGGGGTCATCCGGGACAGGGGTGGGCGCGTGTTGGCCGACAACGTCCCGGGCTACTCCGTGTCCATAGTTCCCGACCGCCCCGATTCGATGATCTCGACCCTGCGCCGGATGCGCGAACATCTGGAGATCGACGACGCGCGCCTGGAGGAGCTCTCCGCCCGGGCCCGGTCGGGTCCTCCCCGGCCCCTCCTGGTCTCGGTCGACGCCCCCTTCGACGCGGTGGCGGCGCTGGAGGAACGCCGGTCGATCTTTCCGCGTCTCCTCATCGAGTCGCGTCCGAAGCGGCGCTATCCGGCCGGGGAGGTGGGTGCGCACGTAATCGGATACGTGGGTGAGATCAACGAAGCCGAAGTCGAGGCTCGCGAGCAAGAGGGTGCGGAGCCGGGTTGGATCGTGGGGCGGTCCGGGGTTGAGGCGCAGTACGAAGCGACGCTGCAGGGAAAGCCGGGAACGCGGTATGTCGAGGTCAACGCCGAGGGACGAATCGTGGGATCCTTCGCAGGCGTACGCAGCGTGACCGAGGAACCGGGGACGGACATCCGGCTCAGCCTGGACCTTACGCTGATGGAGTGGATCCATCACATTTTCCCCGACGGCATGAACGGATCGGTCGTGGCCCTCGACGTGGAGACCGGGGGCGTTCTCGCACTCTATTCCGCTCCCGCCTTCGATCCCAACGTCTTCGCGGGGGTGGTGGACCCGGCCGAGTGGAACCGTCTCGTCCGGGATCCCGAGAGTCCGCTGTACCACCGGGCGGTGATGGGAAAGTACCCTCCCGGATCTCCGTGGAAGCTGGCGACCGCCGCGATCGCCCTCGAACTCGGCGTGGTGACTCCCACCGAGCGCATGCCGGTTTCCTGCCGCGGATCCTATGCCTTCGGCAACCGGACCTATCGGTGCTGGAAGGAGGAGGGGCACGGTTCGCTCACGCTGGCCGCGGCCATCCAGCACTCCTGCAACGTGTACTTCTACCAGCTGGGGGTGCGGATCGGGCTGAAGCGCCTGTTGGAGGTCGGTACCCGAATGGGCTTCGGCGCCAGGTGCGGAATCGACCTGCCCCAGGAAGCCGGGGGCAACTTTCCGGAGGGCTTCGGGTACTGGGAGCGGCGCTACGGTTATGAACCGCGCGAGGGCGAAGCGCTGAACCTGGCCATCGGTCAGGGGCCCAACGACCAGACTCCCCTGAAGATGGCCCAGTTTCTCGTCGCCATCGCCCGCGACGGCTCCGCGCCCGCCCCGTCGCTGTACCTGGCGCCCGACGGCGCCGCAAACGGCGCGGACTGGCGTCTCGATATCTCCCGGGAACACCTCGAGCACATCCGGGAAGGGATGCGCCGCGTCACCCGGCAGGGCGGCACCGCCTACCGTTCCTCGCTGGAGCACTTCGATCTGCTGGGCAAGACCGGCACGGCCCAGAGCGGCGGAGACCGTCCCAATCACGCCTGGTTCACGGGGATGGCCGGTCCCTACGGCGCCGCGCCCGAGATCGTGGTGGTGGCGCTGGTCGAGTTCGGGGAGAGCGGCTCGGGGGTTGCGGCGCCACTGGTTGCAAAGACCGCCGACTTCTACCTGCGCGGAATGCACGGGATACCGCGGGACACCGTCCAGACGCTCGGCGAGCACGAGATCGCCGGCCGCGGCACCGCGTGGGCCCGGCGGCCCGAACGGTGATGAGGACCCTCTTCGGGCCGCTGTGGCGGCAGCCTCTCGTCACCACCATGGTGGTCCTGTCCGTCCTGGGGGTCGGGATGATCTACTCGGCGGGCGTGCTCGAAGTCTCCAGCTCCGTCACTCAGGGGCTCTGGATGCGCCAGGCGGTCTTCCTCGGGGTTTCCATCGCCGGCCTGCTGATCGTGTCCCGCATTCCGCTCCGATGGTTCCGGTGGGCCGCGCTGCCGGCCTATGTTCTCGGAGTGGGGGTGCTGGGGGTCACGCTTGTCGCCGGCACGGGCGTGGGAACGGCCGAAGGGATCAGCAGCTTTCTGTCGGTCGGCGGGTTTCGGTTTCAACCGGCCGAAGCGGCGAAGATCACCACCGCACTCGCGCTGGCCGCCCTGTTGGCGAAGCGCGAGGAGCCCCCCACGTATCTTCGCGACATCCTCACTCCGGCGGCGCTCGTGGGGTTGCCGCTGGTGCTGGTCCTGCTTCAGCCCGATCTGGGTACCGCGCTGGCGTTCGTGGGGATCTTCTTCGCGGTCATCTTCTGGGCGGGGACGCCGTGGCCGCTCATCCTCTTCGCGGCGTCGCCGGGATTGGGTCTCATCCTCGCGTTCAGCCTCCGCGTGTGGGCGATCTACATCGTGCTCCTCGCCGTCGGGCTGTATCTGTATCGATTCCGGCTGTATCTGGTGGAATCCGTCTCGGTGGTTCTCACGAACGTGGCCGCGGGCGCCATCGCCCAGCCCCTCTGGAATTCCCTGGCCGGGTACCAGCGGAACCGTCTCCTCGTCTTTCTCGATCCCGAGCTGGATCCCCGCAACGCCGGCTGGCAACTGATCCAGTCGAAGGTGGCGGTGGGCAGTGGCGGCCTCTTCGGCAAGGGATTCACCATGGGGACCCAGAAGCGGCTGGCATTCCTGCCGGAACAGCATACCGACTTCATCTTCAGCGTGGTCGGAGAGGAGTTCGGATTCGTCGGCACGTCGGTCTTCCTGATCCTCTTCGGCTACCTGTTCTTCCGCATGATCGGCATGGCGGAGACCGCGGGTCATTCCTTTGCCGGCCTGTTCATCTTCGGTATCTTGGGAATCTGGTTGACTCACGTGTTCATCAACGTGGGAATGACCGTCGGCGTGGTACCGGTCACGGGGATTCCCCTGCCGTTCATCAGCTACGGCGGGTCCTTCCTGCTGATGTCGTGGCTGGCGGCCGGCGCGGTCGTGGCGGTGGCCACCGACGAATCCTGACTCATTCGGAGCGGCGCGTCCCTTGGCCTGGTTTCGAAGACAGAAGACGAGACTCTCCCCTGAGGGGCGTCGCGACGTTCCCAGCGACGTGTTCTCCAAGTGCGACGGATGCGGGGAGATCCTCTACCGCGAACGGCTCGCCCGGAACCTGGGGGTGTGTCCCGAGTGCGGGAATCACTTCCGCATCCCGGCGGCCCAGTACATCGAGCTTCTCGCCGACCCGGATTCCTTCGAGGAGGCGGACGCCGGGATGGCCAGCGGGGACCCCCTGGAATTCGCCGACCTCAAGGCGTACGGCGACCGCCTCGAGGCCGCGCGCGCCCGCACGGGACGCAACGAGGCCGTCGTTACCGGCCGTGCGCGCATCGAGGGCATCCCCGTGGTGCTCGCCGTCATGGACTTCAGCTTCATCGGCGGGTCGATGGGATCGGTCGTGGGCGAGAAGATCGCGCGCGCCGGGCGGGAGGCGCTGGAGCGGGAGCTGCCGCTGATCGTGGTGAGCGCGTCCGGGGGCGCCCGCATGATGGAGGGGATCTACTCGCTCATGCAGATGGCCAAGACCTCGGCCGTGCTGGCGCGCCTCCACGAGCGCAGGCTGCCGTACATCTCGGTGCTCACCGACCCGACCACCGGAGGCGTCACGGCCTCCTATGCCATGCTGGGAGACGTCAACCTGGCCGAGCCCGGGGCGCTGATCGGCTTCGCCGGCCCGCGCGTCATCGGCGAGACGATCAAGCAGGAGTTGCCGCCCGGCTTTCAGAGCGCCGAGTTCCTGGAGGAGCACGGCATGGTGGACCGCGTGCTCGACCGCCGCGAACTCAAGGGCGCGATCGCGCAGCTGCTCCGCCATCTCTGCGCCGGTTGGAGACCACGCGTCTGACGCTGCGGCGAGGCGGCGCCGACCCGCCGTCCGGCCCCCTCATGGACGCCCTCTTCCCGGGGGTGCCGAGCGTCGTGGACTGGGGCCTCGACCGCATGCGCGCGGCGCTGGCCGAACTGGGCGACCCCCACCGCCGCTACCGCTCCCTGCACGTGGGCGGCACGAACGGCAAGGGTTCCGTCGCGTCGACCTGGGCGTCCGTCCTGCGACGGGACGGAGACCGCACCGGGCTCTACACCTCCCCCCACCTCTGCTCCTTCCGGGAGCGCATCATGGTGGACGGGGCGCCGCTCCCCGCCTCCCGCCTCCTGGAGACCGCCGCGCGGCTCCGTCCCCTGGCCCGCGACCTCGGCATGCCGCTCTTCGAGGCGTGCACCCTGCTGGCGCTGGTCGTCTTCGCCGAGGAGGAGGTCGACACCGCCTGCGTCGAGGTGGGGCTCGGCGGACGGCTGGACGCGACCAACGTGATCGAGCCCGAGGTGGCGGCGGTCACCAACGTGGCGCTGGACCACCAGGAATACCTGGGCGACTCCCTGGAGGGGATCGCCCGGGAGAAGGCGGGGATCATCAAGCCGGGCGTGCCCGTCGTCACCGCGGAGGAGCGGCCCTCCGTGCTCTCCGTGCTGGAGTCCCGGGCCCGGGAGGTCGGCGCCCCCTTCCACCGGATCGAACCGGGGCGGCACATCTCGGCTCTCCGCCACGGGCGGCAGGGCACCCGCTTCACCCTGCGCGCCGGCACGGGCCGCGACCTCCGACTGGAGACGCCGCTGCCCGGCGCCCACCAGGCCACCAACGCCGCGCTGGCGGTGCGGGCTCTGGAGTTGCTTGGCCAGCCGCCCTCGCCCGAATCGGTTCGGGCCGGTGTCGCCGAGGTGAGGTGGCCGGGGCGCGGCCAGGCCCTTCGGGTCGAAGGCCGGCGCTACGTCTTCGACGTGGCCCACAACCGGGCCGCGGTGGGGGCGCTGGTGAACGTCCTGGCCGGCCTGGCGCCGCCGCGGCCCCTGGTGGTGCTCGCGGGAATCCTGGAGGACAAGGACTGGGACCGCATGTTGCCGCCCCTGGTGAGGGTGGCCGACCGGGTCGTGCTCACCACGCCCGCATCGGCGCCGCCGGGGCGGCGCTGGCGGCCGCACGCCGCGGCGGCCCGCGTGGGAGCCGGGGCGGGCGGCGCGGTACCGGTCGAGGTGGTGCGGGAGGTGGGGCCGGCGGTGGGGCGCGCGGCCGCTTTGGCCGGCAACGGTACCGTGGTGGTCACGGGGTCGTGTCACACGGTGGGCGACGCGCTCCGGGTTCTCGGGGTGAACCCCTTCGGCTAAGGGTCCTTCCGTCCCGCGGCCGCGACCGCCTCACATTGCGGGCGGATCGAGCGGCGGGAGCCGGGCGAGGCCCTGGACCGGAAGCCCGACTGTCTGTCGCGTCCACCGTCGCGCGACACCCGTTGCGACACTTGCGGACGCTGGTTGCCGTGGTTCGGAAACATGTGTTGCAAGACTCGCAAATCCAATTTCCCACAACCACTTGCAAGGTCATGACGCGGGTGGTGGCAAGACCTCCGGATTGCTGGCACGGGAATTGCCCTCGATATGTCTGCGAGCCGGATGCCGAGACGGGCCGACGATGGTCCGCCCGGCCCTTTCGCGGCATCCCGTTCGATTGAGTCGAGTCCGCAACCCACCTGCGAAACAGGGAGTGAACAAATGCCAGGCCTGCCCGGACATGCGCGCGCTGCGGGGCCGGTTCTCCTGGCGCTTGCGGCGGCCGTCGGCTGCGGTCTCGATCATCAATCGGACGCGATGGACTGGACGCTCTCCGGGGGCGCCTCGGTCGGGGAGCTCGCGCGGGGCGGCCCCGTCGTCCTGGTGGTGGTCGATCCGGGGCGGTGGTTCCGTTGCCATTCCGTGCTGCCCGAGTGGCTGGAGTGGGAGCGCACGTCGGGAGTGAACGTGCGCCTGCTCCTCTCCCGGGAGCCGGCGGAAGCCGAAAGGCGCATTCTGCTGGCGGCGGGGATCAGGACGGACGGACACCTCGCGGGGGTGCGGGTCGAGTCCCATCGCACGCCGATCGAACTGGTGGCCGACACCGGCGGGATCATCCATCGCGCCGAGCGCGCCTACGGGCCGTCGGGCCCCCTTCTCGAGGCTCTGAAGGACGGACGATCGGTGAGAGAGGCCGTGCGGGCGCTGGGCCAGGACAAGCCCGGGGCTCGCGAGAGGACGGCCGAAGAGCCCGGGGAGATGTCCGAGGAAGGATTTCTTGCGCGGCAAGCGGAGCCGCAGCCACAATACAAGAAGAGCATGAAATGAAGATTCGCAATCTCATCCCCGGCGCGGTCGCCATCGGTGTGCTGCTGGCGGCCTGGGGCGCCTTCGGGGACTCGGCCGAGGCCAGCGGCGGCCTGCTCAGCTTCAACAAGTTCGAGTGTCCCAGCAAGTGCGCTATCGACGCGGAGGTCTGCTGCGCGAAGATGGACACCATCATCGTCAAGCCGCCTCCGAAGTAGCAACGGCCAGGTGGAGATGGGTCGGCCCCTCCGCATTCGCATAGCGTTGTTCGCCGGGATGGTCCTGATCCTGGGCTGCGGCTCCGAGCCCGGAGAACGCGCGACCGCGGACGCGGCGGGGCCGACCCTGATTCCCATCGACAGCATTGCGCTGCCGGAGGCCGACACGCTGTACATCGGCAATCCGTACACCCCGGTGGTCGATCCGTTCGACGGATCGTTCCACATCCCCGACCTCTTTTCGGGCAGGATCATGAGGTTCGGGAGAGACGGGCGCCTGATGCTGGTATACGGACGACCGGGCGAGGGACCGGGCGAGTTTCGCGGCGGGCCCGGGACTCCGATGGTCATCGATGATTCGACCGTGGCCGCTCAGACCACGGGGACCCGGCGGGTGAACGTCTTCGACCGGAACACCGGAGAGGTCCGGCGGGTGGTGGCCTTTCCCGCGCTTGCCGGAATCACGCCCGCGGTGGTGGTCGGCGAATATGTCTGGACGACCGACTTCGAGCTCGGGCGCAGGACGTCGCTGACGCGCTGGCGGCCGACGACGGACGAGTTCGAGAGCATGGGCGTCCTCCCCGACGAGTACCTCGCGTCGATGAACAGCGCCAACTGGTCCTACGCAACCCTCTTCAGTATCCATTCCCTTGCATACGAGGGCGGTCGGTTCCTCCAGGGCTGGTCGGGGCTGGACGAGATGTTCGTCCTGAACATGCGGGGCGAGGTGATCGACACCGCCGACATCCCGGTGGTGCGGAGGAAGGGGGTCCCGTCGGATCTGCGCGAACGCATCGACATCGAACGCATCCCCTACCGTGAGCAGCTGGAGAACAGCTCGCGGTTGCGCCAGCTGTTCCCACGTCCCGGCGGCGGGTTCCTGTTCACGCACCACGACCAGACGGCGCTCAAGATGGAACCGATGCCGGTGCTCACCGCCAGGGTGTGGGTGGGCATCCTCTCGCCGGACCTCTCGGAGGCGTGCGTGGACGCTGCTGTGCCGCGCGACTTCGATATCCGCCCCATGGAGACCTTCCGGGGCGACACCCTGTTCGTCCTGGAGCGGCGGATCGACGACGCGGAGAGGCTGCAGACCCGGATTCTGACGCACCTCGTCTCGGACGAGGGATGCGACTGGCTGAGCGCCCGGCCGGGGTCCGGGGGGCGCTGAGGCGTCCCGGTGGTGTGGCGGAAGGGGAGTGATGAGCAACCGCCCGCATGGCTGGAACGACGAGTGGAACGACCTCCCGCATTGCATGCGCCGCTTCGCCGCCAAGGTCGGCCCGACGGACGATCACGTTCTGCTGCTCGGGCCGACAGGTTCGGGAAAGGGGTTTCTCGCTCGTATCCTCCATGACCTGAGTCCCCGGGTCGGGGGACCGTTCGTATTGCACTGCGGAATCTGGAGACGGGGGAGTTCAGGCGTCTGGGATCGACCGACTCCCGCAAGGCCGACATCCGGATCATCGCCGCCACGAACCGGGAGCTGGGGGCGGCGATCGCGGAGGGCGGATTCCGCGAGGACCTTGTGGGCCGGATGATGTTCTTCTACAGAGTGCCCGCACTCCGCGAACGGAAGGCGGAGATCGGTGGGATCGTCGCCCGGTTCCTCAAGACGAACGGCGCCCGGTGGGAGCTTACCGACGACGGGATGTCCCGACTCCGGGACCATGATTGGCCCGGGAACATCCGGGAGCTCCGGAGGGTGGTCCACTACTGCACTTGCTTCGCGACGGATGGAGTGATCGATCTCGACCTCGTTGAGGAAGGGATCCGGCAGGGGAGGGTCGTGACCGGGCAGGGTCCGGAAGTGGTCGCCGAGCCTTCGAAGCCCAGGAGCGACGAGGCCGTGAAGCGGGAGCTGCTTGAGGCCCTGGAATCTCTTAGACCCTGCTCGTTCCGGCAGGGATCCCAGAGGACGAGAGAATGGTCCGGGATGCCGCCTGAACCCCTTCGGCGCCGACTGAGGGCCCTTCCCCCCGGCGGGGATTACCTTGGGGATTATACTCTTGACTTGACGGGCTTCCGAAGGATGACCGATGATCGCATAT
>JAPPGI010000179.1 GCA_028874985.1 Gemmatimonadota bacterium | reverse complement strand
GGTAGAGCATCAGCTTCCCAAGCTGAGGGTCGCGGGTTCGAGTCCCGTCTCCCGCTTGTTCGCCCGCCGAAATGTCGCCGGAAGGTGGCACCGGACATCGAGTTGCCCTAATTTCGCATCCGGCGACCCAGCCAATCCGAGGTTGGTTCAAAATGCTTCTGGTCCCGGGAGGTGACCCCATGCGGCGCGCGGGCGCGATCGTTATCCTTGTCATTCTTGCTGTCGTTTTTCCGGTTGCGGGACAGACCCCCAATGAGGAGCTGCAGCGCCGAATCGCTGCGGCGGAGGGATCGCAGCAACCCGATGTCCTGATCAGAGCGGCTTCGGCCGCACGTCTGCTCGGTGACTTCGACGCTGCCGAGGACCTTCTGGAACGTGCCACGACTTCCCTCGACCAGGTCGAGGACAGCTGGATTTCCGAGATGATCTTTCAGGCCATTGCGTCGGGAAGAGGGGTCGACGGCATGCAGCGTGCGTTCAGGAGGGTCCGTGAGCGCATCAGGATGACACCTCAGGAGATCGCCGTGGTGATGAGTGACTATCCGTCCCTGCTGCGGGGCGGCGAGTACGACGAAATGATCCTTAGCTTCCGGCCCGACCACCCCGATTCCCTGTACCGGTGTGACTGTCTGCCCGAGAAGGCCTGGGTACACAGGGTTGCGGGACGCAGACACGACTCGCGGCGCCTGTGGGGAGAGCTGGTGTCCGCCTGGGATCGCAACCCGCTCAAGTTCGACGACCCGGACCGGCAGGCGGAATGGCAGGGCCAGTACGCGCGCAACCTGGCCCGGTCGGGGAGGAGCGCCGACGCGCGGGCGGCGCTGGCGAAGGCGATGTCCATGCCGGTGAGCGACGACGCGCGCCCCGCCGTGCAGCGCCGGTGGGCCCAGGCCTACGCCGAACTCGGGGAGGTGGAAAGGGCCGTCGAACTCCTCGAACCGCTGATCACCAGTTCCACGCTCGTAACGGTGAACTCCCTCTCCACGCGCTACACCTGGGAGCCGGTGCGAAACACCCTTGCCTTTCAGGAGATGCTGGCGCGCCACCGCTGAGCGGCGGGCGGAGGGTTCGGCGAGCGCCGGCGCACGGACTCGCTTTCCGTTGACGGGGGAGGTGTCGGATCGTGGTACGAATCGGTGAGATCGGAAGGGGATCGGTCGCGGAGGCGCTCGAACTGCGCATAGGCACCCGTATCCTGAGGGTCAATGGTGAGCGGGTCAGGGACAGCCTCGACTTCATGTTCCGTACGGCGGAAGAGGAAATCGAACTGGAGGCCGTCGGCCCCGACGGGAGCCACGTCGTGTACGAGATTTCCCGCGACCCCGCGGAGACCCTCGGCATCGTGCCCGCCCGCGACAAGATTCGCGAGTGCGCGAACGAATGCGTCTTCTGCTTCATCGACGGCAATCCCCCCGGGGCTCGGGCGCCGCTCTGGCTCCGTGACGACGACTTCCGTCTTTCGTTCACCTACGGCAGCTACGTCACCCTTACGAATCTCGGGAAGCGTGGCCTTCGCCGCCTGGTCGACCAGCGCATTTCGCCGCTGTACGTCAGTGTGCATGCCACGGACCCGGTCGTGAGGGTCCGCCTCCTGAAGAACGACCGCGCAGGCTTGATTCTGGACCAACTGGGGGAACTCCTCGACGGTGGCCTGGAGGTGCACACGCAGGTGGTCCTGTGCCCCGGGTGGAACGACGGAGGGGAACTCGATCGCACGATCGGCGACCTCTACGCGCTCGGACCCGGCGTGCTCAGCCTTTCGGTGGTGCCGGTGGGCCTGACGCGCTACAACATCGGCCGTCCGGTGCGGCTCCTGCGTCGCGACGAGGCGGTGGCCGCGCTCCACCGGACCGGCGCGATGCGCAACCGGGCGCGCCGCGAGCGGGGACATCACTGGTGCTACGCGGCCGACGAACTCTTCCTGATCGCGGGCAAGGAGATTCCCGCGGCCGGCTACTACGACGACTGGCCGCTTCTGGAGAACGGGGTGGGCGCGCTGCGGGCTCTCCTGGACGCCTTCGAGGCGGGGAAGGAGCGACTGGTGCCCGTGCCGGGCGTGGACCGGGTAAGGGTGGTGACGGGCACGTCGATGCGACCCTTTCTTGAGGGAATGGCTCCCGACATCGCCCGCGGGATGGGATGCCCGGTGGAGGTGACCGCCGTTCGCAACCGCTACTTCGGGCCATCGGTGACCATAGCCGGGCTGCTCGCGGGGACCGACATCCTGAATGCGGTCGGCGATTCACGCCGCGGCGACCTCGTCCTGCTGCCCGGGGAGGCGCTGGGCGGGGACCGGGTCTTCATCGACGGCACGACCCTCGCGCAGGTCGAGGAAGGACTCGCTCCGGCCGTGGTGCGGTCGGGCCACGAGTTCGTCGAGACACTGGTCGGCGCGTGAGCCTTCCCGTAGTAGCGGTGGTGGGGCGGCCCAACGTCGGGAAGTCCACCTTCTTCAACCGGGCCATCGGGCGGCGCGTCGCGATTGTGGACGATGCGCCCGGGGTGACGCGCGACCGCAACTTCGGGTTGGCCGACTGGACCGGACACCGGTTCTTCCTGGTGGACACGGGGGGCGTGATCGAGGGCTCCGACCGCACGATCGACCGCCTCATCAGGGAGCAGGCCATGATCGCGGTGCAGGAGGCGGATGCGGTCCTCTTTCTGGTGGACTCGAAGACCGGCATACACCCCCTGGACCAGAGGCTCGCGGAGGTGCTGCGCAAGGCTTCGAGCCCCGTGCTCCTCACCGTCAACAAGGTTGACGACCTTCCCCGGGAGCGGTCCCATCTCGACTTCTGGGAATTGGGCATGGGAGAACCCCATCCGGTGAGCGCGGTCTCCGGGAGGGGCTTCGGCGACCTCTTCGATGCGATGGTCCCGCTCCTGTCCGCGGAGAAGGCGGAACCCGACCCGGCCGACATCCGGATCGCGGTCATCGGGAAACCGAACGCGGGCAAGTCATCGATCGTGAACCGGCTCTTCGGCGAGGAGCGCGTGGTGGTGAGCGAGGTGCCCGGCACGACCCGCGACCCCGTCGATCTCACGATGAGATACCACGGGCTCAACCTGACCTTCGTAGACACGGCGGGGATTCGCCGTCACGCACGCATGAAGGACTCCGTCGAGTACTACAGCAGCCTGCGCACGGCGCGCGTGGTCCGCGAGGCCGACGTGTGCCTGGTCGTGGTGGACAGCGCCGAAGGACTGCACGTGCAGGACATCAAGGTTGCGGAAACGGCCTGGGAAGCGGGTTGCGGGGTCGTCATGGTCTGCAACAAGTGGGACCTGGTGCGGAAGGAGACGGGGACGGCCGCGGGCTACCAGCGGGAGGCACGGCGGCGGGCGCCCTTCCTGGGGCACGTCCCCTTCCTTTTCGCGTCGGCGCTCACCGGGCTGCGGATCCGCAAGTCCCTCGACCTGGTGCTGGAGGTTGACGGGCGCCGCCGCCGCCGCGTCCCCACACCGGAAGTCAACGCGGTGTTGGAGGCGCTGGTGCGCCGCCAGCCGCCCCCGCACGCCAGAGGCCGTCCCGTCAGGTTGAAGTACGCCACTCAGGCGCGCACGGTGCCCCCCACCTTCATCGTCTTCGCCAACCTTCCCGACGCGGTTCCGTCCCACTACCGCCGCTACATCGCGAATTCGCTGCGCAGGGCGTGGGACCTCACCGGCGTCCCGTTGCGGGTCCGGCTTCGCAAGAGCGGCGCGTGAGCCGCGGCGGGAACCGCTGCCACGGTACCGCAGACCGGGCTCCGCCCCTGAACTGGATTCCTCCCGGCGGTTGTGGTAAAGTCGTTCGCTGAGGCGGGACGGCATTCGGCGACCCCGTGCCCGCCGGACCTCACCCGACGGGAGCAGCCTTGACGAACGCACTCTTGCTGGTGCTGGCGGCGTATGTGGCCGGGGCGACACCATCCGCGTTCTGGATCGGCCGCGCCTTCCACGGCAAGGATCTCAGGACGCTGGGCAGCCGTAACCTCGGCGCGACCAACGCGCTTAGGGTCCTCGGATGGCGTGCGGCCCTCCCGGTGATGGTGGCCGATGTCTTCAAGGGCTTCGCGCCGGTCTTCTGGTTCCCGGTCCTGGACGGCCAGACCGCCGCCTGGTGGACCGTCGTCTACGGGACGGCGGCGATCGTGGGCCACGTCTTCTCCTTCTGGGTCCGCTTCCGGGGAGGGAAGGGGGTCGCCACCAGCCTGGGGGTGCTCTTCGCGGTCGCACCCGTCGCCGGGGTGGCCGGAATCGTGGTCTGGCTGCTGGCGCTGGCGATCTCACGGACGGTCTCGGTGGCCTCGATGGCGGCCGCGCTGACGGTGGGCGTCACCGGGTTGTTCCTGCCCGGGATCGGTCTGCCGGGGCAGGTCTTCCTGGGCTTCATCGCGGTCTTCGTCATATGGGCGCATCGCTCCAACCTCCGGCGGCTGCTGGCCGGAGAGGAGCCGCGCATCGGGAGGATCCGGGACAACGACGGCGAGAACGGGTGACTGCCGCCGCTCTCGACAGGGTTGCGGTGATCGGAGCCGGAGCCTGGGGGACGGCGCTGGCCGACCTGCTGGCACGCTCGGGTTGCGAGGTGCGGCTGTGGGCGAGGGAGCCCGAGGTGGTCGAGTCCTTCGGCGAGAGGGGTGAGAACGGCCTCTACCTGGAGGGGGTTCCCCTGAACCGCGGGCTCGCGGTGACCAACTCGCTCGGTTCGGCGCTCGAGGGGGCGGAGGTCGTTCTCTGGGTGTGCCCGGTCCAGTATTCGGCTGCGCTTCTGGCGGAGGCCGCACCCGTCATCCCTCGCGGCGCCATCGTCGTCTCCGCCTCGAAGGGGATCGAGGTGGCGACGCTGCGCCGGATGGACGAGATCTTCGCCGGGGCGCTTGCGGCCGAACAGGCACGCGGCCTGTGTGTCCTCTCGGGACCGAGCTTCGCCAGAGAGGTGGCCGCGGGAATGCCCACGGCGGTGGTGGTTGCCAGCCGGGACCGCAGTGCCCGGAGGCGGATCCAGGCCCTCTTCCAGACCGATCGCTTCCGGGTCTACACCAATCCCGATGTCGTGGGGGTGGAGCTCGGAGGTGCCCTGAAGAACGTGATTGCGGTGGCGGCCGGCGTTGCGGCCGGGCTGGGTCTGGGTCACAATGCGGTGGCCGCTCTGATGACGCGCGGGCTGGCCGAGATGAGCCGGCTCGGGGTGGCGCTGGGAGCCCGGCACGAGACCTTTGCCGGCCTGGCGGGAATGGGTGACCTGGTACTCACATGTACCGGAGGGCTGAGCCGGAACCGGACGGTGGGGGTGCGGCTGGGGCGGGGCGAGACCATGAAGGAGATCACCGGGGAGGCCCGCACCGTGGCGGAGGGGGTGGCCACGGTGCGTGCCGTCCACGATCTTGCTGGCCGGCTCGGCGTCGAGATGCCGGTCTCGGCCGAGGTGTATAGAATCGTTGCGGAGGGGCTGGATCCGATGGAGGCGCTCCACCGCCTGATGACCCGCGAACCCACGTCGGAACACCCGGCTGCGCCCCTCCCCGGAGAAGGGAGTTGAAGACATTGGAGCGGATTGCCCGCAAGACCTACTACGCGATCGGGGAGGTCAGCACGCTGACGGGACTCAAGCCTCACGTGTTGCGGTACTGGGAGACCCAGTTCGACATGATCTCACCGAACAAGAACCGCGGCGGCAGCCGGGTATATCGGATGCGGGACATAGAGACGATCCTCCTGGTGAAGCACCTCCTCTACGAGAAGCGATTCACCGTGGAGGGCGCGAAGCGGGAGATGAAGGAGCTGCGCAAGGGGGGGCGGGCGGCGGAAGCCGCGAAACTCCACACGGATCCGGCCGTCTTGGCCTCGATCAAGGAGGAACTCACGGCCCTCCGCGAGGTGTTCACCCTTCCCGGTGGCTAAGCGACCCGTGGACAAGGGCCTGGGCCGGGGCGACAACGGGAGCGAGCGAATGCGCATCCTCTGCACGAACGACGACGGCTACCTGTCTCCGGGGATCCGGGTACTGGCCGAGGCCGCGCATGCCATCGGTTCCGTCGATGTGGTGGCCCCCGACCGTGAGCGGAGCGCGTCCAGCAACTCGCTCACGCTCCACCGCCCGCTCCGCAAGCGACGGGTTCCGGACGGTACCACAATCGTGGACGGCACACCGACCGACTGCGTGATCCTGGCGGTCATGGAATTCGGCGACCGGCTGCCCGACCTGTGCGTGTCGGGGATCAACCACGGCCCCAACCTGGGTGAGGACGTCCTGTATTCGGGCACGGTCGCGGCGGCCATGGAGGCCACGATACTGGGTATCCCTTCGGTGGCCTTCTCCTACGTGGGTCACGGCATCGAGGAGGTGGAGGGATGGCAGGCGGTGGTGAGCAGGCTGCTGGAACAGATCACGGCGCAGGGTATCCCGTCCCACGAGCTTCTCAATGTGAATCTGCCGGCCATTTCTCCTGACGAGGTGCAAGGGGTGCGGGTCACCAACCTGGGCAAGCGCCGCTACAGCGACGCGATCACCCGCGCGCCCGACCCTTCGGGGCGCGAGTACTACTGGATCGGGGGCGGGTATCCCCACTGGAACGGGGGGCCGCACTCGGATTTTCGCGCCGTCCAGGAAGGGTACATCTCGGTGACGCCGATGCACCTGGATCTGACCCATTACCCCCGTCTGGACGACGTTCGCAGGTGGAATCTGCAACCCTGAGGCGTAGTGCCGCCGGCGCGAGGGAGGCGCGGGAGTCCCTGTGAAGCACTGGTTCGGCAACTCGCTGCGTGGCGTGTGCATGGGGGTGGCGGACGTCATCCCCGGGGTCTCCGGGGGCACGGTTGCACTGATTCTGGGTATCTACCCGCGGCTGGTCGGGGCGGTGGGGAGCGTGGGCACGGAGATGCTGCGCAGGATCCGGCGGCGCTCGTTCCGGTTGCTGGTGAAGGAGGGACTGAGGGATCCCGGCCGACTGGGGGACACGCCGGACGGGACACACGCCGGACATGTGCTCCTGCTCGCCTCGGTGGTCGCCGGCATCGTGCCGGCCATAGCGGTGGGTGCCCAGGTGCTGCCGCCGCTGCTCAGCGCCCACCCGGAGCAGATGCGGGGTCTGTTCCTGGGTCTGGTTGCGGCATCCGTGACCATTCCCGCCCGCCAGATCAGGCGCCGGAGCCTCCGGCGGTGGCTGCTGGCGGCGGGTGCGGCCGTCCTGACCGCGTGGTTCGTGGGCCTGCCGGAGCCCTCGACCCGTCACGCCGGCGGGACCGTGACGCTGGAATTCGCCGAGCCGGTGGCGGGCGAGCTCCGGCTCACTCCCCGCAACCTCACGCTGACGGCTCCCGGCGAAGGCGGCGGGCCGGACATCGACTACGGCCTCCGGGCTTCGCGGATCGTTCCCGCGGGCGCCACGACCGTGGAAGTCGAGATCGTCGCCCGGATGGCGGGCGGCGCGGCCAATCTTCCACCGGGCTCGCTCCGCGTGTCGGATGGAACGGCCGGGGTCTCGGCGGCAATTCAGGCGGAGGCACTCACCGGCGGCCGCGACCCCGGCCTCGGATACGTCTTTCTGGGCGGGGTGCTGGCCATCTCGGCGATGGTACTTCCCGGCATATCGGGATCCTTCGTCCTCCTTCTCCTCGGACTCTACCACTTCGTGCTGTATTCACTCGCCCTGGCGCTCCGGCACGGCGACCCGGGCGGCGCCGTCGTCGTGGCGACCATGCTGGCCGCCGTGGCCGTCGGCCTGCTCACCTTCTCCCGCGTGCTGAAACATCTGTTTGCGAGGTGGAGAGGGGCGACGCTTGCCGTGTTGGTAGGCCTGATGACGGGATCGCTCAGGAAGCTCTGGCCCTTCGTGGACCACGCGGCCGGCGGGCGGGAGGTCATGACGCTGCCGGGCGCGGGGGATCCGGAAGTGGTCACGGTGGGCCTGATGTTCTGCGCCGGTGTCGCCGCCGTGCTTCTGCTCGACGCGATGGGCCGGCGGATGTGACGGGCTGCACAACGGGCCACGATCCGAGAGACGGAGACGGGCAGGTGGTGGTCGGCCCGCAGTACCGGGCGATCAGCGTCTCCAGGCCGCGGCATCGGGGAGGCCACGGCTGAACAGCACCTCGAGGCCGGGCTCCGCGGCCAGGCGGGCCGCGTCCGCCGCGGTTCGGATCTCCGGAGGCAGGTTGTTCAGTATCGCCCGTACCTGCCCGGTGCGGGGGTCGCGCAGGATCGCCGACGGACGGTCGCTGCGGGCGTCGAGGGTGAAGGACCCTTCCGGCCCCGAGAGCGTGATGCGGGCGAGGGCTTCCGGCCACCCGGGCTCCACGGGCACGACGAATGCGAAAGACGAGCTCCCGTCGCCGTCCGCGACTTCGGGCATCGCAAAGTCGAGCGCGAACAGGTCGAAACCTTCGGCGGTAGCACCCACGATCCGATAGGCTCCCGTCTTCCGCGGCAGAGCGGGTGGGGCGTCGACGGCGAACGCCGGCTGCAGGTAGGGCGCACCATTCCGACGGATCCCGCCTCGGACCAGGAGCGACGCGACCGGAACGGTGGGGGCGGCCGCCATCTCGGCCACCTCCACGTAGAGCCGGTACCGGAGCGCGTTCGTAAAGTAGAACTCGCTGATCCAGTCGGGATCACAATAGGACATCAAGTCCCTGGTCGCAGGCTCGACGAGCGATCCCGTCGCGACATCATGCCCCCACGCACCGATCGATCCGTCGCGCTGGGGAAACGACGGGTCCGGGCCGCTGGCTTCGCCGCACGGGGCATGATAGAGGTTCATATTGTGTCCGAGTTCGTGCACCATGATCCCCGGGTCCGGTGTGGAGAAACTCGTCCACCCCGGGAGTGATGCCCTGCCCCTTGCTGCGCGTCCCGACATCATGCCCATGTAGTACCCGGTGCCCCCTTCCGCGGCCCGAATCACATTCGTCTCGTGCAACAGGCCGGCGGGATAGAACGAATCCGTGACCACCGGGTCGTGAATCTCCAGGTCGATGGCGGCCACGGGCAGCAGCTCCCTGATCGGCCAGAGCAGTTCATCGTCGGCGGTGAGACTGTCGGTGATGTCCAGAATCGCGGAGTCCGGCCCCGGGCGCCACAGGAACGGGATGATCGTGAGCTCCAGGTCGGGCATCGATCGTACGTCCACCGCCATTCGGCCCGTCTCGGGGATGCGCCCGGCAACGCCCAGCTCCGGGTCCGTGGTTTCCTCGGGATCGATCTCCACGACGACCTCCAGTCCGGGCTGAATCAGGGATCCCGGGATCGAGGCGTTGGCGGAGTATGCCAGGGAACTCTCATCCACCTCCCTGCCGATGATAGACGAATCCGGCTCGATGTCGACGACCTTCGGCTCCCTGCCGTCAAGGTGGAAGGTAGCCCGAACGAGCGGGATCGTATCGCCCGCCGCCGCGGGGGCCACCACAAAGACCCGCAGCAAGGCGTCCTCACCGGCAACCAGCGGTACGGGGTAGACCCTCGACTGAACGGCCTGGGTGAGATAGGCGGTCGATCCTTCGCCGGGTTCCCCGCAAGGAACCACTCGCCGTTTCGGAATCCCGTCCAACCATTGATTGAACTCGTCGTTCACGGGCGCACACAGACCCGTTTGGCCCATCAGGAGCTCGGTGACTTCTCCGAGCTCGGTGAGAGTTCCGGGAAGGGGGCCGGACAATTTGGTGTTCTTGGTGAGGATAAGGCGGGTTAGCCCGGCCATGTCCCCGACTTCCGGAGGGAGCGGTCCCCTCAGGTCGTTGTCGTACAGCCAGAGTTCGCTCAGCTGCGAAAGGCGGCCCAGCTCGGCGGGGATTCCGGTCAGGGCGTTGCTATAGAGATAGGCTTGGGTCAGGGCGGTCAGATTGCCGAATTCCGGCGGAATGGGGCCGCTTATCCCATTGTAGCCCAGATGGAGCCTGCGCAGCTCGGTGAGGTCCCCGATCTCCGGCGGGAGGTGGCCGGAGAGCTTGTTGTAGGCCAGGTGCAGCCCGATCACGCGTCCATCTTCGTTGGTCGTCACTCCTTGCCACTGCGATAGCGGCTCACCGGTAAGCCACCCGCCATTTCTGGACCAGTCTTCTCCACGTGTGGCGTCGTACAGCGCCGTCAGCGGTCGCCGGTCGGGGTTTATCACCACGGTCACCGTCGCGCTCGCGGAAGCCGGCCCCGCCGCCGCGGTGATCGTCACCGTACCATCGCCCGTGGCATAGGCGAGCCCGGGCGGGGTGATGACCGCGACTCCGGGGTCGCTTGTCGACCAGGAAACCTCGTGGCCGACCATCACCTGTCCTTTCTCGTCACGAACCTCGGCCGCGAACCGGACGGTGTCCTCGACGAAGGACAATCGGGCCGTTGTGGGGCTCAGCGTGATCGACGCCGGGGCCGGTGCGGGCTCGCAGCCGGGAATGAAGAGCAGCGTGACGAGAACCGCCGCGAGAAAGTGTTGGGACGGCCGGCGCGTTGACGGGGCCGGCACGGGGCCGGACATACGTGGACGAGGCAGGAGCACTGCGACCAGGAATGGACTCGAGGGACTTTTCATCATGATCTTCCCGGTGGATGGACTGTGAGTCAATCTACGTCGTCGGCTCGGATTATGCATTCCATGGCTGGCTTAGGCTTAGGGGAAGGCTCAAGGAACTCGGTCTGACCCGGGGCGGGGGATTCGGTCCGCGGGCTGCTACAGGCCCTCCAGGCTCAGCAACGTAGTGGGCCCGGCGTGCAGAATGGGGAACAGGGGCACCATGATGTCCGGTCCCTGAAGGACCGCCAGGTTCACACCGGCCCCGAGCTCCGACCCGATCGGAGCCGTGGCGAACGACCCTCCCGCGAGCCTGGCGGTAGCCGAAGGGGCCAGAACCACTGCGGACGCGCCCACGTCGGGGGGAAGACTCCAAGGAAGGATGGGTCGTCGGCGGTAGCCGGGATCTCCTGATCACCGGCACCAGGGAGGCGGACCGGGTCGGCCAACGCGAGTCTCACGACACCTGGCGAAGTGTGGAACGGACTTCGCAGCGCTTCTCTCATCGAGGCGCTCAGCGCCGGAGTCTGCGGGGGCGGAGGTGCGGTCTGCGCGGCGGTCGCGGACGGAAGGGCACCGCAGACGACGAGCAGGAGCGCTGGCACGGCAGTGCGTGCGGGTTTCGGATCCGTGGTCACGGTCCAACTCCTGATGAGGCTTCATTCAGACGACTACGGTCAGGCCGGGCGCGAGGTTTTCGACGAGTCCAGCCCTACCCGCCCGACCGGCTCAACGACCAAGCCTGTGCGTATTCCACACCCGGCTCTTCCGTGGCGTACCCCAGGATGCAGGGTAACCCGATGGGGCAGACTGGAGAATGTCACCTCTGAGTGTCTGGGCCGAAGATCTGGGCCCGCATTTCGACTGCGGATAGCTCGGCCCCGAACCGTTACGGCGGTGCCAGGAGTGCCTGCTTGACCGCGTTGGGATCGTGCTTGATGATCCGCAGGAGAATCGCGGCCGGGCCGCTGACACGCCGCCTCCCCTGCTCCCACTTCCGGTAGCCGGACAGACTCATGCCCATCAGAGCCGCCATTTGAGCCTGCGTCAGTTCCGCCTGCATCCGAACCTCGCGTGGGGAGATCGGGGTGTGGACGATGGCGGAACCCTCGCCCTTCGAATGGGCCAGGGCTTCGTTCAGGGACTGGATCGGGTCTTCTCCGAACGTGCTCACTTCCTCTGCCTTCCTTGACGTTTGATCGAGTCTACGAGCTTGGGGACCGCTCTCCGCTCGCCAAGGGATGTTCGGCCAGGTAGTCGATCAGTTCGCGCCTTTCGTCCTCGCTGAACAGCTTGTCGGCTTGACGGATGAAGGTTGGTGTCTCGGCAGCGGATCGCCAGAGGCCTGAATCCCGGCAGGAAATCATCTAAAGTCATACAGGACTGCACGATCTGCGTTTTCTGTCGTTTGACTGGACCCTGCTGGACCGTACCGCGAAAGCGGGAAAGACGGCCGCAATCGGCGGGAGTGCCATCTGCTGCTCGAAGACCATAGCTCCGCCATCATCCGCCCAAGGCCAAACTGCCTGCCGGTCGGCGTTCGAGGTCACCGGAACGATGCCGAATCCCCGGCGATGCAAATCGGTTTGGTCAGCATGGGGGCAAATCTGCTTTCCACACTTTCTGGACGGCACTTGGCCCCTACAGCGCTTCGGTTACGACCGTGTTGGGATCGAAACCCCATCACGAGACGCTCGTTCACGGACGCCTCCGCGTAGGACGCGTTGGCCGCCGGGGTTCCCGCTGGGTTCGCGTCCTTCGGATGCCTGGGGATCGCGCTGCCGGAGCCGGTGCCTGCACCACGTCGAACCCCAGTCGCCGAAGTTCGCGCAGTTCCGGCAAAGCCACCCGGAACATCCCGTCGATCTGCGCGTAGAGGGCCTCCAGTTCACGCTCCTTGGTGCGGCGGCTCGTGCTGCGGTCGGTGCGAACGTCGTCACCCTGACGGCGAATCTCTGAAGCGTCCCGCGCGGTACGCCCGGCCAGAGTGCGCGCGCGGCAGACCGCGGGGACCTGTCTCGCATTCCCCAATCCGGAGCACGCGCCCGACCGCGCATACCCCTCCGCCCAGTCGGAAATGGCGTAGAACTCGTTTCCGAACCGGGTGTAGGTGCGCGGCCGGGGCGGCTGCAAGCTGTATACCCCCGTAAGCAGCCGGACGGTCTTGGGAAAGGGCTTCGGCCCGTTCGCTCGCTCGTTCCACATCGCCTCGTCCAGCGCGACAACCACCGCGTTGCCGAGGTGCCCGGTCCATCCCCGTACGATGGTCTGGACATGCAGAGGGGAGACGTTGAGCACGGCGCCCACGCCGCGGTAGGGCAGGGGAGTGGAGCGGTCGAAGTACTGGCGTTCCGCGGGCCAGTTCGCCATGTAGGGGGGGATGATCTCGTTGCCGAAGAAGTTCCGGTTGGTCCGAATCTCGATGATCGGCTGGGCGACGGCCGGGATCCAGCCGACGGCAAGGTTCCCGTGGATCAGCGACCAGACGAACTTCGGCCCCGCCAGTGTTTCCTTGCCGGCGACGAGGTCCAACGCAACTTCGGGGAGCTTGATGAACGCGGCCCCAATCTGAAATGGGACGGGGATCCGAATGTCGGCGTCTCCGGCGACATCGTAGAGCGTCACCCAGGACGCCTTGTCGTAGTCGGTCTCTCCCTGATAGGCCAGTTCCCGCGCCTGGGTGGATCCGTTGAACGCCCAGGCGACGCACGACAGGGCGGCCAGACTCGCGCCCGACCAGATCACCTTGCGGATGTGGGCACGCTGGTCGACGGTGCGCGGCGATGCCGCCGGGTCGCCTCTCCGGGGTTTGCGGAAGATCTGGTAGAGTTGGTCGAGCCCTTGGATCGCGGCGTTCAGGAACGGGACGGTGTGGACGTACATCCGCCAGCCCCGCGACGAGCCGATGTTCGCGAAATCGGAGGAAACCATTCGCGCCGCCCGGGCCGCGGCATACTTGGTGGCACCGGCCCGGCACGCGCGCATGAACTGGTTGACCCGGGTTCCGGCCTCCGCGATCCACGCCGGTCGCGTAAGCGCGTAGACCATCCGCGACCACGACCGCCTCGCCGCGAGTCCCTTCCGCACCCTCCCGTCGTCTCCCCGGATGTCGGCCAGGTGTGTCTCCGACTCGACGAGCCCGGAATAGAAGCCTCCCTGCAACAGGTACTCCCGCATCGGCTCGGAGCGACCGGTCGTGAGATCGCGAACGGCCTGGGCTCCCCCGGCAAGCGTTCCGCCGAAGGGCACCTGCGGATACCGGCCCGCCACGAACCCCGCCAACGTGTCGCGGAAGAAGTTCTTGACGATGAACACCGGCATCGCGGTGATCATGGTCGATACCGCCGTCTTGAACACCGCCAGCCACTGGATCACCGGGTGCATCGGGGGCTCGTGAATGCTCGCAAGCATGGATGCGAGCGCCGGGTCATGGACCACGAAACGTGTCCGCCGCCGTTTCAGGAGGGCTTCGACGGTTAGGCCGGGTCCCGCTTGGCCTCCGCGCGCTTCGGTGGCGATTGCGTTCCCTTGGGCGTGGGCCGACAGAGTCTGAAACAGTTCAGTGCGAGCCCGGCAGGCGAGGGCATGATGGATGTTGCGGGCGAAGGTGTTCAGAAGCGCACCGGACAGATCGCCGGACAGCGGACCCGTGTAGAGGAGGCCGTCACCCTCTTCGGCCGGGTGACGCTGGGTCGCTCTCAGGGGAGTCAGCAGGGGAATCCGCCCGCGCCTAAAGGTCTCGGCCTCCGCCGACGTCAGATAGCGCATCTGCACGTAGTAGCGCAGCATGGCCCGGTGCAGACCGACCAACTCGGTGGCGAACGTCCCAATGTCCGCGTGCTCGGCGGCGTAACCCACCAGAGCAGCAAGATCCGGATTCCCGTGGCCCACGAACGCAACGGGTGGCTCGCCTCCGAACCGGGCCGCATAACGGACAGCCCGCTCGAAGTGGTCGCGTCCCTTGGCGGCGACTGGCTTCACGATGGCCCGGAGGCTGCGGGCGGCGTCCAGCAGCGCGATACGGCCAGTCGCTTCGGCGTCCTCGCAGAACGCCCCACAGCGCCAGACGTACTGCGCCAGCGACCGGACGTGGTTGATGTGCTCGAAGCGCTCCCCCACCGACTCGTTGCCGAACCACTCGCCCACGGTCTGCGCCGCGTGCGAGCGATGAACGTACAGGGTGCGAGCCATACGGAGGCGTAGGTGCCAGACAGTTCGATGGTCCATAATGTCGAGGATCGCGGTCCAAGGTAAGAGTCAGGATCGAGTTGACACACCTTCAAGGTATGTGTACTGTGTATGACACACAACCCACATGAGAAAACAATGAATCGTTTCGGAGCCAGAACGCGCCAGATCAGAGAACGCCTTCGCGCAAGTGACCGCCGCTACTCCTTGCGCCAAGTCGCTCGCCGGATCGGCGTGGAGCCGGCCTACCTCAGCAAGATCGAACGTGGGGCCGCCGCTCCTCCCTCGGAGGCGACGACGCTTCGGCTTGCGGCGGAATTGGGCGAGGATCCGGATGTCTTCCTCGCAATGGCCGGCAAGGTGTCGAGCGATCTGCAGGAGATCATCCGTAAGAGACCGAAGCTGTTCGCAGACCTTATCCGGCAGCTTCGCGACGCCCCGGACGAGGCCATCTTCACGGTGGTGCGGGTGGTCCGGGACGGGGACTGGTAGTGTCACCTCGCAATGGAGGAAACGAAGCACCATGATCACAATCGTTGGCGGACAGTTGTCCTTCCGCTTCCCCGAGGTCCATCGGTTTGCGGAATGCGGGATTGCATTCCAGCGAACTCTGCGCATCCCGGACGACGAACAGACCTACCCTCTGCCGCCCGGGTTCGGACGGTTTCCGCTTCGACACCTTGACGACTTCGCGGACCGTCTGCCGCGAGAAAGCATCCGGCGTGGTGGCGTGGTCATGCCCATCCACCAGGCGGAGGCGCTGTGGATCAAGTTCGAAGATCGATTGGGCTCACCTTACCCGTGCGCAATCAAGATCGCCACGGGGAAGGTCTGCGCGATCAGTGGAGAGCCATGGCAAGAGGGCCTGACCCGGGATCCGCAGAACTACGTGGTCGTTCCCGGCCAGCCGTGGCTGGACGGCTACTGTGTGGCGAAGGGAACGGTCCGACAGTTCGTGGCGATGCCGCTCGGTGACGGCCACACGGTTGAGGAGCAGTTGACGGGACAGGGTATCTACGGCGGTCTCCAGATCGCGGTGTACCCGATGAAGCGTGAGATCCACGAGAGATTGCGACTGCCGGAACCTTGCTTGGTCGTCCGCGAGGAGGGATCCCGCTGGCGGGGGATGGGTCTGGCGGCGGGCGGTCGCATGAGCCAGGAGATCTACGAGGACGAATTCGGGCTCGACGCGTGGGATCAGGACCACGGCGGTCGGTGCTTCGTGACAATGGCCGATTCCCAACAGTGGATGGCCATTACGGGCGAGCGTCCACCGACCCAGGCGCCTACGGTACGGGAATACGCGAAAGCCGGGTTGCCGTGGTTCCTCCACTACGACAGGGACCGCGAGGCATTGGCCGGAGCCGAGCGCCTGGCCGGGCTCAGGAGCTTGGCTGAGACGGTGGGGGGAGGCGAAGCGATGTCGGCGCACGAGGAAGGAACCAAGAGAGGGAAGCCATGATCTACAACGCAGAGGAAGGACTGGCCGCCATCATGTTCCCGGTCGAGGAGGTGGACGTTTTCGCCGAAACGGAGCCGGGCCGACGGGACCGAATAGCCGCCAAGAAGGCCATCATCAACATGGACACCCGCGCGGTACTGTCCGTCGTCGGCCGCCAATACGGTCTGTTGGAGAACCGCAGAGCGCTGGAACTGGCCAAGAAGTGCTGCACCGCCGCTTTTCCGAACACCGCGCCCGCGGGCTGGCATGTGGACGACATCGAAGCGCCGGTCACCGGGGGACACTGCCGAATCGACCTCCGATACGACGGTAACGTCGTGGCCTACGATTGGTCCTTCTCGGAAGCCGTGCAGGATCACTACCATCCCTTCCTGCGCGTCACCAACAGCTACAATACCAGCCGCGTCTTCTCGATCCACTTCGGCTTCACGCGCATCCAGTGCATGAACAGCGTGATCGCGGAGGAGTCCGTGAAGGTGTCGCTCGCCCACACCCGGAACATCGAACGCAGGATCGAGAAGGAGATCAACCAAGCCAAGTTCCAGAAAGTCGCGAACCGTTTCGAGACATACGTCAAGGCTCTCGGTAACACAGGAATCCCGAGGGGCCGATTTCGGACGATCATCCAGTCTGCGCTGGAGATTCACAGGCCCAAGGGCATGCCCGACGACCGCCAAGCGTCGTGGCGGGCCTTGGAACAGATCCTCGACAAGACGATCGACGTGTACCTCCAACGGTTCGGAGAGACCGCCTATGCCCTGCTGAACGCGATCACCGACATTGCGACGAGACCTCCGACCAAGGAGCAGGTCGGCTACTCGTTCATACGTCGGGAGCGGCACAGCCTCCAGCTACTGGCCGGTCGATGGGTGGCGGAGTTCAGCAGGAGCCTTCGACGACCGGGGTTCGACTTGAGCGGCTACCTCCGGGAACCGTCCGCCGTTCGGCTAAATGCGCGGAACGGCAAACGCATACGAGGATACCGACGATGATTCGCTGCACGGCGGGAGTTCCGGTTCGGGTCGGATTACTCACCGTGGCGGTCAATGGGTTCGCTTGCGCGGACGCCACTCCCGTTCCCGGCCGGGCGACTGGGGATTACGCACTTGCCTGCCAGTCCGCGCCAGAGACCTTTGGTCTCCCAACCGCGCTTGAGCGGGTAGCGTGGTTTGAGAACGTGTCTGGACAGTGGCTGTCTTGGGAGGTGGGGGAGTGGCTGCAATCTAATCTGGCGGCTCGCGTCTGGGCCGAACTGACCGATGAGGAACGCTCAACGGCTCTGGTAGGTGACGGGGTGACCGAAGAGATGCTGGCTGATGTAGACCCCGCCGTGTGGCAAGACTCCTTGACCGTTGCAGAGGTAGACGCCGCCTTTGAATGGGCGAGAGACGCGCTTAGTGAGTTTACGTCGGTGGTGACGGCGAGTTGGGAAAGCTGCATCTGGCTCAACCCGGAAGGGCCGTTGGACATCGTTCGTTCCGGGACGTTCGAGGGGCTGCGTGTCTACCAAGTCCGGATCCGCTCCGATTCGACTCTGTATTGGACCGCGAACGCGGTCGAGATCGGCACTGCCAACTAGGTAGCACCGCCGCCCATGCCGAGATCCTGAGTGGCCCGATTCACCCTCGGGGGGACGGATTCCGTGATGCCCCGAGCTGCGTCAGCTCTTATCTCCCCGAGCGGCTCTCGTCCTTACGTCGAAAGCACTCTAGCGTGGCGGCGCTACTGAGGCCCACTCCAGCCAGACCGCTGCAAGAATCCTCTCCCCGAAGAATCTTGCGACCCCGCTGGGGTCGCCACGCAAGCCGCGAGAGCCCAACCCAATCCGGCGGAGGCACGGACTGCGCGGGCGATTGCGACGTGGTTGAGCGGTCGACTGAGCGCATGCGTTCGGAACTGCCAATCCAGTCATAGACGGAACCTGTCAACGGTTGAGAGACACATTGCGGAATCAGTTTAGTGATCCGT
>JAPPGI010000021.1 GCA_028874985.1 Gemmatimonadota bacterium | reverse complement strand
GCGCCTTGCCAGCCCGGCGCCTCGCCGCTCTCGGTGCTCGCGGGAGTTTATCCACGGACTCCCGGACATCAGACCAGCCTCATCGTGTCGGGGTCCCAGCGGACGATCCTGTCCTCGAAGTAGCTCAGGTTGCAGGCCAGCGCCGGAGCCGCCGCGCGCAGGCCGAAGGCGGCGTCCTCCAGCACCGGCGGACCGCCCCGGACCGCCCGGAAGAAGTTGAAGAAGTGGTCGACGTGGGCGCCGCGATAGCCGTTCTCGACCCGGTAGCGCGCCTCGGACGGGGGCAGCATCCTCACCCGCGCGGGCAGTCCCCCCTCATCCGCCGCCGCCTCGGCCATCTTCTCCCGCGAGAAGGCGTCCATGGGGTCGACCGCCACGTTCTTCCTGAGCACCACCTCGGTCCAGGTCACGTCCATCGCCCCCTCGCTCCCCACCAGCCGCAGGTAGGTGCTGCCCGAAGTCCCGTCCACGAAGTTGACCCGCAGCGACAGGTTGAACCCGGGGTGCGTGTCGGTCTCGGGGTAGTCGAAGACGCCGAGCAGGACATCGGGCACCTCGCGCCCGTCCTTCCAGTAGCGCAGCCCGCCGGCCGCCTGGATCCGGGTGGGCCCGCGCGAACCCACCACGAAGTGAAGGCTGGAGAAGAGGTGCACGAAGAGGTCGCCCGCCACCCCGGTGCCGTAGTCGCGGTAGTTGCGCCAGCGGAAGACGCGCAGCGGGTCGTAGGGTCGGTCGGGGGCGGGGCCCAGGAAGCGCTGCCAGTCGACCGTGTCCTCCGACGCCCCTGCCGGAACGGGGTACTGCCAGGCGCCGATGGGGTCGTTGCGGGCCCAGAACCCCTCCGCGTAGTTGAGTCGGCCGATGGCGCCGGCCTCGTACAGCTCCTTCGCCTTCTCGTTGCCGAGCGAACTCATCCCCTGGCTCCCCACCTGGAAGACCCTGCCCGATTCCTCCTGGGCGAGGATCAGGTCGTGCCCCTCGGCGATGTCGTGCACCATCGGCTTCTCGCAGTAGACGGCCTTGCCGGCGCCGAGCGCGTCGACCGAGATGGGCTGGTGCCAGTGGTCGGGCGTGCCCACGATGACCGCGTCGATGTCGTCCCGGGCGAGGACCTCCCGGTAGTCCCGCGTGGTGAACAGATCCTCGCCGTGGCGTTCGCGGGCGGCGTCGAGGCGGCCGTCGAAGATGTCGCACGCCGCCACGAGTTCGACCCCGGGAATGCGCAGCGCGGTGGAGACATCGGCCATTCCCATGCCCCCCGCGCCGATGACGGCGAGGCCGATGCGGTCGGAGGGGGCGGTCTGCTTGCCGAGCGGCTTGCGGGCGAGGGTGTGGCGGGTGACTCGCGGCGAGTCGCCCCTCAGAAGGGAGGGGACGCCGGCTGCGAGCGCGGAACCGGCCGCGACGGACTTGACGAACTTCCGCCGACTGCTGGCGGCCGGCGGCCATGAACCGGTGTTCCCTGTTTCGCTCATGGTGGCGGTTGCGTTGGAGGACCGGGTGCGGGCGCGTGTCGCCCGCGGATGGACCGACAACGTAAGCGTGTGCCGACATGGTCAGCAAAGGAGGGGGAAGGAGCGCGAAGATCCCGGGCGTGGGGGGGACCGCTGCCAGTCACCTCGCGAAAATTCGCGCGGCCCGGGACGGCGTGACGCCGTCGAAGTATCCGTACACCCCTTCCCCCTCGATGCCGGACTCCGGCCACGGACGCGTCATGAGGGATTTGCCCCCTTGCTCCACGAAGTCGGTGTAGTGCCATCCGACTCCCAGCAGGCGAAGGGAGAAGCGCAGGGGTTTTCCGAGGTAAAGCGATCTGGCCGTGTCGGAACCGGCACCGCCAACGGGCCATATGGCGTCCCATGCGAGCCGCTCCTCCGTGCCGTCTTCCTGGGTCTCGAAGAAGTCCATCGCCTCCAACAAGAGCGTCCCGACATCCGGGCCAGGTCCGTAACGGAGCGGAATCTCGATCAGCTTGCCATCGTCCGGGATTTCCACGCGCACAGTGTCGCCCGGCTCGAGCAGGAGCGGTGGGGTGGGCATCCTCATCTCCCCTGTGAACGCACCAAGGGGCGCGGTTCCGTGGAGTCTGTAAGCACCGTCCGGCCGGATCGCCTCCGGCAGCGCCGTGCGCAGGCACTTGGAAGGACCCAGCCACTCCTCGGCGAGCGTGCATGCCGCAAGGTCCGCCGCGTGGGCAAACGCGGCCGTCCAGCCGGGCCCCTCCAGGGTGGCCGTGATGTCCGGAGCGGCGTCTTCCCGTCCGCGGTGGGGATGGATGGCGAGCAGGTGGGCTTCGCTCTCGCTGGCGAACAGAAGGACCCCGAGCGCCACCACGTCCGGGTGCAGGTCGGGCGGACGGGTTATGTCGCAGGCCGAAGAGACCGCCAGCGCCAGGGCGACGAACAGTCCGGGTCCCGTGCGCGCCTTCAAAACCGGAACTCCACGCCAAAGAACGGAATCATGGGAAGCTGCCGCCAGTACACCTTTGCCTTCTTGATCTCCGACGTGTGATGCGGCTCCGGCAGCCAGCCCATCACGTTGGGCAGACTGAAGAGATTGGCCACGGATATGTACGGTTCCACCACGCCGCCGCCTAACCACGACACCTCGCTCTCGCGGCGCCATCCCACGTCGATGCGGGCGTAGTGCGGCAGCTTCACCGAATTGTATTCGCCTCCGATCAGCATGCGCACCACGCCGTCTCCGAGATCGGTCGCAACCGGGACAACGGCCAGCCAGGGAGTCTCGGGCTGGCCCGAGCGCAGGGAAACCCGCGCGGACCACAGGGAAGCACCGTGCATGTACGATGAGCCCAGTTCGAATTCATGGTCGCGGTGGAACCGGGGCGTGTAGGTCCGCGCACCCACGGTACGGGTCACACCGGCCCAGCGGTAGCTCCCCAGAATCGAAACCCCCCGGTCCCACATCCAGCTCCACGAGGCCTCCATCCCCCGGGCCTCGCCACCGGCCGTTTCCCGCAGCGACGGATCTCCCAACATGGTGGCTCTGATCGGATTCGGTTCCACGGGCGGCAGCCTCAGGTGGTCCAACGTGCGCGTGTAGGCGTCGAGCCGGACCCGAAGCCCTCCCGTAGAAACATGCCACCCGACCGAGAACTCGGTATTGCGGGGAACCGGTGCCTCGCCCACCGGCACGAGAAGGTCGTATGCGAGTTGGCTCGCCAGGAGGGTCTCCTCGTTGCGCAACGAGGCCAGCGCCTGGTGCGAACGCGACGCCGAGATGCGGGCGCCCCACCAGGAAGCGGCATAGCTCAACTCCGCGAAGGGCGCCAGGGTGGTCGCCAGTCCCTGGAAACGGTCCACACGGAGGCCCGCCCGGGTCGCGAATCCGTGCCGCAACGGGACCTCGACGCTCGTGTAGGCGGCCAGCCGCCAGCGGGTCTCCCGGATGGCGAGCGGCGTAAGGACGGAGGAGACGAGATCGTCCCCGAAAATCGGGTTGGCGTAGTGGTAGTCGTGGTCGCCCTCGAACCGCGTCGCCTGCGTCCCCACCGTGATCCGAGCATGCTTCCGGTGCCAGGTCACCCGCACATCGGCCCGGCTCTCGCTCATCGAGCCGTCTCCCGACAGCGTCGTGTCGGGCGGCGGATCGTGAAGCTCGCCTTCGTCGTCGACGCCGATATGACTGTCCTTGACTCTGATCAGCTCGCTCGTGAACCGGCTGTGTCCCAGGTTGGCGTCAATGATACCGTCAGCCCCGAGTCGGTCACGGTAGTGGACCGAAAACGCGGCGTTGCCCCACTCCGTCGTCATCCTCCTGGTTACCCGCGCCCGGGCGTCAACGTCGTTCACCGATTCCGAGTTCACGTAGCCGCTCGCCGACAGCCGGCGCACTCCGCCCAGATCGGTGGTCACCTTGGCATGCACGTCCCGGAAGGAGTAGGGAGCGTGCCCGTCGATGACCCCCAGCTTCTCGAGCGCCAACGTGAAGCCGTCGATATACGTGCGCCGTCCGTCCAGCAGATACGACACGTTCTCGCTGATCGGTCCTTCTACGGACAACCGCGACGACGCGAGGCCCAGGGAGCCGGCCACCCTCCTCCGGTCACGGGACCCGTCCCTGGTTGCAATGTCGATGGCGCCGGAAAGCGACCCGATCGCGAGTCCGTCCCCACCGGATTCCGCGATTAGCGTCGCGTGTTGCACCACTTCCGGGTTGATAGCGGAGATGAAGCCTCCGAGGTGAAAGGCGTTGAAGAGCCGCACCCCGTCCAGCAGCACCGGCGTACCGTCGCTCGTGCCGCCCCGGATGAAGGGAACCGAGGTGTAGTCGGAGGGCGCAGACGCGGAGGGAGAGACCGCGGTCGCCCGCAGTACGTCCGTCTCCAGGATCGTCGGGAGGCTCCGGATCAGCACGGAGTCGATCACGAATGCGTCCCGGGACACCGACAACGGATCCCCGGCACGGCCGCCGACGCTTACGTCGAGCCCCGCGAGTCCGATCGGCGCGGGCCGGAGTACCACGTAGATCGGGTCGGACGGCAGCGCGCCGTAGGTGCGGGTCCACACTGCGTAGCCGTAGGCGCCCACTTCCACCCGCGCCGGGCCGTCCGCCGTGAGTCCCGGAACCACGAACGCGCCGAACCGGTCGGAGATCGCCGATCCCGTTGCCACTCCGCCATCGACCGGCCCGACCGTGATTCGGGCGAAGGCGACCGGTTCCAGATCGACGCTGTCGCGTACGACGCCGGTCAGGGTGGCCTGCTGCAATGTGGTGATCAGCAGTGTGGTACCGATCATCTCTATCCTCCGTTCTCCGCAATCGGATCGTCTCGCGGCACAGAGCGGATCGAGCCGCTCGGCATTGTCGCCTCTACCCATACTGACGGCTCTCGGTCGGAAAACGTGCAATCCGGCGTGCCCGCTGGCCAGCACCCGGCCATCGCCACCCACTGCGAAGACCCAGGGCGCGCGTTGGGTTGGGGAGTGGGCACAGCCCGGGTCAAAGACGAGCAGCAGCGTGCGGTGTCCATCGGCGAGGCCGATCGGCATAGTGCTTTGTGGGAATCCGGTTGAAATTGAACGGCCCGACGGTATGGAAGTGCTGAGTTTCGGCCGACACGGTCGAAACCGTGCCGGGCTCCGCCCTGCTCTCTCCAGGGTACGGCTTCCGCTCGCGTACGGGGAACTTCCAGTGGCAAGCGGGTTATCAGCGCCTTGCGGTGTGGAAGGGACGGGTAGGGACGCCCGAGGTTCCGACCTCACTATCTCAAGCTTGGTAAGGAGACCAAACCATGAAGGCACGCATCACCTCGGCGCTCGTCGCCGTCCTCGTCCTCGCCGCGTGCGGCGACAGCACCGAGCTTCCCGAGTTCGCGGATCTGAGCGGGACCCTGACCGGAACTGCGGAAGGGACCGCGACGGGAATGACGTTCTCCGGAACCTCATCGTTAACGGTCACGCAGAAGGACGAAGCCCTGACGGGCACCGCCACGCTGAAGGGTGAACTGTCCGCCGGTGGTGAGACGATTCCAATGGACCTGCCGCCTCTCCCGTTCACCGGCACGGTGGCAAAGGGCGAGGACCCGAAGGTGGATCTCACGCTCAAGCTTCCCGGCCAGTGCGAATCCACGGACAACTTCTCCGGCAGCTATGCCTCGAAGACGAAGGATCTGTCACTGACCGGCACGATCACCATTTTCGACTTGGAGTGCAACAAGATCGCCGAACTCAGCACGACGCTGAAGCTCAAGAAGTAGGCCGTATCTGGACCAGGAAGGGGCCCTCCCCGGTAGCCTGACGGGGAGGGCAATCCTGATCGGGCGAAGGGTTGCGTCCGCCTGCCAAGACGCGTTTATTCGGCCTTCACCGAACCGAGGCCGTGGAGTAGAAACGGGGCTGGATCAGAGGTGTCCACCCGGCTCGCGGCCCAATCTCAGGAGCAACACCGATGTCACGACTTGGGAGGACCGCAACCGGAGCGGGCATGGTGCTGGTCGCATGCGCCATCACCGCTCTCCCCTCGACCGGACAGGAGGTGATCGAACTACCTGCCGGGGACCGCTTCCTCGACGCCGATTTCGAGGAGTTGTACCGGGTCGGGTCGGAGCAGGACGACGATTGGGACACCTTCGGCCGGGTTGCCGGAGTCGACTTCGACGGATCGGGCAACCTGTACGTGCTCGATACCCAGGCCGCGCGCTTCCTGGTCGTCGATTTGCATGGGAATCTGGTGCGCCGGTTCGGGCGGTTGGGCGAGGGGCCCGGAGAATTCGGGGGAGACGCCGCACCCGCCCTTGTTTTCACCGTCCTGGGCGACGGGCGTATCGCCGTCTTTGACGCCGGCCGCCGCCACTTCGTCGTGTTCGGCCCCGACGGCGAGTTCGAGCGGCAGATCCGGCTCGGGGGCACGACATGGCTTCTGCTTCCGGGACTGCAGGCCGGTGGCGCGCCCGGGTCCGTGGTGCTGACAGGCGAAGCGCATCACTTTCGTTCGTCCCCGGGTCCGGACGAAGACTCGGCCGAGCCCTCGCTCCGATACGTCCTGGCATACGCCCTGGATGGCGCGGAAGTCTCCGTCGACACCGTGGCGGCGGGGTGGAAGCCACCGGGAGATCCGGATGCCTTCGCCCCTCCACTCAGCGCGGGAGTGCTTCCCGACGGCGCGGTGGCGTTCATCGATTCGTCCGCCTATGCGGTCAAGGTCACGGGGTTGGGCGGAAGCGTGTCCCGTATCCTCACGAGGCCGCTCCCCGCGGCACCGGTGACGGACGACATCAGAGCCGCCTACATCGAGCGGGAGCTGGAGAAACTGGAGGGCATGGGCGAGCGCGGGGACCCGATGGAAAAGGCGATGGCCGAGTTCCGGCGCGGCCAGATCGAGGCCACGGAGTTCCATCACGAATTGCCCGCCCTGCGGAGCCTGCGGACGAGTGCGAAAGGCACGATCTGGGTCCGCCGCCGAGGCGACGAGCCCGACAGCAACGGTCCGATCGACCTGATTGCGCCCGATGGCCGCTATCTGGGCAGCTACGGGCCCGGCGCAACGGAACTTCCGGCCGCGTTCGGTCCGGACGGTCTGGTCGCCTTCATCGAGAAAGATGATCTGGACGTCCAGACGGTGGTCGTGAAGAGACTGCCACCCGAAGTGCGGTGAAACGACATCTTCTTCTCCTGACAACAACCCTCGCATTCACGCCGGCGTGCGCCGATATGCGCACCCACGCCGAACTCATGACGGATGCGTCCGCGGACATGGAGGCCGTCCGCCTGGACCGCGCCATGGCCCGCTACGATTCGGCCCGTACGGCCGCGCCGGCCGACGCCGGGGCACACCGCCGGTTTGCCAGGCTTGCCCAGTACTTCAACCTGGGCGCGCTGGCCGCAGAGGCTTGGGAGCGCGTACTGGAACTGGAGCCAGGCGATCCCGCGGCATGGGACGGGTATCTCGTTGCCCTACGCTGGGCCGGCACCTTCGAGTCGGACCGCAGGTACGGGGAGAAGTTGCTTCGGATTCTCCCCGAGGCGCTACACCACTCGATCGGTCGTCCGGGGATCTACACGAATGCGCTGGCAGTAGCGCAGAATCTGGGGGAATTGGAAGCGTACCGCGCGATCCTCATGGACCACCGCGGGTCGCGCCCCGATGACGACGTACACCTCCATCACCTTGGCGCGGCTCGAGTCACACTCGCGAATCTCACAGACGAGAATCGAATCCGCCCGCTGAGAGATTCGCTGGAGGCCGTCCTCGACGAGTTGGCCGCGCGTCACGACGGGATCGCCGACGCGGATGCACCGGTCCTGTACCGGCTGGCGGCCGGATACAACCTGCTCGGGAGGGAGGAGAAGACGAACCACTGGCTCGTGCGCCTGGAGGCGGCTCCCGACCGGGGAGTCCTGGCGGATGACCTGCTCCACTGGAATCGCTACTTCCGCTTTCAGGGTCTGCTGCGCGGTCCATCGCGGCAGGAGTCGATTGCCGAAATGCTGCGCATCGCCGAAGAGGGCACGACCACAGGGAGCCTCGGCCGCCGCGCCAGGTGGATCGAGTTCCGATCCCAGGTGATCGAGCGGCAGGCGTGGCAATCCGTGGCCGGCGGCACGTCGAGGGCAGCGGCACAGGTCTCCACCGCTGCGGAGCCCCCCGGACCCAAACTCGCTCCGGGGCGATGAGCGAGAAGGCGTTCGTGGCGAGATGATCTACGCGGCACGGGTCCTGCAGGCCCGCGCATTGGCACAACTCGGGGAGACCGGGGCGGCCGGTGCACTGTTCGAGGAGATCGCCATGGAGTCGCCGCGTAGCGAATCACTTGGAGAGTACGGGCGCCATCTCCTGCGGTCCGGGCGGCCGGAAGAGGCGCTGGAAAAGCTGGTGGATGCACTCGCCTACGAGGGATACGGCTACCGCGGGGCGGCCGAAGAGGCGGCCACGGCCGCCGGCCTGCCAAATGATGCCGTCGAGACAAGACTCGCGGCACGGCGCCCCGTCGTGCAGGCGGAGCAGGATCGCATGGCGCTCGGCGAACGTCTGGGACGCGCCGCTCCCGATCTCGTGCTCACCGACCGGAACGGTGCCGAGTGGAGGCTCCGCGATCTGACCGGCAACGTGGTCGTGCTCAGGTTCTGGGCCACCTGGTGCGGTCACAGTCTGGCCGAGTTGCCGCACTTCGTCGAGCTGGTCGAGAAGTACCACGGCGATGACGATGTCGTGTTCCTTACCGTCGCCTCGGGGGGCTCCTCAATCGATGCGGTCAACGAGGTCCTCTCGGAAAACGGGTACACCTTTCCGGTACTCATCGACGATGCGGGCCTGGCAACGGACTTCGAGATCCTCGGCTACCCGACGACCTTCTACCTGGACCCGGATGGCCTGATCCAGTACAGGCGGCAGGGTTTCGTGGAGGCCGGCTACGGGAGAGAGGCAGCCATTCGCATCGACGCGCTCCGAAGACCGCACGCTCGGGCAACCGGAGGAGCGGCATCGTGAACCCAAGGTCAAGGGCCACACGGAACACCTGAAGCCAAGCGGGCTACAGTCACACCGTCCAACAGCAGAGGTCTTTCGTCCAATGAAGTGTATCGTCTTGGTCACCGCGACCGGGCTTTGCTCGTTTCTTGCCGGCGGTGCGCGCGCCGACACGCCTCTCGGGGCCCAGCAGCTCCAGCACGAGGTCCATGACAGCGCCGGCGTCAGGATCGTGGAGAACCGCCGACCCGGCATCGATTCCCGGTTGAATTGGGTAGCCGGAGCCGAGCCGGTTCTGACAATCGGCTCCCGCGACGCCTCGGACGCCTTTCAATTCCACCGGATCCGCGACGCGACGAGGCTCGCGGACGGAAGGATCGTGGTCGCCAACGGCGGATCCGACGAACTCCTGGTCTTCGGCGGCAACGGACGCTATCTCGGCGCATGGGGAGGCCGCGGGGAGGGACCCGGTGAGTTTCAGTCGCTCGCTCTCGTCAGCCCGTGGGGTCCGGATTCCCTCGTCGCCGCGGATTCGGAGAACGGCCGGATCTCCGTTTTCGACCTGGACGGCATGCACGGAAGAACGAAGTCATTGCGGGGAGAGCCCTCGAGTTTCGTTCGGGCGCTCGTAGCGTCGGCGGGCCGGGAACCGGACGGAGGTGGTTCTGGGCTTGTCGTTCACGTCGCTCTCGGTCTGCTGCCGGACGGGACGCTGCTCACCAGGGATACCGGGGGGTACGGCGCCGAGGGACTTTGGCGGAACGAATATGCCTACACGATGATGAGCCCGGACGGATCCTCACGTCTGTCCTTGGGCGAGTTCCAGGGCCCGGAGCACTATTCCGAGAGCTACACGGAGGGCAACTTGGTGCACGTCATGCCGTTGAGACATCCCCTCGGCAGAACGACCCTCACCACCGTTTGGGGTGACTTGGCGGCGATCGGCCGCAACGAGACCTACGAGATTCGGGCCTACCGCAACGACGGATCGCTGGCCCGCATCGTCCGCCGCGATCACGAGCCGAGATTGCCAACCAAATCCGAACAGGATGCGGCCTTTCGTGACCGGTTCTCCGGACTCGCCGGTGACGACCGGGAAACCAGGATGAAGGTTGCCGCCAACGCTCCCGTCGTGGAGAGCTTCCCCGCCTACTCGAGCCTGCGGGGCGATGCGCTGGGCCACCTCTGGGTTGCCGAGTTCAAGCTCCCGGACGCCCGGTACCAAGGCACGCTCTGGACGGTCTTCGACGCCGAGGGGCGCGCGCTGGGGTTTGTGGAGACGCCCGATGGGTTCCGCGTCCTTGAGATCGGCGCCGACTACATCCTGGGAAGGACCAGGGACGAGTTCGATGTCGAATATGTGCAGGTGTGGGCCCTTGATCGATCGGGGTCATGAAGGGGATGCCGAGGTTGGGTACCAAGGGGGAATGTCTATGGGCATTCGGGAGCGCACTCGCATTCACCGCTGCCTGCGCCCGGGACTCCCCCGCGCCCCCCACGACCGGGGTCGTCACCGACAGCGCCGGCGTGCGGGTCGTCGATCTCGGCGATGCGCCTTTTGAGGCCGTCGAGCGCCGCGCGGCCGCCGGCGAACCCGACCTCATCATTCGGAGCAGCGAAGAGGATGTCTCTTCCGTGCTCGCCGATTTATGGGACGTGGAGGTGCTGGCACAGGGCCGAATCGCCGCGGTGAACGGACGTGGCAACGAGATTCTGGTATTCGATTCGTCCGGCAGGAGGGTCGCTGCCTGGGGCGGTACGGGCAGTGGCCCCGGGGAGTTCAGGCAGCTTGAGTGGCTGGCCCATTTGCCCCCGGACACCCTCGCGGCCGGGGATGGCGGTCTGAGGCGGGTGACCTTCCTCGACGCCGCGGGCCGGTATGTCCGCAGCTTCAGGACGGCAGATGCGGTCAATCCGGGGTCGAACCCGATACCGCCGAGACCGATCGGCCTGCTCGCGGACGGATCAACGGTCGGGGCGGTCTTTTCCCAGCCCGATCCGGTGGAGGGTACGGCGCGCCCGGCGGTCGAGATCGCGATGATCCCACCCGCCGGAGGCTCCGTGCTCCCGATCGGAACGTGGCCCGGCGACGAACTTGCCGTATTTGAGCAGGACGGTCTCCTACAGGTCGCCCAGCCTCCGTTCGGCAGACGCCTCCACATCGCGCCCGCGCCCGACGGCATCTGGATCGGCGACGACGATCGGTGGGAGGTCCGCAAGTATTCGGCCCGCGGGGACATCCGCATGGTGGTCCGTTCTTCCGACAGCCCTGCGGCGGTGACGGAAGAGCTTCTTGAGGCGTGGATCGGCGAGCGGTACCGGCACGCCGTTCAGGGTCCAGCCCTCGAAGAGCTCAAGCAGGACCAGAGGGAGATCGCCCGGCACACGACGATCCCGAGCTTCGGCAAGATCGTGGGGACGACGGACGGTGGCGTGGCGGTCGGCGAATTCGGGCTGGACACGGCCTCCTCGCGACGGTGGATCGCTGTGAACCCGAGTGGGACCGTCACCACTGTCGAGCTTCCAGCCGGCTTCGACGTCATGCGGTGGGGGACCGACTGGGTCGTCGGCGTCATGCGCGACGCGCTGGACCGCGAAGAGATCCATCTCTACCGGATTCCGACCGGCACGGATCCGGAAGAGTCACATGCCAGGGGGAGTTTGTCCACGGGCTGGTAGACCCCAGTCCGGCATGTGGCGCTCGATGCATCGAATCCACGGACCATCAGCCGCATCCGCCCGGCCGGACCAACTCATACAGCACGATGAACGGCACATCGACTTCGTTGGTTCTCGTGGCCCAGACCCTGTCGCCGTCGATGGCCCTGAAGACCGCCCCATGGGGAGCCGTCACGCGGAATTCCGCTTCGCCGTTGGGACCTAGAACGACCCACTGTCCCTCATGGATGTCTTCGGTGGTGGTTTCCCGCAGCCATATGCGCCCGGCGCGCGTCACCAGCATGCTCCGGACGGGCGCGTAGTAGTCGGGAAGCAGCAGCCCCTCTTCGACCGCGGCCCTGAGGCTGCCGGGGACCTCCTGGCCGCTTTGACGAGCGGATTCGTACGCCCCCTTCGCCTTCTTCATGCCCTCCTCGATGAACTCCCTTTTCACACTGGACGGAATCGGGCGCGGTGTCGCCCCGATGGCGGTCTCGCGCGTCAGGCGGCCGTACTCGTCGGAGCGCCGGATGGTGACGGTCTCGGGCCGGTCGGGCGCCCAGTCGGCAATGACGATGCCGTTGCCCTCGGGATCGATCCGGTGGATCGGCGGGGTGACGGTCGCGCTGAAGGCCCAAACGCCCACACCCGCGATCGACATGTTCGTGTCGTCGAACCTGAAGACCAGCGTGTCGCGAGCCTCGTCAGAGCGGCTTCCCACCGTGATCGGCAGGCGCACCCGCGCTTCGTCGTGCGGTCCGCTGGCGGGAATGTAGAACCCGCGTCCCCCGGCCAGCGGAATCGATGTTCTCTGGGTTTGGGGGCTCACACTGGGAGGGCCGTGGTCGGCTTCCGTCTTGAGATGCACTCCCGCGGAATCGAAGAATGACGTGTGAAGCATGGGCCAGTTCTGCAGCCAGAGCGTGTCACCCGCGAAACCCATGTCGCGGATGAAGACGAACTCGCCCGGTCCCTCGCCCTTGCCACCGATGGTCCGCACGTAGCTGCCGTCCGAGTCGAGCACCGTAATCTCGGCGACCTGGCCCTCTCGCACATAAACTCTGCCCGTCGCGTCCACCATCAGGCCCGGGGCCCGAGTGAAGGCCAGCCACTCGGGTACATCGAGTCCGTCACCGAGCCGGAGGACCTCGCAGGCGTCCATCGGTTCGGCATCGGTGACCAGCTGTGAGACCGCGTCGCCTGCGTGAAGCGCGATTGCGGCGAGAGCCATCGCGACGACGTTCCAAAAGCGCTGTGTATCGCTCATGGTGAGCCCTCTTGGGACTCCGCCGCCGGGTGACACCCTCTCCGGGCGCCACCTCGACCCGAATCGTCTCCCGGACATCGCCGCTCCGCCCAAAGACCGCAGATGGTCGGCAGCGCTGAAGGCCGGGGCGACGGCTCGCTTGTGAGGGGGCCGAGTCATGCCGTCAGTGGGATGCCTCCACCACCTTCAAGGTGAAGTGGTTGGAGACCCGCTCCTCCAACGGAACCGGATCCCCCGGCGGATCCCCGTACGGGGCTTCGCCTACCGATGACCACGCGTCCCACACGATCCTGAATAGGGTGGAAGGGGCCGGCAGAGTCAGGCGCGGCCCGCAGCTCCCGCCCTCGATGCAACCCCCGGTGCGCAGGGTATCCTGGTAGACCTCGCCCGGCTCGATCGCGCGGAAACCAACCCCGATGGCACAATCAACCCGAGACACGAACCCGGACCATTCGCTCCACACCAACCATTCGACGTAGTGATGTCGATGGCCGCAGCCAAGGTCAATGTAAACCTTCGAACCGGTTCGGTTCGTGAAGCTGTACGGGATCGTCGCACGGTACCACGTGTGGCCTCGGTCGTCCCCCCTTACTAGCTGGAAGCTGTTCCCGGCAGTGACGATGGCGGTGTCCTGGACCTCGGGGGCGATCGTCTCGCACCCCGAAGCCGCCGCCACCACGACCGCGGCACAGAGCACGCTCCTTGGCCCACGAAGCCATCTTCGCCTGTGTGGATGCCGCGCAGCCTGGCGAACGGCCCCGGCCCCGCCGGGGGAATGAGAGAAGGAGAACAGGTACGCCATGTCGACCTCCAGGTCTCGCGGTTGCTATTGGCAATCCCCACCGCACCGTCCAATCGTACCGACCGCCCCACACCGGGCGCAACTCGGCAGCGTCTCGAAGGCGCGTCGGATCTCGTACGAAGCGCCGCCGGCCGTATCCCGCGGAGTCGCGGCGCCCGGCCCTTCGCGGCGAGTCACGCCGTCAGTGGGATGCCTCCACCACCTCAAAGGTGAAGTGGTTGGAGACCCGCTCCTCCAACGGAACCGGATCCCCCGGAATCGGATTCCCGTACGGGTCTTCGTCCACCGATGACCACGCGTCCCACACGATCCTGAATAGGGTGGAAGCGTCCGGCAGAGTCAGGCGCGGCGCGCAGCTCCCGCCCGAGGTGCAACCCCCGGTGCGCAGGGTATCCTGGTGGACCTCGCCCGGCTCGATCGCGGTGAAACCAGACCCGATGAGACAATCAATCCGAGACACGAACCAGACCCATTCGCCCCCCTCGTACATTTGGACGTAGTGATGTCGATCGCCGCAGCCAAGGTCAATGTAAACCTTCGAACCGGTTCGGTTCGTGAAGCTGTACGGGATCGTCGCACGGTACCACGTGTGGCCTCGGTCGTCCCCCCTTACTAGCTGGAAGCTGTTCCCGGCAGTGACGATGGCGGTGTCCTGGACCTCGGGGGCGATCGTCTCGCACCCCGAAGCCGCCGCCACCACGACCGCGGCACAGAGCACGCTCCTTGGCCCACGAAGCCATCTTCGCCTGTGTGGATGCCGCGCAGCCTGGCGAACGGCCCCGGCCCCGCCGGGGGAATGAGAGAAGGAGAACAGGTACGCCATGTCGACCTCCAGGTCTCGCGGTTGCTATTGGCAATCTCCACCGCACCGTCCAATCGTACCGACTGCCCCACACCGGGCGCAACTCGGCAGCGTTCTGTTGGAGGCCAGCGGCACCGGAGAAGCCGAACCCCGCGCCCGGGCGACTTTGGCTTCGCCCTCAACTCCCCCGTTCGAGGAGCCAGACATCGACGTGGTCCAGGTCGAGGCTGTCCCGGCGGATCGTCAGGAGGTGGTCGGAAGCGCTGAAGGCCGGGGCGACGCCTGGCTTGTGGGGAGGCCGGGGAACGCCGGCGAGGAGCCGGCCGTCGGCGTCGAAGACCTCCCAGAGATCCCCGGTCGCGCGCATCACCTTGACCCAGAGCTTTCCGTCGGGGGCGATGTAGATTCCCCCGAGAATCGGTTTTGCGGCGGGTCGGGTGGGGCCCGAAGGGTCGCATGACGCGCTCCTGTTCTCCGCGCGCCACTCGTTGAAATCCCGATTGCCCTCCTCCCACTCGTCGTCCCCGATCGGTTCGGCCGGCAGCGGACGGTGGATCACCCGCACGGTGTCGGCGCCGTCGTTCCGGGTAACCGCGATGCGGTAGTCGCTCTCGAATGCGGAGTAGATGACGCCGCCCGGCCCCGGGTGCTGCGTCAACCCCGGAGCGAAGGGGATCGTGAAGAACCTGAGAATGCCCTCCGCGGTCTGGCAGATGATATACGGCGCAGGAGCGTCGGACGGGGCTTCCAGCTGCTCGAGCGTGTCGCCCGTCTCGCCTTGGCTGTTCAGGCCCACGTACAGCGACCGGAGCGCGGAGCCGAAACGGGTTTCGAACGCGGAACCCGTCGCATGCCGGTACAACTCGTCCGGGCCCACGGCGTACAGCCGGATGGCGCCGCCTCCGCCCGTCATCCTCCCCCGCGTCCTCTGCTGTCCGAGCCACTCGCCCTCCGCCGACCACGCGCCGACGCGGCCCAGCATGATGTCATAGGTCAGGAGCCGGTCGCCCGCCCACGCCAGCGAAGAGAGCGTCTCGAACTCGCCCGGCCCTTCGCCCCGCCGGCCGAAGGTGCGGCGGTGCGAACCGTCGAGCCCGAAGACCCTCACCTCGAAGTTGCGGGCGTCGGCCACGTAGACCTCCCCGTCCGGCCCTAGCGCCACGCTGTTCACGCCACCGAACTCGTCCGGCGAGCCGGTTTCGGACAGGGTCTCCGGCCCGATCGAGACCACCGGGACGAGGCGCGCCGGGGGCGGAGTGCCGGTGTTGGTCACATGGACGGTGCCGCCGACGGTGTCGAAAGTGGTGGCGAAGTCACTGGGGGGTGCCGCGGCGTCCCGTGTGCACGCTACGGCGAGGGCGAGAGTGCCTGTGACGGTGAGAGCGGCGCCGAGGGGAGCCGGGGAGAGGGGGGGCATGCAGCGCATTCGGGATCCCTTATGGCCGGTAGGGTTCGATTCACCCGAATCGGGCGTCCGGCAGGCCCCGACCGGGTTCCGGTCGTAGGACACGGGCAGCTTCGCGGCGGGTTGCTTCGCGCCGTGTCCGAGGCTTGCTCCTCCATGGCTCCGGGTAACGCCTGCAACGTAACGGCAACCGAGCCGAACCGCGATCCTGCCATCGCCGAGCAGTTCCCGGAGCAATCGGCAGACTAGGCCTGGCGAAGCCGGATCAGGCGACCTTGCACGAGTCCCGTGGGCCGGCAAACGTATCCGCGATTCGAGGTGTCAAAGATGGGATAGGCGGAGCGAACCAATCCCAGCGGGACGGACCATGAGCAGAAGGTCAGGACGGAATCGGAGGACGAGAGAAGGCGCGTGCGCAGGGTGCAGAGATGCGCGAGGCGGATGTCTACGAGGGGTCCTCTCGGGAGCGAATGGGATTGGGAGGCCCACAATGCGAATACTCTTGACCATTCCCTGGATGCCCACCGCCGGTGTGGCTCAAGCCCCTGTCGAGAACTCCCTCGCTTCCTCCTGGACGACCGTCACGGAATGGACGCTCGAGGAGGACCTGCGCCTGTGGGGACCGCCCGGCGGGTACTTCGGCACTATCGGTTCCCTGGCTGCGGACTCGAGGGACAACATCTATGTCCTCGATGTCTCTTCCCAGAAGGTCCAGGTATTCGACTCGGAGGGTGCTTTTCTCCGGACCCTCGGGGGAGCGGGCGAGGGGCCGGGGGAATTCCGGTTCGCTGCCGGGCCGGCCGTGGGTCCCGGCGACACGGTCTGGGTGGCCGACGGCATGTCGCGGCGGTACTCGATCTTCGGACCCGACGGGACCTTCCTGAGGGTGAAGACCCGGCGAATCAACCAGGGCCAGTCGCCGGAACGATGCACCTTCGGGCCTGACGGCACCTACCGGGAGTGGGCCATGCGCTTCCCGAACGAAGAAAGTAGCGGAGACTTCTCCGACATCGATCTGGTCCACTACCATCCGGTACAGGTCTCGCCCCACGGGGACACCCAGGACACCCTGCCGCGACTGGAGTTCACGCAGCAGATGGCGGAGATCCCGTCCCGTGGGCTGCGCCGGCCGGTTTTTTTCGGGCCATCCCTGGAATTCGCCCTGGACTGTGCGGACGGTCTCTGGTTCGTTCACACCGACGAGTACAAGCTATTCAGGCGCACGCTTGACGGTGACACCACCGTCGTAGCAACGCTGGACGGCCCGCGGCCCGCGGAGGTGGACGAGGCCGATCGCGACTGGGTTCGAGCCATCTTCGCGCGCCGGCCCAACCCCGCGCTCGTGGCGGACCACCTGCGGGCCCTCCCCGCCAGGAAGCCGATCATCGTGGAGATCTTTGTGGAAGGGGCGGGCCATGTGTTCGTGATCCCGGAGACGTCCATGGTCGATGCGGGCCAGGCGATCGACGTGTGGCGGGAAGACGGCGTGTTCCTTGGACGGCTTTCCGTTCCGGCTACCGTCAAACTGACCCCCAAGGGGATGGTTCACGCCACGGAGGACTACATGCTGTTCGCAGGCGAGGACGACGCGGGAACCCCGTACGTGACCCGACTCAGGATTCGGCGGTGACCGGACCGCGTCGTTCCTCACTCACTAGCCGGGGAGGGCGGGTCCAGCCCAGCCCAGCCGTAAACGCGCCAGGGGCGTAGCACGTTCTATCCCATAGTCAGACCGGGTGCCGGGAATCGAATGGCATCGCAGCATCGCATGTCGCGGGCGGAGGGTGTCCACCTCGTTCGCGCCCAATCACAGGAGGAACACCGATGTCCGGACGCAGGAAGACCGCAACGGGAGCAGGCCTGGGCCTGGTCGCATCCGCCATCACCGCTCTGCCGCTGGCCGGGCAGGAGGTGATCGAGCTGCCTGCCGAGGACCGCTTTCTCGACGCCGGTTTCGAGGAGTTGTACCGGGTGGGGTCGCTGCAGGGCGATGAATGGGCGTATCGCGGTCTTCGACGCGGGCCGCCGGCACTTCGTCGTGTTCGGCCCCGACGGCGAGTTCGAGCGGCAGATCCGGCTCGACCATCCTCGACGCGAGCCGGGATTGGGTTCTGCTGCGCCGGCGCGGGGAACTGGACGAGCGCATCGTGGCGGTCTATCAGTTGGTGGAGGGCAGCGCGTCGTGATCGCGCGCGCCAAATAGTAAAGGTTCTTCCCCTTTTCTGGTGGGTAGCAGGTCATGCGCGTAGGCCATCGGGGT
>JAPPGI010000195.1 GCA_028874985.1 Gemmatimonadota bacterium | reverse complement strand
GGTGGGACTCGCACCCACCAGGAAAGCGCGCCTTTCCACGGCGCACTGAGAACGAGGCCGAGGTCGACGGTGAGGTCGTGGCGGCGGCGGGGACGACCACGCGGGCGGCCGGTCGAGGCGGGGCGTTCGCTGCTCATTGCCGTTTGGCTAGTACCAGCGCCGTTCGCTCGACTCCGCCCTGTAGAGCACGTAGTCGCGCAACCGGCAGGCCTCGCCGTGGTCGATGTACGGGATGGACACGGATCCGCATGCCGTGCCGACGACGAGGGTCGCGAGCCCGTGACGGCGCTGGAGGGGAGACTGCTTCACCGTGACCGTCTGCGCCTTGCGGAAGAGCAGGGCTTCCACGCCGTAGCCCAGGACTCCGGTGCGGCTGGCCAGCCCGTCCTTGTCGTACATGTATCCGCGCCGGCGCCAGCGCTGCCACGAGATGGGTATGGCCAGGAGGATGCAGGCGACGCTCCAGGTACCTGCCGCGACGCCCAAATTGTGAAAGAACTGCGTCCAGAGCTCCGAATGCTCGGCCATTCCCATCTCGGCCCCGGATTCGCGCATTCCTCGCTCGACGAGGTGCATCCATAGGGACAGGACTATGAAGAGCATCCCCACGCCCGCCGGCAGGGTCACAAGGCACAGACGCAGGGCGCGCGCCCTCAGGTAGTACCGGGAGACGCGGGTGAACGTCCCGGCTTCGGGCAGCAGCGAGAGGCTCCGGCCTTCCCGCCGGAAGACGTGTGCCCTCAGTTTCTCCACCACTTCACCGTCCGCGAAGGGGATATCCAGCCCGTCCGCGTCCGGTCCGGAGTCGTCCTCATCCGCGTCCAGCGGCATCCCTATCGTCGGGCATGACAGCCGGTATCGCCGGAACCAGCGGTACGCGAGGCCCTGATCCAGCCTGAGCTGTTGCATCTTGCGGATCCGCACGGCGACCTGCCGGCGGGTGAACAGGCCCGCGCGCGAGCAAAACGCCGATCCCTCGCGCCACACCGTGAAGCCGTGGTACTTGACACCCTTGTGGACGATTCCCCCGGCCGACCCGAGGATCAGGAGTCCGAGCCCCAGCGCGGCGGCGGTCACAAGGGTGCCGAGGACGCCGTAGCCCCCCAGCGTGGTCTTCGCCGTGTCGAAGAACCCGAACATCGCCATCAACCAGTCGTCGAGGCGAACCCCATAGGCGACGGGCAGAAACGCGAGCAGAAGTACGGGAGGGTTGGCGAGCCCCAACCGCACCAGGTCCGTGGCGGAGAGCTTCTCGAGGATCCTGCCCTCGGGCTCCACGGGATCCGGATGCGCGGCGGGTTCGTCATCCGCGCCGCGCCCCCGATGCGCCTCGACCCTCCTGAGCACCTGGTCGGCCACCTCGGGGTGGACCGACGGCAGGTGACCCTCCGCGGCCCGGGTGCCGGGCGTATCGATGACCACCGTCACCAGTCCGACGACCCGTTCCACCAGCCTGCGGTTGACGTTGATCCCCTGGATGCGGTCGAAGGGGATGTCGAGCACCGTCCGGTTCACGACGCCTTCCCGGATGAAGATCCGGTCCTCCGCGACGCGATAGCGGAAGAACCACCACCGGAGCACCGCGACGGAGGCAAGCGCCGACATGCCGATGGCGACGCCCGCCGCAAGGTACGTCCGGTAACGCAGCAGGACGGCCGTGATGCCGAAGGTTGCCGCCACCCGGCCCCACCCGTCGGCGACGCCCTTGGCCGTGGTCCAGACGAAATGGATCATCGCGAACGGCGAAGTTCGCCTCCAGCGGTCCGTGGACAGGTGCATCGGGGAGCCGGGTGTCAGTGCCATCGCCGCCGGCTCGTCTCCACCGTGTACAGTATTCGGTCGCGCAACCGGCAGGCCACGCCGCGGTCGACATAGGGGACGGTCAAGGTGTCGCTGGCAAGCGCGATCTCCAGGGTTGCGAGTCCGCTGCGGCGCTCGAGCGGAGAGCGCCTCACCGTCACGCTCTGCGCCTTGCGGAAGAGGAACGCATCGACCCTGCGGCCCACGAGTCCGCTGCGGACCGCCAGGCCGTCGGAGTCGTGCAGGTATCCCTGGCGGCGCCAGCGCTGGAGCGCGACGAGGCCGCCGATCAGGAGCCACGCGAGGCACCAGACCCCGGAGAACGCCGCCCACGCCCGGGTGGGGCCGACTATGGAGAGCAGCAGAAGGGCGCCGCCCAGCGCCGGCGCGCCGCCGATCCGCATCAGGAGCGCTTGGATGTAGACGGGGGATACCCGGGTGAACGGTCCCGTCTTGGGCAGGAGCGCGAGCCCCGCGCCCTCGCGGCCGAGAATCCGAGAGCGCAGTTCGTCGGCCAGTCGGGCCCCAAGCAGCGGCACTTCAAGCACTTCGGGGACATCATGATGCGGTGATGCGTCGACATCGGCGGCGGGCTGGACGCGCAGCCGGTAGCGTCGGAAGCACCGCATTACCACGTCCTGGTACAGCGTGAGCTGCTGAATCCTGGTGGTCTCGACGACGACTTCCCGCTGGGTGAGGAGGCCGCCGCGCGAGCGGTAGGCGGTCCCCTCGCGCCAGAGCGTGAAACCGTGGTGGCGAAGCAGCGCCGTGCCGATCCCGACTGCGAGGACGGCCGCCAGCGCGGCGAGGACGAGGCCGCCGGCGAAGGTGGTGTCTCCGAGGGCGTCGGAGCCGGCGATGGTGGCTTCGGCGGTCTCCAGCGCGGGGCGGACGAAGTCCTCGGAGAACCCGAAGGTCTCGGCGAACCGGTAGGGCAGCTCGCGGGGCCGCCGCCACGCCGCCCCGATCAGCATCAGGGCCAGCAGGACGTTGTCGCGCCCGATGCCGATGCGGACCATGTCGCCCGCGCCGAGCCTGAGCAGCGGTTCCCCGGAGGTTTGCTCGCCGTGCCCGCTCCCGCCCTCTTCTTCCGGCCGCACGGTTGCCCCGGGGTGAGCCTCGCGGGTTCGCTCCACGGCGCCGATCCTCGCGCTCAGCTCGTCCGCGAGGGCGGCACGGACGGACGGCAGTTCACCTTCGGTCGTCTCCGACCCGGCCGTGTCCAGGCGCACCGTGACGAGCCCGAGGAGGCGATCGACGGGAGAGCGCCGCACGTTGATCCCCTGGATGCGGTCGAAGGGCAGGTCGAGGGCGGTTTTCCGGAACACGCCCTCGCGGATGAGGATGCGGTCTTCGGTGATGCGGAAGCGGAAGAACCAGTACTTGAGCATCGCTCCCGCGACAACGGCCGCGATCGCGGCCGGGATCAGCAGGGGCGCGTGGGGAGCACCCTTGACCAGGACCGCGATCGCGCCGAAGGTCGCGACCAGCTGGATGTAGCCCCGGACGGCGCTGCGCAGCGTCTTGCCCACGAAGAAGACCACCGCGAACGGGGAGGTTCGCCGCCAGGCGCCGGGTTCGGGGGTCGGCATAGGGGCGTGCGCGGAGGGTCAGTGCCAGCGGCGGCGGCTCGACTCGGCCCGGTAGAGCATGTGGTCCCGCAGCCGGCAGGCCACGCCGTGGTCCATGTAGGGGACCGCAACCTGCCCGCACGCGAGTTGAACCTGAAGCGTCGCGAGCCCCTTGCGGCGCTGGAGCGGCGATTGGCGGACGGACACGCTCTGCGCCTTGCGAAAGAGGAATGCGTCGACCTTGCGGCCGAAGAACCCGCTGCGGCTTGCCAGGCCGTCGTCGTCGTGGAGGTATGCCTGGTGGCGCCAGCGCTGCCAGGCGAGGAGGGTGGCGGGGGGGATCGACGCGAGCCACCAGATGATCACGCCAGCGGTCCCACCCAGGGCGAATCCGGCCCCGACGCCGAAGGGGACGAGAATGTGTGCGCCGATCAGCGCCGATACCGCGCTGATGCGCAGAGTGAGCGCCCGGATGTAGTGCGGCGAGACCCGCACGAACGCTCCATCGCGGGGAAGCAGCGTCAGCGCTTCGCCTTCGCTTCCGAACACCCTCGATCGCATCTCTTCGGCCTTCGCATCCCTGAGGAACGGCACTTCGAGCACCTCGGCCATGCCGATGCCGGTTCCCTCGACTCCCTGGCCCGGAAGCAGCGCGGCCGGCAGCGCCCGCAACCGGAACCCCCGGAGGAGGCGCATGAGCAGGTTCTGCGACAACGTGAGCTGCTGAATCTTGGCCGTCTCGACCACGACCTCCTTCTGGGTGAGCAACCCCGCGCGCGACCGGAACGCGGTGCCCTCGCGCCAGAGGGTGAAGTCGTGGTGGCGCAGGAACGCCCCACCGATCACGATGGCCAGCACGAGGGTCAGCCCGCCGAGCACGAATCCAACCACCAGGAGCATCCGGACGATCTCGTCCGCGGCCTGGAAGGCTGCCTCGGCGGACTCCACGGCCGACTCGACCACGTCTTCGCCGATCTCGAGGACTTCGCCGAACAGTCCGAGAAACGCCGCCGCCACTACGATGTTGCGATTGGCCAGGCCGATGCGGATGATGTCGCCGGCGGTGAGCTTGAGGACGACCTCCCCACGGGCTCGCACCCGCCCGGCCGCGGCGGGGGTGACCCGGTCGGCCGGCTGCCCGCCGTCGTCCCCGGCCGCGTCGGCACTCCGCCCGGGGCGTCCGGCCCCCACCCTGGTGCGCAGCCAGTCCGCCAGATCGGTGCTCACCGACGGCAATTGACCCTCCGCGGTGACCGATCCCGCAGTGTCCAGGCTCACGGTCACGAGGCCAAGGATCCGGTCGATCAGCGAGCGCTCCACATTGATGCCCTGGACGCGGTCGAAGGGCAGGTCGAGCGAGGTCTTCTGAAATACTCCCTGCCGGATCAGGATCCGGTCCTCTTCGAGTCGAAACCGGAAGAACCAGTACTGGAGCACGCCGCCCGCGATGGTGGCCAGGATTGCCGCCGGGATCACGAGGATGGCGGCGGGTTTCCGCTCGATCAGGACTGCGAGCGCACCGAAGGTGGCGACGAGTTGAACGATGCTGCGGGCGAAGTTCCTGACGGTCCTCCCGACAAAGAAGACGATCGCGAACGGCGAGGTCCGCTGCCACACGCCGGGATCGGACGGATTCAGCAACCTTCGTCCGCCGGTTCGTCCGGCTCGGCCTCGGTCTCGGCCTCGGCTTCGATCTCGGTCTCAGCCTCGATCCTCGCCGACACGTAGACGCGCAACTCCTCGGCTGTGTCCGCACCGAGCCCGCGGATCTTGTGGCCGCCGGCACCGGCGGGAAACACGGACAGATTGGCCAGACCGAACCGGCGGTCGAGGGGTCCGCTGTCGGTCTTCGTGTGTTGGACCCGGTTGAAGGGGACGGCCTTCACCGAGCGCCAGAAGACCCCGGACCTGTGCAGGATGTCCTTCTCGCGCACCACGTAGCCGCGGCGGGGCACCGCGATCATCGGCCAGATGAGCGCCCAGGCGGAGAGCACCGCGACCACGGCCCACGTGGCTGGCAGCAGGCCGGCGACGCCCCGGATCACCGGTCCCGCGTCGGCCGAGATGGCAAGGAAGTGGATCGTGGCGGCGGCGGCGGCCAGCACGGCGATGCGCAGGATCGCGCCGGTCTGGAGGCGGCGCACGAATCGTGGGTGGAGGGGCTGCCAGTCCAGGTCTTCGGCGCTCGGAAGGGCGTCGGGGGGGACTTCGGGGTTGACGAACATGTTGATGGGATTCCTCCGCTAGAAGTTGCGGGCCCGCAGGGAGACCAGGGTCCGGAAGTCGTCGGCGCGCCGGCCTGTTACCCACAACCACAGTTCGGCGATCCGGTTTCGCCAGCGAAGCGTCGGCTCCGACTCGTCGGGCGCGTCCCGATCGGGTGACCCGAACATCTCCCGGAAACGAGCGGAAAGCCGCTGGTAGTCCTCTCTGGGGTACGACAGGTCCACTTGGGTGACCAACTCGACATCCGGGTTTCCCCAGGGGTCCGTACTCGTCTCGATTTCGATCGAGTCGGTAGTGGCAAAGGCGCCCGTCGTCCGGCCGACCACTCCCGTCAAGTCCAAAAGCCGGGTCGGTGCCGTCCGCACGGATTGCGGTAACGGTCTCCCCAGTTCCATAGCCACCCCGCCCTCCAGCTCGACAGTCACCCCGCCGTGACCGGTGCTGAAGCCCAGCCGGAGCGAGTCTCCCTCGATCCAGCCATCCATGTATTTGTGTATACTCGGCAGCGCCCCCTCCGGCACTACGATCCGCATTTCGGAGTCCGGAGCCTGCTCTTGAGACGCGCGCGGAAACGGGTCCACGAACTCGATTCTGCGGGGAATCTCATAGAACACCGAGTCGCCCCCTTCGTCGGGAAGCGGTGATGGAGGCTTGTTGGGCACTGCGTAGGCCACGTACCAATCACCAACGGTGATGTCGTAGCAGCCGACGGGTGCGGCGGCATGGTCCTGGGCGGTGGCGGAAGCGGTATCGAGCACCGCCAGCGCGAGGCCTACGAGAGGGGAGGCGATATGGCGCATGACAATTCTCCGTTGGGGAGTGGGGCCCGCTTGGCGTCAGCGCACCTGGAACGTCAGCGTCGCCCAGTTCGATTCATAGTCCACGTCCGCCTCGTCCGTCGTCTCGACCATGTGGATGGTCCGCACGTACCAGCGCCCCTCGCCGCTCAGCGGAATGGTGGCGACCCCTTCCCCGTCCGTGCGCGTGGTCACCGCCTCCACGTGCTCCCCCGCCTCGGTGTGCCCGTGATGGCCCTCGTAGTTGGCGTAGACGAGCTGGTTCGCAACGGACTCTCCCGCGCGCAGGAACCGCACGCGCAGCTCGTCGCCCACGCCGAGCTCGTAGGGGTTGGCGAGAGGCATGAACTCGACGGGGTAGCCCAGTTCGTGAGCCCACTCGCCGCTCCGCGCGTCCCCAACCTGCACCAGCGCCTTCACGTGCTTGCTGTAGCGCTCGGTGGCCGCGTCGCCCGTCTTCCCGGCCGCCTCGCGCTGCTCGATCAGGTCGGTGATCCCGTCGTGGACCAGGTACTCGTTGAAGTCCTCGGCGCTCAGCGTGATCACGCGCGCCGCCGTCGACACGCCGATCAGGTAGGTGCCCGGGTCGCCCGTCTCGAAGCTCAGCAGGGCCGTGTCCACGCTGTCTGGGCTCCAGTGGAAGACGGCGGAATCGGTCCAGGCCGACTCGGGGGGATGAACCACGCCCCCCGGCCCCACCACGCTCACGTCCAGCATGCGGTCGCGCGCGACCGCGTTCTCGCTCTTGTCGAAGTCGCCGTTGTACAGCGCGACCGTCGCGGTCGAGTTCGGCTCGAGGAAGAAGCTGTCGAGCTTGAGGAACAGGGTGTGGGCGCGCGCCGCCGTGGCGATCACGATGGTGACCAGGGCGAGGGCGGCCAGCGTGACTGCGATGCGTCGTCGGATCCTCATGTCGGGTCCTCATGATTGGGGTTCTTCTGTTGGGATTCCAAGAGTAGCCACCTCGGCGGGGTCGGGCACTTCCGGTCCCGTCTCCAGCCGCCCGAAACGAAGGAACAGGGCCGGCACGACCACCATGTTCAGAAAGGTCGATGTCAGCAGGCCCCCCAGCACCACCACCGCGAGCGGCGCCTGGATCTCCTTGCCGGGCTCGCCGATCCCCAACGCGAGCGGAATCAACGCGAGCCCCGCGGTGAGCGCCGTCATCAGGATCGGGGCCAGGCGCTCCATCGAGCCGCGCCGGATGCTGGCCGCCGGCGACAACCCCGCCCCGCACAGGTCCCGGTAGCGGCTCACCAGCAGGATCCCGTTGCGCACCGCGATGCCGAAGAGCGTGATGAAGCCGACCAGCGTCGCCACGTTGACGGTCCCACCGATGTACAAGACGGCCAGCACGCCCCCCGCGAGCGCGAGCGGCAAGTTGACCATGAGCAGAAAAGCGGTACGGAAACTACGGAAAGTACGGAACATGATCAGGAAGATGGCCGCGATCGAGAAGAGCGACAGGATCGTGATGCGGCGCGTGGCCCGCTGCCCGCTCTCGAACTGGCCGCCGTACTGCACGTAGTACTCGGGCGGCAGCGCGACCTCGCCCGCGACGCGTGACTGAAGGTCCGCCACCGCCCCCCCCACATCCCTTCCCGCCACGTTCGCGCCGACCACGATCTTCCTCTGCACATTCTCGCGGCTGATCGTGTTCGGCCCCCGCGCCGGCGCGATGTCGGCCAGCTGCGAAAGCGGGATCGTCGCGCCGGCCGGCGTCGTCACCAGGGTGCGCCCGATCGCCTCGGGATCCGCGCGGTAGCGTTCGTCGTACCGCACGACCACGTCGAACGCTCGCTGTCCCTCGCGCATCAGCGACACCCCTTCGCCCTGGAACGCCACATCCACCGCCTGCGCCAGCGCGCCGGGCGTCACTCCGTACCGCGCCATCGCCCGCCGGTTCGCGCGCACCTGGAGCTGGGGCACGTCGGCCTGCTGCTCGACCGCGATGTCCACGAGCCCCGCCACTCCCCGCGCCACCCCCTCGATCTCGCCTGCGATCTCGCGCAGCCGCTGCAGATCCGGCCCGAACACATTCACCGCGATCGCTGCCCGCGTCCCCGACAGCATGTGGTCGATCCGGTGCCCGATCGGCTGCCCCACCGTGACGTTCGTCCCCGGCAGCCCCCCCAGCCCCGCCCTCACCTCGGCCATAACCGCGGCGAGTCCGTGGCCCGACAGGTCGAGTTGCGCGTCCACCTCGGAGGCGTTCGCGCCCTGGGCGTGCTCGTCCAGGTCGGCACGCCCCGTGCGCCGCGACGTCGACACGACCGCCGGGTGCGCCAGAAGCTCCCGCTCCACCCGCGCCCCGATCGCGTCGGACTCGTCCAGCGCGGTCCCCGGCAGACTCACCACCGAAATCGTGAGCGAGCCCTCCTGGAACTCGGGGAGGAAGGCGCGGCCCAGTCGAGGCACCAGCGCCAGCGTGCCCGCCACCAGCACCACCGTCCCCGCCAGCACCACCCCCGACCGCCGGAGCGCCCACTCGAGCACGCCGCGGTATGCGCGCTCCAGCCCGCGCAGCAACCACGGCTCGCGCTTGCCGCCGGTCGCGCGGTCCCGCCCGAGCAGCGCATGGCAGAGCGCCGGCGTCACGGTCACCGCGACCAGGAGCGACGCCAGGATGCTGACGATGTACGCGAGTCCCAGCGGCTGCAGCATGCGGCCCTCGACCCCCGTGAGAAAGAAGAGCGGCACGAAGACGATCGTGATGATGACGGTGGCGCTCAGGATCGGGGCACGGATCTCGCGGGCGGCATCCCGAATGACCGCGGCCGTCGATCGGCGCCATCGTTCCGGGCGGCGGCGGTTCTCGCGCAGCCGCCGGTGCGCGTTCTCGACGAAGATGATCGCGTCGTCGACCAGCGCACCGATAGCGATCGCCATCCCGCCCAGCGTCATCGTGTTGATGGTGCCGCCGAGCGCGCGCAGGGTGATGACCGCGATGGCGAGCGAGAGCGGGATGGCCAGCACCGAGATGGCGGTCGTGCGCGCGTTCCACAGGAAGAGGAAGAGGATGATGACGACCAGCACGGCCCCGTCCCTCAGCGCCGTCGTCACGTTGTCCACCGCCAGCGAGATGAAGTCGGCCTGCCGGAAGATGGCCCGCTCGAAACCGACGCCCGTCGGCAGCGAGGACTCGATCCGGTCGAGTTCGGTGTCGATCCTGCGCGTCAGCTCCAGCGTGTTGGCGCCCGGCTGCTTCTGGATCGACAGGATGACGGCGGGCTCGGCGTTCACCGACGCCGTCCCGAAGCGCACCTTTGGACCGATCCGCACCTCGGCGAGGTCCTCGATCAGGACCGGGACCCCATCGCGGGTCGTCACCACGGTGAGACCGATCTCCTCCGGGTCTCGCGCCCGCCCGAGCCCGCGAATGACAATCTCCCCGCCGCCGGACCGGTAGACCCCTCCCGACACATTCCGGTTCGACTCCTCGGCGGCGGCGAGCACCTCGTCGAGCCCCACCCGGTACGCCAGCAGCCGCTCCGGATCCACCAGCACCTGGTACTGCCGCACCTGCCCCCCTATCGTCACCACCTGCGCCACCCCCGGCACGGCCAGCAGCCTCGGCCTGACCACCCAGTCCGCCGCGGTCCGCGCCTCCATCAGCCGGTCCTCCGGCGCGCTCATCCCGACCAGCAGGATCTCTCCCATGATCGAGGCGACGGGCGCCAGCACCGGCGCGTCCACGTCCCCGGGCAGCTGGGCGGCCACGGGCTGGAGCCGCTCGCTCACCGTCTGCCGCGCGCGCATGATGTCGGTCCCCCAGTCGAAGTCCACCCACACGATGCTGATCCCCTGAGCCGAGCTGGAGCGCACCCGCCGCACCCCCGCCGCCCCGTTCACCGCGGTCTCGACCGGGAAGGTGACCAGGCTCTCGACCTCCTCGGTCGCGAGCCCGTGCGCGTCGGTCAGCACGGTGACGGTCGGCGCGGTCAGGTCCGGAAAGACATCGACCGGCAGTGTCACGGCCGTCCACCCCCCGCCCGCCAGCAGCACCACCGCGGCGCTGACCGTGAAGAACCGGTGCTCCAGCGAGGCGCGGACCAGCAGGTCGAGGACGCCGGCCCGCCCGGATGGCTCGCTCAATGCGGGTGCCCGTGGTCGGAGATCTCGGGGTCGCCGAGCGAAGCGAGCTTCACCTGGTAGGCCCCTGCCGTCACCACCTGTTCGCCGGTTTCCACCCCCGCCGCCACGATCACCCACTCCCCGTCGGACGGCCCGAGTTCCACCACCCGGCGCATGAACGCCTCCCCCCCCACCTTCGCGTACACCACGGCGAGACCGTCCTCCTCCAGCACCGCGGCCACCGGGACGGCCACGCCTTCCACCTCGTCGCCCACCGACAGGTGCCCGTTGGCCAGCATCCCCACCTTGAGCGCGCGATCGGGATTGGCCACGGCGAAGCGGACGGGCAGGGTGCGGCTTCCGGGGTCTATCACGGTGCCGACGGACACCATCCGGTCGGCGTGATGCACCCGCGATGCGCCCTCCACCGTGAACCACGCCCCGCCGGCGCCGCCGGCTTCCCCGGCGTCCCGCGCCGGAACGCGGGCCAGGAACCATAGCGTGTCCGGGTTCACGACCGTGAACGCGTGCGTGCCTGCCACGACGTGCTGGCCGGAGGCGACATGGCGCTCCGAGACCACGCCCGCGATCGGGCTGCGCAGGTGGTACAGGTGGGGGTCGGTGCCGTCCCCTTCGTCCCCCGGGTACGTCCCGCCGATGGCTTCGAGGGCCGCGCGCGCCACCTCGAGCTCGTGCCCTGCGTGTTCCAGGCGGCGACGCGCGATGGCGCCGGCGGCGAAGAGCTGCTCCGCGCGGGCCGCTTCGCGCTCGGCGGCTGCCACGTCGGCGCGCAGGCGGGAATAGGAATCGTCAAGGCTGGCCGGTGCGATCAAGGCCAGCGTCTGCCCCGCGTCGACGCGGTCGCCGGGGTTCAGCGTGGGCCCGCGGGCCACGATCACTCCCGCCACCAGGGTAGACACGTGCGCGAGTCCGCTTGCGGGTGCGACGATCTCCCCCGCCGCGGGGATGGTGCGCGGAATTCTCCGCTCCCCGGCCAGCGCCACTGCGAAGGGCATCGACCACTGCTGTTCCTTCGTCAGTGTGATGAGCCCCGGCGGCGGCTGTTCCACATCGTGCGGCAGCGCGTCCTCGCTCTCGAAGACCTGCAGCTGGCCCATCGGGATCGCGTACTCGGCTCCCCGTGCGGACAGGGTGAGGTCGGCGCGCCAGGCGCCTGTCGCGGTCAGGGCCGGGGTGGCCGTGTAGATCCCGGGCCGGTCGGGCTCGGACATCACGATCTCTTCGCGTGCCCCGCCGGGTCCGCGGAGCAGAAGCGTGAGGGTGCCCTCGCGCACGGGCTGCCATTCCCGCAGCCACGTCAGGTGGATCGCCCAGGGGTCGCTGGGGATGTCGCGCACGTGAGGCGGATACTCGACGAAGAGCTCCAGCACGTCGGTCCAGTGGGCGACGACCCCGCCTCCGGCGTGGGAGTGGCCGGCATCGGCGGTGGCGTCGGAGGCGGGCCGGGCGCACGCAGTGCAACAGAGCAGCAGAGCGGCCGGAGCGGCTCGCGTACTCCTCCACCGCCGGCCCCCGAGTATGCGCATGGAACTCATCTATGCCCCTGTGGGTGGTGACGCGATCATATTGGGCCCGCGCCACCGTGGGGGACAACCACCGGGCCGGCCGGGATGCGCTCGGATGCGACCCGGCTTGCCGTCCGCCGTGCGCCCCGGCTAGGATCGGCGGACAACGGAACCCCGCCATGACCCACGACGAATACCTCCGGCACGACGCCACCGGGCTCGCGGAACTCGTGCGAACGCGCGAAGTGACGCCGCTGGAGCTTATCGACCTGGCGATACGGCGGCTGGATGAGGTTGATCAGGCGGTGAACGCCGTCGTTTACCGCATGGACGGCGAAGCGCGCGCGCTGGCTGGCGGCATCGACCGGAACGCGATGTTCGCGGGTGTCCCCTTCCTGGCGAAGGACCTGCAGAGCGACTACGCGGGTCACCCCACCTCTCGCGGCAGCCGCCTGCTGGCGGGCCGTGTGCGGAAGCACGACACGGAGCTGGTGCGGCGGTTGCGCAGAACCGGGGTGAGCGTTCTGGGCAAGACCAACCTGCCCGAGTTCGGCCTGCTCCCCTATACGGAGCCGGAGTTGTGGGGCCCCTGCCGCAACCCGTGGGCGCTGGACCGCACCCCGGGGGGATCCAGCGGTGGATCGGCTGCCGCCGTGGCCGCCGGTATCGTGCCGATGGCGGGTGGCGGCGACGGTGCGGGGTCGATCCGCATGCCTGCGTCCTGCTGCGGACTCTTCGGACTCAAGCCGACGCGTGGCCGCATTCCCACGGGACCCCACCGCGGCGAGTCGTGGCGGGGCGCGTCCATCGAGCACGTGCTGACACGCTCCGTGCGGGACAGCGCGGCCATGCTGGACGCGACCCACGGGCCGGAGCCGGGAGTGTCGTTTGAGATCGCGCCGCCCGCGCGGCCGTTCTCCCGGGAGGTGGCCGCCGATCCGGGGCGTCTGCGAATCGCGTGGACGGCCGAGCCGTTGCTGGGATCGTCGGTGCATGCGGATTGCGTGGAGGCGGTGGCCGGGACGGTGACCCTGCTGGAAGAACTCGGGCACGAGGTCGTCGAAGACTCGCCGCGCGTCGACGCGGCGGCGTTCGCGCGCGCGTTCGTGCGGATGCTGGCGGGGGAACTGGGGGCCGAATTCGAGGAACTGGCCAGGATGTTGGGAAGAAGGCCGCGGCGGCGTGAACTGGAGCCCCTGACCTGGTGCCTGGGACTGGTGTCACGTGTGCTGCCGGCCCGGGAATACGCCGACTCGCTCCGCACGCTCGAGCACTGCGGCAAGTTGGCGGGCAGCTTCTTCACCGATGTGGATGTACTCCTGACGCCCACCCTCGCGACGCCGCCCCCGGGGCTCGGCACCCTCCCGCCGCACCCGGCCGAGCAGCTGCAACTGCGAGTACTCGGGGCATTCGGATCAGGCAGAATCGTCAGGATGGCGGGCCTGCTCGACCAGATGGCCGAGGGTGCCTTCGACTTCACGCCCTGGACACCCGTGTTCAACATCAGCGGGCAGCCGGCGATGTCGGTGCCGCTTCACTGGAATGGCGACGGGCTGCCGGTCGGGGTGCACCTTGTCACCCGTGTCGGCGACGAGGCCACCCTCCTGCGCCTCGCCGCCCAGCTCGAACGGGCGCGCCCCTGGTTCGACCGGCTGCCCGCCTTGGACTGCTAGCGCAGCAGGCGGTTCACTATGGCGGCGTGCACGGCGCTGCTCGCTGCGGCCGCAACGACGGGGTTCGCGTTGTCGATCCCCTCGCTGAGCAGCATTGCCGCCAGGTACGCGGCCGCGCCTCCCCCCAGGCCTGCCGCGGATGCACCAAGGGCCTTCCCGAGGTCCGCTCCACCGATCACGGCGGGCGCGGGGACCGCAACCATGGGAATGAGTGATGCCGCCGCGCACTTGGGAGCGAACGAGTTCAAGCCCTCATTGTATGCACACGTCCAGAAGAAATAGGTGGCCGCCAGATGACTGAGCCCGGCGGAGACATAGGTAAGCGCGACGGTCGGGGTGCCGAGAGATCCCTCGCGCGGGCCAAGCTGATGCAACCGGGGTTCCGGTGCCTTGTCGATCCCCGTCCGGCCCAGGCCGGCCTCGCCGGGTCCCGCCAACGCGGATGCAGCGTGGAACGGGCTTTGCCGGGCCTCCTCGATGGCCACTCTCAGGGAGCCGTCCTGCTGCCGCGACCCCGTCTGCGCCACACACTCGGCCGACCATCCCGCCATCCCGGTTGAGGTCAGCACCGCAGCCGCACAACACAGTGTCCTGATCATCGTTCTCATCCTCGTCTCGTGGTTCGACTCGGCGGGGAATCCGCCGCTCGCGTCCGCACTACGGTGCCGGGGAGCCGGAGGTTTCCCGGCTCCGGGACCGTACCCGGCGGGCGACGACGCTACCGGAGCATCGCCCTCACGGTGAGCGCGTGGACGAGGGTGCTGGCGACACCCGCACCGTAGTGGCTGATCCGGTCGGAAGCCAGCTTGGTCAGCGAAAACGCGGCCGCACCTCCGAGCAACCCGAAGGCCGACGCCTTGAAGGCTTTTCCCGCGCCGACTCCGGCGCTTGCCGCGGGAGCGGCGACCGCGGGCCATGGAATGACGGGCCCCAGGATGCAGCCCACGATGGGAGATTTGTAGGAGTCGTCTTCCACGCAGCTGAAGAGCAGGAAGACGGCCGCCACATGACTCGCCGCCGCGGCTACGAAGGTGAAGAGGATGACCGGAGCGGTGACGAGCGAATCCTCCGGTGCGGACTGAAGCGGATCGAACGCGGGCATGGCCCGGGTCCCACTGCCGATCAGGCGCGCGTCGCCGGATGGGCCCGACCCCGCCATGGCATGGAAGGGGCCGCTTCGCACCTCCGCGATGGCCGCGCTCAGGGACATCCCGTGCGCTTGCGGCCCGGTCTGGGCCGCGCTCTCGGCGGGCGATCCGGCCAACCCTGCCCAGGAGGCCAGCGCAACGGCCGAACACAGTGTTCTGGTCATCTCTCTCGTCCTCCGGTTCCGTCCGCCCGCGGCGAACTCGCGCGCGTCGCCCTTCCAAGCACACACCGTTCGCCCGGGTGCGGCTTTCCTGTTGAACGACGATGGACTCGGGGCCGGATCCGCGCAACCCGCCGACGCCGGGTCTCAGGTCATCCGGCAACCCGCAGTGTCGTCGAATCCGGCAGGGCCCGGTAGTCCGGGGCGCTCGGCACCAGGCTCCGGCTCTCGAGCAGGTAGCCCAGGATCCCATCGTATTCCTCGGCGGACAGACCGCCGGGGTCTTCGTGGGGCATCGCCGTGCGAAGGTATCGGTCGAGGGCGCCGACCGTGGCATAGGAGGCGAGTACGCGGGGCGTGAGGTCCGCCCCGACGCCGTCAGGCACGTCGTGGCAGTAGCCGCACCTGAGGGTGTAGGCCTTCTCCCCGTCGACCTCCGCCTTCCGGGCGTCACCTCCCGGGGCGCAGGCAGCCGCGGCGCATACCGCTGACAGGGCACCGGCGAAGTACAGCAATCGCGCGCCGTGGGCGGCCATTCGGGGCTGCGGCCCCCTCAGGTCACTTCCACCTGGTGCGGCAGGGCGACGTTCAGCAGGTACCCCTTTTCGTTGTGGGTCCCCTCGAGCGGCTGTGTCTCCCCGCCGGCGTCGGTCGCCCGGGTACGGAGAACGTGGCCGCCCGGCGTCGCGGTCCACTCCAGTTCGAAGCGGCTCCACGCGTGCGGCAGCGCCGGGTGCGCCCCGATCAGCCTCGCCCGCGCCCACGGTCCACCGTCCGCGCTCCACTCCACCCCCTCCACCGGTCCGCGCGGCGACCAGGCGAACCCCCGCAACCTCTGCGGCCCGGCCTCGAGCCGCGCGGGACGCGGCAGTGCCAGGGCGCTCTTGACCCGCCCCGCCGTGATCGGCGCCCCGTCGGCGGGTGCGTACAGGTCGGCGGGCCACCGGTCGCCCACCAGGACGTACGAGGTCGTGTTGGCCTTCACCCAGACCTTCCTCGTCGAAATCTCGATCCCGCCCACCCACTTGACGCTGGACGACCCCACCCAGCCCGGCACCACAACGCGCACGGGAAAGCCGTGATCCGGCGGCAGCGGAACGCCGTTCATGGCGAGTGCCAGGATCGTGTCCGGGTCGAGCGCCTTCGCGAGCGGCATCGGCCGCGCCCACCCGGCCTCGTCGAGCCCGATGACGTTGACGTCGACCGCGTCGGCGCGCACTCCCGCGAGCGAGAGCACGTCGGACAGCCTGGGCCCGGTCCACTCGGCGCACCCCACGGCTCCCGTGCCCCACTGGCTCCCGGAAGCGGTCCGGCCCGTCACCGACCGGAAGAACCCGCGCCAGTTCCCCGCGCACTCGATGTAGGCGACGAGCGTCTGGCTGGGCAGGGCCCGCAGCTCGTCCAGCCCGAGGCGCACTTCCCTCTCGGCGCCGGAGCCGCCGACGGCCAGGACGTAGGAACCGGCGTCGATCAGCGGTGTCGGCGCATGGTTGCGCACGAAGAAGAGCTCGTTGGGAGTGATCAGCCCGTGCATATCCTCCAGGCGGGACTCCAGGTTGGTGCCGTGGCGGATGAACGGGGACGGATCCTTGACCCATATGGGCCTGTCGGCACCCACTCCGGCATCCGGGTCCGCATCCCGGCCCGATCCGCCCGCGGGCCCGTCTCCGTCTCCGGTCCCACAGGCCGCCACCCCCACGGTCGCCGCGATGGCCGCCAGGGCCTCGCGCCTGCTGAGCGAGTCGTCGTTCATGGCGCTCAGGTTATTCGGGGGCTTTGGGATAGGCAACCTGCCACTCCGGCGGCTCCTGCCGTTTCGGCGCCTTGGTCTGCCATTCCGGCAGTCCGGTTCTGACATCCCGGCGGTAGTGTCCGCCGTTTTGGCGCACGCTCCCCCCGGGCTGGCATCGCCGCCTGCCGTTCTGGCGGAATCATGCTGGCACGGAGCCTGCGCACGAGTCGCGACGGTCGCACAGAGAGCACGCGACCTGTAACGGAATCTCACCAACGGAGGAAGCGAAAGATGTCACCGACCAAGCACAACAACCGTCTCAGCCCCTGGGCCGACCTCGACCTGCTGGCCAACCGCATGAACCGGATCTTCACCGACTCCGGGTTCGGGAACCTCACCTACGGCGCCAACTGGGTGCCCCCGGTTAGCGTGGAGGAGAGGGACCGGGAGGTCCTGCTCACGGCCGAGCTGCCCGGGATGACCGAGGATTCGGTCGAGATCACCCTGGAGAACAACGTCCTGACGATCTCGGGAGAGAAGCGCGAGGCGCGGGAAGAGGGCGAGCCCTCCGGCAAGTACCACCTGGTGGAGCGCACCTTCGGCGCCTTCCGCCGTTCCTTCACCCTGCCGCGCACGGTGCGCGCCGACGGCATCACCGCCGACTTCGACCACGGTCTGCTGACGGTGCGCCTGCCCAAGGCCGAGGAGGCGGTCAGCCGCAAGATCGAGGTGGCGCGGAGGAGCTAGAAGCTGCCCCGCGAGGGGCGACATCGCTTGCGGAGAAGCGGAGGGGTCCGGCCGGCGGCGGCCGGGCCCCTCCTGCATGTCGCCGTCAGTTGAGCTTCCGTACGAAGGTGACGGCCTGGTTGGAAAAGCTGTCGGGGCGCCCGGTCCCGTCCCCGTCGGGGTCGGCGGGCTCGAAGTCGACGCGGAAGCGGTCGGGGCCCTGCATTTCGATGATGCCGAAAAGGGTGCGCCCGGTGAGCGGCCCGGAGGACCAGGGGCCGATGTCGAGATGAACGGGTGTCCGGCCGTAGTCGACCCGGTAGGCCACCGAGAAGGTGTCCGGACCCTCCTCCAGCTCGAGTACCCAGCGGCTGCGGCCGTCCGCCTCGAAGATGTAGGTGATCGGGCTGGGCCCGCTTCCGACCGAGACCCATTCGCCCAGGAGCGGCTCCGGAGGTTCGGCGCACGCAAGGGCGGTGGCGGCGAAAGCCAGGGCCAGTGCGGTCGGGGGGCGCTTCCCGGCGCTCATCAGTAGCGGTAGTGCTCCGGCTTGTAGGGCCCCTTCAGCGGCACGTTGATGTAGTCCGCCTGCTCCGGAGTCAGCTCGGTCAGGCGGGCGCCCAGGTGGTCCAGGTGCAGCCGGGCCACCTTCTCGTCGAGCGACTTCGGCAGCATGTGGACGCCCAGCTCGTAGTCCTCCGCCCGGCTGTGCAGCTCGATCTGGGCCAGCACCTGGTTGGAGAAGCTGGCCGACATCACGAAGCTCGGGTGGCCGGTCGCGCACCCCAGGTTCATCAGCCTCCCCTCGGCCAGCACGAGAATGCTGCGACCGTTAGGGAACGTCCACTCGTCGAACTGGGGCTTGATCGTCTTGCGCACCGCCTCGGACCCCTCCAGCCCGGCCATGTCGATCTCGTTGTCGAAGTGGCCGATGTTGCCCACGATCGCCTTGTCCT
>JAPPGI010000070.1 GCA_028874985.1 Gemmatimonadota bacterium | reverse complement strand
GGTCTCAAAAACCTTTGCCCTTGCGGGCGTGAGGGTTCGAGTCCCTCCCTCGGCATTCTGCGTGACGGTGGCCCGCGAAGGGACATCGCCGCGCTTTCGGGGTCCGTGGAGGATTCCCCGCGGCATGCGACCGCCGATGCGTCCGGGCGTATTGTCCACGGGCTTCCGGGTTCCACCCCGTGGACAATACCCTATGAACATGAGGATGAACATGAAGAAGCTCGCCGCGGCCGCCCTGGTGCTCGGCGGCACCCTCCTGGTGGTGTCGTTCCGGTCCCCGGACCCCGAACCGGTGACCGCGATCCACGTCTACAAGTCACCGGACTGCGAGTGCTGCGCCAGGTGGGTGACCCACATGGAGGCGGCGGGCTTCGAGGTGACGGTCCGGGACACGACCGACCTGGCCGCGGTGAAGCGGCGCACCGGGGTCCCGCTCGCACTGTGGTCGTGCCACACCACGGTGGCCGGCGACTACGTCATCGAGGGTCACGTCCCGGCGCGGGTCGTCGGGAGATTCCTCGAGAAGAAGCCGCAGGTCGCGGGAATCTCCGTTCCCGGGATGCCCATCGGTTCTCCCGGCATGGAGGGGCCGAATCCGCAGCCGTACGACGTGATCGCCTTCGACGGGAAGGGCAACCGCACGGTCTTCGAGCAGGTGGATCCGCGCGGGTCGCGGTAGCGCTTCTCCCCCACCCCGGCGCCTCGCCGAAACGCCGCGCCCGCGGACCGCCGCCCCTTCACCGGAACCCTTGTCCCCTAGTAGAATAAGGGCCCTTCTTCAATCACGAGCCCCCTCATCCGGCACTTCGCCGGTCCCGGGAGACCAGATGTCCGCGAACAGCAGGAACACCCTCACCATCACCGACAACCGCACCGGCCGGCAGTACGAAGTGGACGTTCTGGACGGAGATGTCATCCGCGCCATGGATCTTCGCCGGATCAGGGTCAACGACGGCGATTTCGGGATGATGGCCTACGATCCCGGTTTCACCAACACGGCCTTCACCACCAGCCGCATCACGGATGTCAAGGGCGGCAAGGGGATTCTCGAGTACCGCGGATACCCCATCGAGCAGCTCGCCGAACAGTCGACCTTCCTCGAGGTGTGCTACCTGATCCTCGACGGGGAACTCCCCACGCAGCGCGAGCTCGACGACTTCGTGCACCAGGTCACGTACCACACCTACGTGCACGAGAACGTCACGACCATCCTCCAGGGGTTCCGCTACGACGCCCACTCCATGGGGATGATGATCTCGACGGTGGCGGCGCTCTCCACCTTCTACCCCGAGGCCAAGCGCATCGACGACCCCGCCAACCGGCGGGCGCAGATGGTTCGCCTGCTCGCCAAGATGCCCACCCTGGCCGCCTTCACCTACCGGCACCACAAGGGGCTGCCGTACGTCTACCCGGAGAACGGACTCTCCTACACGGCCAACTTCCTGAACATGCTCTTCCGGATCGGGGGCCGGGAGTACCGGCCGCCTCCCGCGCTGGTCCGCGCTCTGGACATCCTCTTCATCCTGCACGCGGACCACGAACAGAACTGCTCGACGACCGCCATGCGGGTGATCGGAAGCTCCCGGGGGGACCCCTACTCGGCGATGGCAGGGGCGATGGCCGCGCTATACGGTCCGCTGCACGGGGGTGCCAACGAAGCCGTGCTCCGGATGCTGGTCGAGATCGGCACGCCGGACAACATCCCGGCCTTCATGGAAAGCGTGCGCCGGGGCGAACGGAGGCTCATGGGCTTCGGCCACCGGGTCTACAAGGCGTACGACCCCCGGGCCACCATCATCAAGAAGGCGGCCGACGACGTGTTCGCGGTCACGGGACGCAATCCGCTCCTCGACATCGCCCTGGAGCTCGAGAAGATCGCGCTGCAGGAGGAGTACTTCATCAAGCGGAACCTGTACCCCAACGTCGACTTCTATTCGGGGCTCATCTACCAGGCGATGGGCTTCCCGGTCGAACTCTTCCCGGTGCTGTTCGCGATTCCGCGCACGGTGGGGTGGCTGTCGCAGTGGGAGGAGATGGTCCAGGACCGCGAACAGAAGATCGCCCGGCCGCGGCAGGTCTTCAAGGGACGCGCCCGGCGCGACTTCGTGCCGATGGAGGAACGCGGCTGAGCGGGGGCCGTGCCAGTCGAAAAAGGGGAGCCTGGGAGGCCGAGCGGAGTATAACAGGCAAGATCACTTCAAGACGCGGGAGCCCGTCATGTGCGAACGACACCAGACCCTTCCGGGGATTTCGAGCCGCCGAACCCCCTTCCTCGCCGTTCTCCTCGCCGCCGCCCTTGCCGGGTGCATGGGGACGGGTGGCCAAACCGGTGACCCGATTGAAGAAGGGGCGCGCGGGACGGAACAGATCGAACTCCTGGTGCGGAACAACAACTTCAACCAGGCGACGGTCTACACGTCTCCCGAACACGGCTCGAAGCGTCTCGGGGTCGTGCGCGGCAAGAGCGAGGCCACCTTCAGGCTCGAGTGGCACCTTCCCTACCTTCAGCTGCGCATCAAGTTTCTGGCGGGGTCCACGGTCCTTACCGAGACGCTGTCGGTGGATTCGGACGACCGGCTCGAGTTGATCATCCCGGCGACCTAGCAGGCTCGTCTCGGCGGGCCGACGTCGCGCGGAGGCTCCCGGAGGTGGAACCGTGAAGAGACCCGCGGTGATCCCGCAGCAGATCATCGCCCGCAAGCGGGACGGGGACACCCTGTCGGCGCCCGAGCTGGAGGCCCTGCTCACCGGCTACCTCGACGGGCAGGTCGGGGACGATCAGATGGCCGCGTTCCTGATGGCGGTGTACTTCAACGGGCTCGGTGACGCCGAGCTGGATGTCCTGGTGGAGGTGATGCTGCACTCGGGTGACATGCTGCCCCGGGGAGGGGTGCGGGCCCCCCGGGTGGACAAGCACTCGACGGGCGGGGTGGGCGACAAGGTCTCGCTGGTGCTCGCGCCCCTGGCGGCCGAAATGGGACTGGTGGTCCCGATGATGTCCGGGAGGGGGCTGGGACACACCGGGGGCACGCTCGACAAGCTGGAGTCCATCCCGGGCTTCCGCACCCGCATCTCACTGGACCGCTTCGACCGGATTCTGCGGTCCGTCGGATGTGCCATGATCGGGCAGACCGAAGAGATCGCCCCGCTGGACCGCAGGCTCTACGCGTTGCGCGACGTGACCGGCACGGTCCCGTCGCTCCCCCTCATCACGGCGTCGATCATGTCCAAGAAGCTGGCCGAGAGCCTTGACGGGCTGGTGCTCGACGTGAAGGTGGGCGAAGGCGCATTCCTGTCGCACATCGACCGGGCCCGTGCGCTGGCCCGCGCCATGGCCGGCGTCGGGGCCGCACGCGGGCTGGCGGTGACAGCGGTGCTTTCGGCGATGGACCGGCCCCTGGGCCGGACCGTGGGCAACGCCCTCGAGGCTCGCGAAGCGGTGGAGTGCCTCGCGGGCGGCGGCGCCGACGACCTGCGGGAGCTGGTGACGGAGTTGGCGGCGGAGATGTCGCTCGCGGGCGGCCTGGTTCCGGACCTCGACGAAGGGCGGCGGAAGGCCGGGGAGACGCTCGCGGGCGGCGGCGCGCTGGAGCGTTTCCGAAGAATGGTTGCGGAGCAGGGGGGGAGTCTGGACCTGTCATGCGACGGCTATGGCCTGCCGGCCGCGCCGGCGACCGAGGTCGTCACCGCCAACCGGGCGGGGGTCGTGGCGGGAATCAACCCGCGGGCGCTGGGGTACGGGATCATCCCGATGGGCGGCGGCCGGACACGCCAGGATCAGGACATCGATCCCCGCGTGGGCTTCGAGTTGGAGGTGCGGGTCGGAGACCGGGTGGCGCGGGGCGATCCGCTGGCCGTGGTGCACGGCTCCACGCGGGACGACCTGTTCATCGGAGCAAGGGTCGTCGTCGAGGCGGTGACGATAGGTGACCTGCCGGGGTCCGAGCCGCTGCCCCTGATCATCGAGCGGATAACGGCCTGAAGGCCCCCCCGCGCGTCAGCCTTTCAGGATCGTGTAGAGTATGCGTTCCTCGTCCAGCGCATGGGCCAGATCGCCCGCGCGGTGCGCGGGGGTGCGGAGGGCGACCCCGCACCGGGCCCCTCCGTCGGGGGGTGCCGGGACCACCTGGGCGGGAATGGCCTGGTCGCGGGCCACGTCCTCGGCCCACATGGCGTGATGAGTGGTTTCGAAGACGAAGGTGCGAGTGGAGGTCTCGTCGCTCATGGGTTCACCGTGGGTCGCGGCGGGGGCCCTGCCGGTCGCAACGGACGGTCGGCTCGGTCCCCGGCAGGTAGAGTTCGTCGTACGATTCGTTGGCGGGACACCACCTGGACGCCAGCAGGCCGGTGCTGGTGTCGACACGCCGGATGATGAGCCCTTCCGGTACCGGCCAGGGGTCGGGAATGGGGAGAAGGGGAGCATCGGCGTGGTACACCTCTTTCATGAAACCGCCCCAGACCGGAGCGGCGAGCCCCCCGCCGGTGGCCCTGGGAACGATCGGATCCGGAAGATCCATGCCGAACCAGACCGCGGCCGCCAGGTTGGGCGTGAAGCCGATGAACCACACGTTGCGGCCCTCGTTGGTGGTCCCGGTCTTGCCGGCCGCCGGCACCTCCCGGGGAAGCCCCGCAACCACCCGGATTCCCGTGTAGCCCGTTCCCTGCGCCACCACGTCCTCCAGCAGCGATACCGTGAGCCGGGCCACAAGCGGATCAAGCACGCGGGTACGCTCCGGTCCGGGCTCCCAGAGCACTTCCCCGTCGGCGCTCTCCACTCTGAGAATCGGGAAGGGGCGCACCCTCATCCCCAGCGAGGCGAAGGCCGAGTATGCCTCCAGCATTTCGAGCGGGATCACTTCGGCCGCCCCGATCGCGCTCGACGGGTACGGCTCCACCTCGGTGCGGATTCCCAGGCGACGGGCCATCTGCGCCACCGATTCGAGGCCCACTTCCCGGCCCAGTTTGATGGCGACCATGTTGATCGACTTGCGTAGCGCGCGACGGAGCGTGATCGGCCCCAGGAACTCCTCCTCGTAGTTGCTGGGCTTCCAGATCGTGCCGTCGACCTGTTCCTCGACGACCGGCGAGTCCACGAAGATCGCGGATGCCGGTATTCCGCTCTCCAGCGCCGCCGCGTACACGAAGGGCTTGAAGGACGAGCCGGCCTGGCGCCTGGCCTGAGTCGCCCGGTTGAACTTGGATTGCACATGGTCACGCCCGCCGATCATCGCACGCACATGGCCCGTCGCGGGGTCGGCCGCGACGAACATGCCCTGCACGTACGGAATCTCGGGAAGGTCGGGTGCGTCCGTCTGGTCGGCTATCTCCCGATAGGTGGGATGCCGGAAACCGGGCCGCTCCTCGATCCGCTGCCATCCCGCCTCCATCGCGGCCTGTGCCGCGGCCTGCATCTTCAGGTCCAGCGTCGTGTAGATCCTCAGCCCGTCGGTATAGAGTTTGCCGCCGAAGCGGTCGTCCAGAATGCTCCGGACCCACTCGACGAAGTAGGGTGCCTGCACGATGATGTTGCGGGCCCGCTCGAGGGGCACCGGCTCCGCCTTCCAGCGTTCCAACTCGTCCCCGGTGAGGAATCCCTCCCGCGCCATCAGGTCGAGAACCAGATTTCGCCGGGACAGCGCGGCAGCCGGATCGTTCAGCGGGCTGTACCGCTCCGGACGGTTCGCGATCGCCGCCAGAAGCGCGCCTTCCGCGGGATTCATGTCGATGGCGTTCTTGCCGAAGTAGTTTCTGGACGCGGTCTGAAGTCCATACCATCCATGGGCATACCCGATTTGATTCATGTATGCCTCGATGATCTGGTCCTTTGAGTACGCCTCCTCCAGCGCCAGAGCGACCTGCCATTCCTTCAGCTTTCGCAGCACCCGCTTCTCGAAACCGATCCGGTCGGTGAACATGTTGCGGGCGAGTTGCTGCGTGATGGTGCTTCCACCGGCACCGGAGAGCGACCGGGTCCGGAGCACGCCGAGGGCCGCACGCGCGATCCCCTTCCAGTCGAGGCCGCCGTGGGAGTAGAAGCGCCGGTCCTCGATGGCGATGAATGCCCGGGGGATGTGCGAGGGGAGGCTCGCGAGGGCCACGGGCGTCCGGCGTTCGAGCCCGATCTCCTGCACCAGGGTGGAGTCCCGCGCATAGACCTTGCTGGTCTGCTGCGGCTCGTAGGTGTAGATCTGGGCGATGGAGGGACAGTCGGCGCACAGGTTTCGCCAGGCGCCCACCGCGAAACCGAACCCGCCGGCGCAAAGGAAGAGCAGCAGGAACCAGACCGCGGGCGGGATTCGTACATTCCTCGCCTTTGCCAGTGCCGCCCTCAACACGGTGCTCGGTCCCTCCTTGCAAGCTTCCCGTTAGGATTCCCGGTTCAATCTACCACCATTCGCGGCGGGTGTCGGGGCATGGGCCCCGCGGCGCCGTGCCGTGGCCCCCGGCGTGTTCCGGTGCCGCTTGACAACGGCCGCCGCCGCCGCCTTGCTTCGATACCGTGCGAAATCCACGCTACAGCGAAGTACCCGTCGATTCCGCCGCCGGGCGCTATCCGGTCCGTATCGGAACGGGGGTGCGCGCAGGGCTCGCCGCCAGGGTGCGCGAGGTGGCGCCGTCCGGCCGCTGCGCCCTGATCACCGACGAGAACGTCGGAGCACTCTGGGGCGGGGAGGTGAAGGGGCTGCTGGCGGCCGCGGGGATCGACGCGGTGGCCGGCTCCTTCCCGGCGGGGGAGGCGAGCAAGACGCGGCGGACCTGGGCGGCACTCACGGACATGCTGCTGGAAGCGGGATTGGGCCGGGACAGCTGCGTCGTCGCGCTGGGTGGCGGGGTGGTGGGGGACGTGGCCGGGTTCGTCGCCGCGACCTTTCTCAGGGGAGTGCCGTTCGTGCAGGTGCCGACGACGACCCTGGCGATGATCGACGCGTCGGTGGGGGGCAAGACGGGTGTCGACCATTCCGCCGGCAAGAACCTGGTGGGAGCCTTCCACGCACCTTCGGCCGTATTCGCGGATCCGGACTTCCTCACCACTCTGGACTCCGGAACCCTGGCCGCTGGCTTTGCCGAGGCGGTCAAGCACGGGGTCATCCTCGACCCGGCCTACGCGGAGTGGCTTGCGGTGCGCGCCGAGTCGCTCCTCGGGCGAGATGCGGACGACGTGAGTCGGGCCGTCCTGCGATCGGTGGAGATCAAGTCGGAGATCGTGTCCGAGGACGAGTTCGAGGCGAACCGGCGGCAGATTCTGAATCTGGGACACACCGTCGGACACGCCATCGAACTGAATTCGGGGTACGGACTCCCGCATGGCCACGCGGTTGCGGCCGGGATGGTGGCCGAAGCGCGCATCGGGGAGGCGCTCGGTGTTACCTTCCCGGGCACCGCCGAAGAGATTCGGACGCTGGTGCGGGCCTTCGGTTTGCCCGACTTTGATCCGGGTCTGCTCCGGCCCCGTCGGATGGCCGGTTTGATGGCCCGCGACAAGAAGGTCCGGTCCGGCGCGGTTCGCATCGTACGCCTCGAGGGGATGGGGCGCGCGGGTACCGGGGACGAAACGACGGTTGCCGTGCCGGCGGAAGTACTCGTCCGTATCATGGAGGACTGGTCCTGATGGAGCGAGAGGGAGGCATGACGCCCCGTACGATCTCTTCGATGCTGGCGCTTCGATCGGCCGCGGATCCGACCGCACCGTTCCTGCTTGCGGAACGTGCCGTCGTGTCCTTCGCCGAGGTGGACGACCAGGCGGAGGCACTGGCCGCGTCACTGGCCAATCTGGGCGTCGGAGCGGGTGACAGGATCGCGCTCGTGCTGCCGGCCTGGCCGGAGTTCGTCATTTCCGTGTTTGCCACGGCCAAGCTGGGCGCTCTCGTCGTTCCCGTCGACCCGCGTCTGAGACTTCCCGAACTGCGGTACGCGCTCCGGCATTCGGGGGCGGCGTGCGCGGTTTCGGCCGAAAACGCCTTCGGAATCGACTACCTGCAGATCTTCGAGGATTTTCTTGCCGAACTGCCCGAACTCGGGCACGTCGTAACCGTGGGAGAGGAGGACCTGTGGTACGACGACCGGATCTTCCAGTGGGAGGACCTCATTTCCGCCGGAAGAGGACGCGACTTCGAGGTCCGCGGGGCGGCCCCGGAAGACCCGTTCGCCATCCTCTACACCTCGGGCACCTCCGGCAAGCCCCGGGGCGTCGAACTGACGCACGGGAATCTGCTGCACGCCGCCGGCGAGACGGCCCGTGCCATCGGCCTCGGGCCCGGAGACGTGGTCGCGGGGGTGAGCGCCCTCCATCATGTGTTCGGTCTGGGGCCCGGACTGCTGGGGACGGCGCTGAACGGTGCCAGCCTCATACTACAGGACGATCCCGGCGCCGCCGGAACCCTGGAGGCCGCCGAGCGCCACGGCGCGACCGTGCAGTACGGCGTTCCGACCCTGTTCGCCACCCTCCTGCGCCGGATCGAGCGGCGGGGCGGCCCTCCGCGAACGCTGCGTCTCTGCCTGGCCTCGGGTGCTCCGATGAAGGACGACCTGGCCCGCCGCGTCGAAGCGTCCTTCGGCGTTCCCCTCGTCATCGCCTATTCGTTGACCGAGGCGGCGTCCACGCTGGCGATGACCCGCCCCGAAGACCCGGCCGCCAAGCGCATCCTCACGGTGGGGCGCCCGGTCGGCAGGACCGAAGTGCGGGTCAGGGAGCGCGACGGCGCGGTCCTGCCTCCGGAAAGCGTGGGCGAGATCGCGGTGCGGGGCCCCGGCGTGATGCGCGGCTACCATCGCCAGCCGCGGGAGACCGCGACCGCCACGGATCCGGACGGCTACCTGCTCACGGGCGACCTGGGCATGGTTGACGCGGAAGGCTACATTCACCTCGTGGGGAGACGCGAAGACGTGGTGATCCGGGGTGGCTTCAAGGTGCACCCCAGGGAAGTCGAGGACCGCCTGATCGCGCATCCCGCCATTGACAGGGCCGCCGTGGTGGGTGTGTCCGACGACATCCTCGGGGAGGCGATCCGTGCCTGCGTGGTTCTGGTCGAGGGCGGCGTGGCCACCGAAAAGGAAATCCGGGACTGGGCCGCGGCGACGCTGGCCGAATACAAGGTGCCGGATCTTGTTAGCTTCATGGACGATCTTCCCGTGACCGGCACCGGTACGGTGATGCGCCACGAGCTGGCCCGCCGCCTGTCGGCGGCCGGGCGGCGCGAGGCCACCATCCAAGACTGACGCACATGTTGAATCCCTATATGAAGGCCCCTCACACCGATCCGGCCAGGCCGATCTCCCGTGAAGCGCTGAACGCGGCGCTGCTCATCGACTTCGACAATGTCACGATGGGCATGCGCAGCGACCTCGCCAAGGAACTCAAGCACCTGCTCGAATCGGACATCATCAAGGGCAAGGTGACGGTGCAGCGCGCCTACGCCGACTGGCGGCGCTACCCCCAGTACATCGTCCCTCTCTCGGAGGCGTCCATCGATCTCATCTTCGCCCCCGCCTACGGCAGCTCGAAGAAGAACGCCACCGACATCCGCATGGCCATCGACGGGATCGAACTGGTCTTCATACGGCCCGAGATCGGCACCTTCATTCTGCTGACCGGCGACTCCGACTTCTCGAGTCTGGTCCTGAAGCTCAAGGAATACGGCAAGTACGTCATCGGGATCGGCATTCAGGAGTCCAGCTCGGACATTCTCGTCCAGAACTGTGACGAGTACTACTCGTACACGGCCCTGACCGGGCTCAGCAAGACTTCGGACGACCAGGCCGGGTCCCCCGACGCCTGGCAGTGCGTCGAGGAGGCGGTCCAACGCATGGTCTCGCGCGGGGACGTCATGCGCTCCGACCGCCTCAAGCAGGTCATCATGGAGGTGTCGCCCGGCTTCAATGAACGAGACCTCGGCTTCAAGAAATTCTCGAAATTCCTCGTCGAGGCGGCGAACAAGGGGCTTCTCGACATCGAGCGCGCCGACAACGGGCAGTACATGGTCGCGCCACCGGGGGGAAAGGGAAGGGGGAGGACGGAGACGCACCGTGCAAGGGCGGCGGCCGGAAACGGGGACGAGCAGCGCCGCAAGGGGCGCCGGCAACCGCTGCCTCGCCGAACCCGCCAGGGCGGAGCGGCCAAGGAGGTGAGGGCGAGTGCGAACCGTGGCCAGGGTGCCGCCGGGCAGTCCGCCGGGGAAGCGGGGCCGGCGGCGGCGCCGCGCGACCGCGCGCCTGCGCTCGTTCTGTTGCGGCGGGCACTAGAGGAGGTGGGGGGGCGAGACGACGGAAAGCCGCGTGATTCGGAGGTCAAGCGCAGGATGATCGCGATCGACAAGGGATTCAGCGAGAACGCGCTTGGATTCGGCAAGTTCAGCAAGTTCTTGCAGTATGCGGAAACCGAGGGCGTGGTCAGCGTGGAACGCACGCGCGACGGCAGCTACCGGGTGCGCCTGACCGAAGCGCCGGCGGCCGCGACCGCGGCGCTCGCGGATCTGGACGTGAAGGCCCTGGGCCTGCCCGCCACCGCGGGCTCGATCAAGAGCTACTTCGCCAACCGGTACAAGGGCGTCGGCATCAAGACCGCCGAGCGGCTGGTGGGGCACTTCGGCCCGAAGGTCTTTCAGGTGCTGGAACGGGAGCCGGAGCGCATTCGCAAGGTCCTCACCCGGTCGCGGGCCGACAGCGTTCTGACCGCCTGGGCCGAGGACTACGGCCGCAGGAAGAAGGCGTTGCCGAAGGTGGCCGCCTCATCTCCGGCCCCGTCCCGCCGGCAGGATGGCCGCGGGGATGGGCCGGGCAGGGCATTGAAGGATCGGACAGCGGAGGTGCGGACGACCCGGTCCCCGGCATCCGGCGACACCGCGGGCTCAACCGAACCCGCCGGGGAGACCGGGTCGGCGGAGAACCGGGCCGGCGAGCCTGTTCCCGCCACCGCCAAGAGGGGACGATCCGGGCTGTTCGGCTTTCTCCGGCAGGGTCGTCGTTCCCGGTAGCCGTCGGCGGCAGGAGTGCTCCCGGAGCTGCGCGCCGGAGGGGCCGTCCGGGCGGCCCGCCGTCTGCTGGGCTCTCTGCTGGTATCGACCGTCGATGGTGTCGAGGCGAGCGGGGTCATCGTGGAGACGGAGGCGTACCTGGGGCGGGACGACCCCGCCTCGCACGCCTTCCGCGGACGGACGCCTCGCAACGAAGCGATGTTCGGGCCGCCCCTGACGCTCTACGTATACGTCTCCTACGGGGTGCATCACTGCAGCAACGTCGTCACGGGGGAGGACGGCGAGGCGGGTGCGGTTCTGGTCCGCGCCCTCGATCCCGTTTCGGGCCGTGAGGTGATGGCGTCCCGCCGCGGACGGGCCGGCGACCTGTGCAGCGGCCCGGGAAGACTCTCCCAGGCCCTCGGGATCACGATGCGCCACAACCGGCACGACCTGTCCCGTTCTCCCATCCGCCTCGTTGCGCGTCCTCCCGTTCCGGACGCTGAGGTGGGCACCTCCGGCCGTATCGGCGTTTCCCGGGCCTCGGAGCGTCCACTGCGCTTCTTCGTCAAGGGGCATCCGGCGGTGAAGCCGCCGAGGTGGTAGCTTTACGACATGAACGATCCCACCTGGGTCTCGCTGCTGCCGCCGCTGCTGGCGATCGGGCTGGCCATCGCCACCCGGCAGGTCTACCTGTCCCTGGCCGGGGGGCTCTGGCTCGGCTGGTCCATCCTGAACGGCTGGAACCCGGGCGCCGGACTCATGGAGACCGTCGAGTCCACCGTCCGGGTGCTCGGGGACGCCGGCAACGCGATGGTCATCATGTTCACCCTGGTCATGGGCGCCCTCATCGCCACGGTCGGGGCGTCGGGCGGGGTGGCGGGTTTCGTGGCGGCGCTGGAGCGGCGAAGGCTGGTGACCGGGGGCCGTGGCGCACAGCTGCTCGCGTGGGTGATCGGCGTGATGATCTTCATCGAGTCCAATCTCACCGTCCTGGTGGCGGGCTCCGTGTCGCGCCCGCTCTTCGACCGCTACCGCAACTCGCGCGAGAAGCTGGCGTACCTGATCGACTCCACCAGCGCGCCGATCTGCATCCTGATTCCCCTGAACGCCTGGGGTGCGACCAACCTGCGCCTGCTGAGCGAAGCGGGAGTGCCCGAAGGGGATGCCCTGGGCGTCTTCCTGCGCTCGATCCTCTTCAACTTCTACTCCTTCGCCGCGGTGCTGCTGGCTTTGGCGGTTGTCCTCTTCCGGCTGGACTGGGGACCCATGAAACGGGCCGAGGAGAGAGCCGCGCGGGGCGAGGTGCTCTGGCCCGGCGCGACTCCGATGATGGACGAGGGCGTGCTGGGTGGGGACGAGGAGCCACCGGTCGCGCCCCGCGCCGCCAACATGATCGTCCCCATCGTGGTGCTGGTGGCGATGATGCCGGTGGGGCTCTGGGTGACGGGCGGCGGAGACCTGACGGCCGGAAGCGGTTCCACATCGGTGCTCTGGGCGTCGCTGGCCGGACTGGCGACGGCGTGGATCATGCTGCTCCTCCAGAAGGCATTCACCGTTGACGAACTCACGCGTATCGCTCTGCGCGGGGCAGGCGGCCTGGTCCCGCTGGCGCTGATCCTGCTCCTGGCGCTGGCGCTCGGGGGCGTTACCCGCGAGCTGGGAACGGGAGTCTTCGTGGCCGGCGTGGCGCAGGAGGTACTGTCGCCGGCGGTCTTCCTGCCCCTGATCTTCGTCGTGTCGTCCGCGATCGCCTTCTCGATCGGATCGAGCTGGGGTACCTTCGCCATCATGATCCCGATCGTCGTGCCCGCCGCCGCCGCCCTCGACCTCGACCTGGCCCCCTTCCTGGCGGCGGCGCTGTCGGGCGGCATCTTCGGCGACCACTGCTCCCCGATCAGCGACACGACCATCATCTCCTCGATGGCCGCCGCCACCGACCATGTGGACCACGTGCGCACCCAGCTGCCGTACGCGTTGGTCGGTGGGGCCATGGCCACCGTCTGCTACGCGGCGGTGGGCGTCCTCCTGTAGCGGATCCGGGGCGGCGGAGTTGAATATCACGGTATGCGTGAAGCGCGTTCCGGACACCGGGACCCGCATCCGGATCGCCGCGGGCGGCGGCGATATCGAGCGGGACGGCGTCAAGTACGTGCTCGGCCCCTATGACGAATTCGCCGTCGAGGCCGCGCTGCAACTGGTCGAAGGGGCGGGTGCCGGAGAGGTCACGCTGCTGAGCTTCGGTCCGGAGGCTACGAAGGAGTCCCTGCGTTCGGGACTCGCGTTGGGGGCGCACCGTGCGGTGCTGTTGAAGGGCGAGCCGACCATGGACGGATGGGTCACCGCCCGCGTGCTGGCCTCGGAGCTCGCCGGGGGCGACGCCGCGCTCGTGCTCTTCGGGGTGAAGGCGGTCGATGACGATCAGCAGCAGGTGGGACCCATGGTTGCCGAGCTGCTGGGGCGGCCTTGCGCCACCTCGGTGACCGCGATGGAGGTCGCTGACGGGGTGGTGACCTGCCGCAGGGCGGTGGAGGGGGGGCAGGAGGTGGTGGAGATGGACCTTCCGGCGGTGGCGACGCTGACGAAGGGCAGGTACGAGCCGCGCTACGCGTCCCTGCGCGGCATCATGATGGCGAAGCGGAAGCCCCTGGCCGAAAAGGAAGCGCCCGCGCTCGAGCCGGGTCTGGTCGTCGAGGAACTGGAATACCCGCCGACGCGGCCGGAAGGGCGGATCGTGGGAGAGGGCGCGGGCGCGGTTCCCGAGTTGCTGAGGCTTCTGCGCGAAGAAGCGCAGGTAATTTAGCAAAATTATGAGAATGACGCAAAGCAAATGACGCAATGCAAATGACGCAATTCCCTCCAGATGGCTGACGTCCTGGCGGTTGCCGAAACGAAACAGGGCGTGCTGGCGGGAGTGTCGCGCGAAGTTGCTACCGTGGCCCGCTCTCTGGCCGACTCCCTGGGAGGTGCGGTCGAGGCGGCGGTCCCAGGGGTTTCGGGGGACGAGTTGTCCGACTGGGGAGCGGACCGGATTCTCCGGATCCGATCGGAGGACCCCGGCGCGGGGCGACCCGCCCCGCTCGCGGCCGCACTCGCCGGGCACGTCGGTGCGCGCAAGCACGCGGCGGTGGTCTTCGCCGCCACGGCCACCGGCAGGGACCTCGCGCCACGGGTGGCGGCCAAACTGGGGGTCCCGCTGCTCACCGACGTCACGGGTGCGGAAGCCGCCGACGACGGCATCGTGGTGACGCGACCGGTATACGCCGGCAAGGCGCTCGCCCGCGTACGGGCGGTCGCCACCCCGGTCCTCCTCTCGATCCGGCCCAACGTCTTCGCCGCGCGGCGCTCGACCCGCGAAGCCGTCGTGGATGAAGTGGCGGTGGATGCGGGCGCCGCCGCCGGGGGATACCGGGTGAAGGGCCTCGAAACGTCCCGGGGCGCTGCTCTCGATGTCTCCGAAGCCGCCATCGTGGTCTCGGGCGGCAGGGGGATGAAGGGTCCCGAGAACTGGCCCATCCTCGCCGACCTCCGGGACGCGCTCGGCGAGACCGCCGCCCTGGGTGCCTCCCGGGCCGTGGTCGACGCGGGCTGGCGACCGCATTCGGAACAGGTGGGACAGACCGGCAAGACGGTGACCCCGAAGCTCTACTTCGCGATTGCGATCTCGGGGGCGATCCAGCACCTGGCCGGGATGCGCACCTCGGGGGTGATCGTGGCGGTCAACCGCGATGCCGACGCGCCCATCTTCGGGGTCGCCGACTACGGGATCGTCGGGGACGCCTTCGAGGTGGTCCCGAAACTCGCCGAGGCCGTCAGGGAACTCCGGGACGGCTGAGTCCCCCCTGCCGCCGGCGACGCGCCCCCCGGCACATTCCGTCAATCGCGCGGCGGCTTCCCCAGAACCTGTACCGGATCCACCTCGCGCCCCCAGCGCCAGACCTCCAGGTGCAGGTGCGGTCCGGAGGCGTTGCCGGACTGTCCGCTCTTCCCGATCACGGTCGCCTTCCTGACCTCCTGGCCGGCCTTCACGGAGATCTCCGAGAGGTGCGCGTACAGCGAGAGAGCGTCGTCGCCGTGGTCGATCCAGATCACCCGGCCGTAGCCGCTCATGGTGCCCGCGAAGCGCACCCGGCCGTCGAGGATGGGGCGCACCGGCGTCCCCACCGGGACCGCGATGTCCACTCCGCGGTGCATGTCGCCCAGAACGCCGCCGCCCCGCACGCCGAAGGCGGACCGGATCTCGCCGTCCACCGGCCACTGTGGAGTCTGACAACCCGCAGCCACGATCGCCAGGGCCGCGACCGGCAGCCTCTTCAGCATCTTCCCGGAAGCAGGAGCACGGGCACCGGATCGCCCGCCTCGACATGGCCCACCCCCTCCGCAACGACCGCCAGACCGTCCGCGTCCCGCAGAGAACGCACCAGACCGCTGCCCTGGGGGCCGGTCAGCGAGCAGCGCAGTCCGCGTTGCGGCTCCGCGGGGTGCGCCGACTCGCTCCGGGCCTGGCCGGGCCTCTCCGCGTCGAGGCGGCCCCCCCACTCTGCCTCCGACAGCCTGACCCGCAGAAAGTGCGTCAGGCGCGGCGGTGACGAGAGCGGTTCCTTCGTGCGGGCGACCACGGTGATGCCCCGGGGGCGTGCCGATCCCAGCCGCGCACGCAGGTACGGTGCCACGAAGACGTGGAAGGTCACGAAGGCCGACGCCGGGTTTCCCGGGAGCCCGAAGACGGGTAGGAGGTCGCCGCCGCGCGGCAGATGACCGAACGACAGCGGGCTGCCCGGGCGCACTCGGGCCCGCCAGAAGTCGAGGCGGAAGCCGAGATCCAGCATGATCCGTTTCAGCAGGTCCCTTTCGCCCATGGACGCTCCCCCGGTGGTGACCAGCGCATCCACTCCGCCGACCGCTTCCAGCCTTGCCCGGAGTGCCGCCGGGTCGTCGGCGGCCACTCCCAAGTCGACCGGAACCGAACCGGACTCGGCCACCGCGGCCATGATCATGGCCAGGTTGGTGTCGGGGATCGCCCGTCCCGCGGCCACCTCGTCGAAACGGTCCATCCCGACCAGCTCGTCGCCGCTCGACAGCACGCCCACGCGCGGGCGCCGGTGGACGGAGACGGGGTCGCGGCCGCTGGCCAGGACAACCGGCAGCGACCCGGAGTGCACCGGCGTGCCGGCGGGGACGGTCTCCCTCCCCCGGCGCATGTCCCTGCCGGCCGCACGGACGTGCCTGCCCAGGTCGTCGGTGCGTCCGACGACGACGAGTCCCGGCTCCGCTTCGCCATCGGTGTGCTCCACCCGGATCACGGTGTCGAAGCCCTCCGGAACCGGACCTCCCGTCATCACGCGCACCGCGGCGCCGGGAGGTATGCCCTGCAGGGGAACCTCGCCCGGGTACGATCGTCCCGCCACGGGCAACCGGACTGCGCCGCCGGCCCCTTCCGGCAGGTCGCCGCTGCGCACGGCAAACCCGTCCATGGCGCTGTTCCTCCAGGCCGGCAGGGTGGCGCGGGCCCGGATCGTCTCCGCGACGGATCGCCCCAGCGCTTCGGAAGCGGGCACCGAGGTCGCGGGCATGGGGCGGGCGCCGGCCAGGATCCGGGCCAGGGCCTCTTCGCAGGAGAGCCAGTCGGCCTCGGGCGGATCGTGAAAACGACCCCCGCCGGGGGTGCCCCGCGCTGCGTCGCCGGCGGGCCGCTCCGTTCTCGCGTTCACGCTCAAAAGCCGACGAAAAGGGACCTGGCCACGGCCGGCGTGCCCGTCAGAATCTCCAGGCGAAGCTCAGCGTGAGGCCGTACCCGCCAACCCACTCGCTTCGCTCAGGGGCATGCAACGGATCCGCCTCGTCATCGGGGCGCTTGGCCGGGTCGTCGAAGCCCGCGGGCGTGGAGAGTTGCCAGAGGGTGAGGCTCGCGTCGGCCCGTACCATGAAGCGCGATCCCGGCAGGAGGCGGAATCCGGTTCCCGCGTTGGCGGTGAAGGCGTTCCCGAAGTCGAAGACGTCTTCGGCTTCAAGGTTCCGGTCGGATTCGCCCGGGCCCGCGGCGTCGTAGGCGAGGCCTCCTCCGACGAACAGGTGCGGGGCGAACCGATTCCAGGTCCGGCGTCCCGTCAGGCTGAAGAGGAGACGCGCGTCGAGCATCAGGAGATGAACGTCGGACTCGCCGATGTCCCGGTCCCCCAGTTGCCGGCGGGGGTCTATCACGTCCCGCGTCGTGGGAAGGTAGGTGAAGAGTCCTTCGAAAAAGACGGGTCCACCCGCCTCGATGGCGTACCGTCCCCCTAGGAAGGCGCCCGATTTCGGCCCGAGCGCCAGCGACCCCGTCGCGAGCGACATGTACCCGCCTAATATCGACGCCGCCTGCGGGTTGTCGATGTAGCGGTACGAGGAAGGGATGGACTGGGCGCCGGCCCGACCCGGGGAGACCAGGCAAAGAAGAACTGCGGAGGCTGCCGGAAGGCGGGATATGATCATCGGTCGGGCCGGAACGGGTGTTTGCGGAACGCTCCAGTCAATGTAATGTCATTCTGCGGGGAGCAGGATCGAACGCCGGGTGCTCCGGGGTGGCTCGAGTCGGCGGTGAATCCCGGTTTCGAGGGTGTCGTAAGGAACAGTTGTGTCAACCGAAACGAAAGGTTGCCGGAGGTGCCGGTGAAGGAAGCGAAGATCTGAATGCGGTGTTCGACCTGCGGCGAGACCATATTCGACGGGGAGAACCGCTGCCCCACCTGCGGGGCCGCGGTCGCCCGCCGCCGTCGCGCCGCGGTCTCGCAGCGGACCCTGCGCCAGTGCCCCCGCTGCGGACACCGGGGCGACCCGATCCCCTACTTCCAGAAGCCCGGCCACCTGGGCCTGCTCGTCGGACTGAGCATCTTCACCTACGGAATCGGTGGCCTGATCTACTACGCGTCACGGCGTGCCTACCGCGTCTGCCCGGGTTGCGGCTTCGGCTGGGAGCATTCGCGCAGGCCGGACGACGAGGACGGATGGAAAGCGCCGGCTCCCGCCCCGGCACCACGCAGGGCGCCCGCTCCGCCAACCGAAGGGCCGCTGCCGCCCAGCGGAATCGGTCGCCGCGTGTTCGGGGGTGCGCTCGCCGTCCTGGCCACCGTGATGATCACCGCCGGACTCGCCTCCGGCATCTATGGGCCGGTCGTCGCCGGATCGCTCTGCGGAATGGGGGGCTCCGGGCTGTTTCTGTGGGGCTGGAAGGCACTCCAGGAGCGGCGCCAGTCGGTGATCCGGACGCTGAACCGCAAGGTGCTGAGGCTGGCCACCGCGCGCGCCGGCATCCTGACCGTGACCGACGTCGCGGCGGAGCTCAACCTCACTCTGCCGGCGGCGGAGAAGATCATGATCGGCATGGACGACGGGTTCCGGGTCCGCTCCGAGATCAGCAAGGAGGGGGTCCTCTACTACGAATTCCCCGAAGTGCTCCACCAGAGGAAACTGCGCGCCGGTGACGAATCGTAGGCCCGCGCGCTATATTGGGGGATTATACCCTTGACTTGACGGGCTTCCGAAGGATGACCGATGATCGCATAT
>JAPPGI010000217.1 GCA_028874985.1 Gemmatimonadota bacterium | reverse complement strand
CGCCCTATGATTCAGCTTCGGATCCTCCCCACCCACCACGACAGGTGAAGAGCCGCTTCCCAGAGCTTGGTCGGAATCACACAGGTGACCCGCAAGGAGTTCATCCGAGTCCGACGGAGAAGAGGTCGGATTCCGGAGTACTCGGGAACTTGGTCGACGCGAGCAAGCCCGAATTCAGGCCAGAGTACTCCACCGGCTTGAACGCTATCTCGCGGTGGAAAACGCCCTCCGTATACCGAACGTGAGCTGGGACAGGCCGCGTGCGGCCCCCTTTCCAACGCACGACGGTCTTTCGGGCGTGGAACATGCCGCGGGACACCTCCGCGCCCACTGGGGGCTCGGAACAACGCCGATCGCGAATCTGGTTCAGGTCCTTGAGGACCGAGGCATCAAGGTTCACGATGGCACACGAACTTGGCCACATGGTGCTGGACGTGCGCCCGCCCGTCGCCGAGAAGGCCGCACACCAGTTTGCGGCCGCATTCCTCATGCCCCGCGAGGCGCTCCTGCAAGAAGTCGGTTGGCGGAGGACGTCGATAGGCTGGTGCGAACTCTTCCGACTCCAGCGGACCTTCGGGGTGAGTGCCCGGGCCTTGGCGCGCCGTTGCGAGGCCGTCGGCGTCTTCACCGCTACCCTCGCCCGGCTACTGTACAGCGAGTCGTCCCGGCAGCGCTGGACTCGACCGCCGTTTGAGGAGCCGGTGGAGATCCCCTGTGAGCGGCCGGAACGGTTCGAACGACTCTGCTTCCGCGGGTTGGCGGAGGGGACCATTTCCACCTCGAAGGCGATGGAACTGCTCGAGATGACGATCGAGGAACTGGTGTGGCACATGGCGTCTCCGGTCGACCACAATGCGGAACCGGGATTCCCTCGGGCTGGGGAGGTGAGCAACCCTCCGGGTCCATTTCACACTCTACTTCACAAATGGAGCATCGTGCGGTATGATTCTCTAGCGAGCCATCACATAGCCACACCGTTCATCGACACCGACAGACGAGCCATCACGTGAATGCTGCCGACACGCCTCTGGCGGGACCGCCCCCGCCCGAGGTCCCGCTGACCGACCCACCGCTCGTGCGGGTCATCGCCCAAGTGCGCTTTCCGCTCATCGCGTCGTTGGAGAAGCGGGAGTCCATCGCATCGTTTCAGGAGGCCATTCGGGAGTTCTACCCGGTGCTGCGTCCAGAGGAGGAACGCAGCGTCGTCCTCGGCTCACAGGGAGTGGTGGACACACGCTCGAACACCTTATGGCGCTTCAACGAAGTGACAGGGGCATGGCGTGTCACTTTGGCACCCGACTTCCTGGCGCTGGAGACCACGAAATACACGAGCCGCGAAGACTTCATGGAGCGCTTGAGGCTGGTCCTGGAAGCCCTCAAGGAGCACGTCGATCCGCGAGTATTGGATCGCCTCGGCGTGCGTTATATCGATCGCGTGTCTGGGGAGAACATGAGCGCTCTGCCCCGGCTCGTTCGCCCCGAAGTGGCGGGCATTCTGGGATCCCCACTCTCCGAGCATGCTCAACACGCCGTCTCGGAAAACATGTTCATTCTGCCCGGGAACGCGGGTCAGATTACCGTCCGCTGGGGACTGCTGGCACCGCGAAGCACGACTGACCCTGGTGCGCTGGACGCGATCAACGAGCGCAGTTGGATCCTAGACACCGACGCCTTCCAGTCGTTTCAGGCAGGCAGCCGGCGGCTTGATGTCGACTCCGTGGTCGAGCAGGCGCGAGGCTTCGCCGCACGCATCTACGCCATCTTCCGCTGGGCGGTAACGGATGAGTTTCTGCGACGGTACGGAGGTGAGCCATGACCCTGGAATCCCTGCTACGCGAGTCGGCTGTCAGTCAAGGAACGACATCCTTTGCCGGTCGCGCCGGGATCAGGGATCGCCCGTCGCTGTCGGTGATCATGGCGAGCGGTGCGTTGTCGATCGCCGGCACGTCGTCCGCGGAGCCTACCGCAATCTGGGGGGAACCGTACACACGTGAATCCGATCCGACCGCTAGCGGGCCAAGCCGCGACGCGGTGGCGACGCAGATGGAGATCGAGACAGAGGTTACCCGCAAGGCCGTCTCTGAACTGCGTCGGATTTCCGGCCTGACTTGGGAGCAGCTCGCTGAGCTGTTCGGCGTATCGCGTCGTAGCGTTCACTTCTGGGCTAGCGGGAGGCCGTTGAACGCCGTCAATCACCAGCGGCTCATGCGTGTGCTGGATGTTGTCCGGCATGCCGACCGTGGCACGGCACGCGGCACGCGTGAGGCTTTGCTTGCCGCCCGTGGGGGCGGGACCGCGTTCGGGATGCTGGCGGACCAGCGGTTTTGGGAAGCACGCACAGCCCTTGGTCGAGGGCGCTCGCGCCTAGTCCCGACGCTAACCCCGCTCAGTGAAGCGGCCCGGACGGCGCGTAAGCCCCTGCCGCCTGACGAGCTCCACGACGCGATGAGCGACCGTGTACACCAGGAAACGGGGCGCGGACGCGCCGCTCGAACCGCAAGGGGCCAGCGGCGTGGGCGCGCCTGACGCTGTCGGCGTTGAGCAGGTCGACGAGAGAATCGCGACTTGGCGTCAGGGCGACTGCGTCGTAGGGGACGACTGGTTCCTGTTTCGGACAAACATGGAGAACCCGCTGACCGACGATGGTAAAGCGGCCGTCGTCGAGGGAGTTGACAGCGCTGAGACGCCCGTGTGCGGCTTCGCAGTCCTCACTCAGACCTGTGACCTCGTCCGAAGCTGCGTTGATCGTCCGGTCGTGGAGGTCAGCCCGCTGGTCGAGGTGAATGATCAGGTACTCCACGAGATTGACCGGGGTCGAAGGCCAAGCTACGGCTTCATCCCGGGAGTGGCCGCCCGCCGCCTCGTGGCCGACCTCGACCGAGTGATGACGGTAGAGAAGGCGGTCGTGGCAGTTTGGGAGCGGATCGAGGGATGCCGGACGGACGACGAGACGCGTCGCTTCTCCCTCGCACTGGCCCGCAAGCGCGCGAGGACGGCGTTCCCCAACGACTTTGTGAAGTTCGCCAAACCGCTAACGGACCGGATGTTGGAGAAACACGACAAGCAGAGCGATGAGGGGCGTGCCCTCAGGGCGCTCCGCGAAATCCGGGTTAGAGCGGCCCCGTCCTGGGACGCGGACGCCGTGGAATTGACGTTCTGGTTCATCCGCAATGACGACGAGCCAGCATTCGAGCCTCAGGATTGGGAGCCTTGCTTGACAGCTCTGCCCCAGCCGCAGCCGACATTCGCGCGCTTCGTCCGAGTGGACGGCGTGGTCCTAACTCTGGATGACCTGACCGGTCGCGACTACGTCGAGAGCGACCCGCTCGATCTGGATCACCTTTCTACGCGGCCGCCGTAGCCGGACGGATCGGGTAGCGCGGCCCCATGACGCGATCATGAGGTGACGCTGGACACGCAGTCCGTGGACAGAGCGCAGCACTACGGGCCCACGGACGACACCGGCGCGACCGGAACCCGCAACCGTCAGCGCAACGGAAGGCGCCCGAACGGCCCGCGGGCAGTACGGCGGGCGATCCCGAGGAACTCGTGGGACCGCGCCCCATCGTTCTTCGCGAAGCAGGAATGGGAGGGGAGGGTGACAGCCATCCGCAAGGACGAGTTCGACGCCCGTCTGAGAAACCTGACCGGCGGCGGTCGCCATGTCGCCACCATCGAGTTGGAGGAGATCGGAGCCGAGGAGCGCGAACGCCTGTCCGTCGGGTCGATGTTCCACTGGGTGATGGGATACGAGAGGTCTCCCGGCGGAACGAGGAGCTATGTCTCGCGCATCGTATTCCTGAATCCGCCGCGCCTGACCAGGCGCGACCTTGAACGCGGCCAACGGTGGGCGGATCGCCTGCGGGCGAAGTGGAACCTTGACTGAGCGAGCGAAGCCGCCGGGAGCGCTGGCCCTCGGCGCACCTCCTCGCTGCGCTGGCCGGACACGAGGTCACCGACCGGGAGCGGGGCGCTTCGAGCGGCACCGGGCCGAGGCGAAGCTGCCGCGCGGCAAGACGCTCGACAACTTCGACTTCACCCTCGTCCCCGCGGTCTCGAAGGCGCGCGTGGGCGCGCTGGCGAGCGGCCGAGCAGACCTCACCCTACTTCCACCCCTCGGAAAAACCGGCCATCGGCCCCCGTTCTCACCTTGATTGTCGCAACGCTCTCATCTTGATTGTCGCTGCGCACCCAAGGCCGCACTCCGAGCATCTCGCCGCGATCAGTGCGGGAGGGGTGGCACTATATTGATGGGCTGATTCCCGACACGAAGTGAGGTGCCATGGAGAGCCGACCCGAATGGATCGGAAGCATGCCGAGCCCGGATCGAGAGGCCGCCCAAGTCGCCCCAACCAGTTCAGGACGCCCGGTCACCGCCGGTAACGAAAGCCGCGACCGCAAGAATGTCTGAGAATCCCCTGGCAGGACAGGTCGGAAGGCAACTGTCTCTCTCCGGCCAGTTTGGCGCCGGGCCCGCGACCCGTCCCCCGCCGAGCCCATGGACCGGGCGATCCCGACCCCCCGGCTGCTGAATGAACTTCGAGGTTTTCGTCGTCGGGGGGATTCTCACAGCGGCGGTGATCCTGTTCGTGACCGAACGGGTCCGCGTGGACCTGGTGGCGTTGATGGTGATGCTCGGCCTCGTGGTGACGGGCATTCTCGAGGGCGACCAGGCGATCATGGGCTTCGCCAACGAAGCGGTCATCACCATCGCTTCGGTCCTGGTCCTGAGCGGCGCGCTCATGCGGACCGGGGTGGCTCATTTCATCGGCCAACGGGTCCTGGCGGCGGCGGGCGTCGGAGTCGGCCGTCTCATCGCGGTGATGATGGCCACGGTCGGCCTCCTGTCGGGAATCATGAACGACATCGGGATCACCGCCCTCATGCTGCCGGTGGTGCTGGATATGGCCCGCCGCACAGGGACGCCGCCGTCCAAACTGCTCATTCCCCTCGCCTTCGGATCCCTGCTCGGCGGGATGACGACCCTGATCGGAACGGCGCCGAACATCCTCGTGAACGGGGCGTTGCGGGATGCCGGGTTCGAGCCGTTCGGGATGTTCTCGTTCACACCCGTCGGGCTGACCGCGCTCGCTGTCGGAATCGTCTACATGACTTTCCTGGGACGGAGACTGCTTCCGGACCGGGATCCGAAGAAGGAATCGGCTCCAGCCGATCTGGGCGGACTCTACGACCTGCGTGGCCTGATCGGCATGCTGGGAGCCCCCGACAATTCGACGCTGGCGGGCAAGACGCTGCAGCAAAGCCGGTTGGGCCATGCCCTGGGCCTCAACGTGGTCGCTGTGCAACGAAGCGGACAGACGATCCTGGCTCCCGGGACGGACTTCGTGCTGAGAGGGGGAGACGAGCTGGTTGTCGAAGGAACCCTCGAGAGGTTCGAAGCCCTGCGCGCATGGAAGCACCTGGAGATCGAGTCGCGAGATCGGACGCTGGAGCGGATTGCCGATGCCTCCATCGAGGTGGCGGAACTGGAGTTGCCTGAAGATTCGCCCCTCATCGGGCAGACCGTTCGAGAGGCGAATCTGCGGCGGACTCGTCGCCTGCACGTACTCGCGATCCTGCGGGGCGACCGGGTACGCCGCACGGGATTGCGGTCGATGACTCTCGCTCCGGGGGATCGCCTGCTGGTTGCGACGAAGAGCGGGCGACTTGCCGCACCGGAGGAGGACAGGACCTTCGGAGCGATCCGTTCGGTGCCGGCAGGAGAACTGATCTCCCGCTACCACATGGAGCGCAGGATTCAGAGCGTCAGAATCTCGGGAGAATCGCTGCTTGCAGGTCAGTTGCTCGCGGAAACCCGGTTGGCCGATGCATTCGGCCTGACGGTCGTGGGGATCCTGCGGGCCGACGAAGAGCTTCTCATGCCGGACGCGGACACGCAACTCGAGGGAGGAGACGTTCTCCTGCTCCGGGGACGATTCGAGGATCTCCGGGTCCTGGAGGCGCTGCAGGAACTGACGGTGGGCGACAACCGTCCCCTGGATTTGAGCCGGCTGGAGTCAGACGCCGTCGGCCTGGCGGAGGCTTCCTTGTCTCCGCGCACGACGTTCGCGGGAAAGACCATCGAGGAACTCAAGTTTCGCAAGAGCTACGGTGTTTCCATCCTTGCGATATGGCGGAATGGAGAGATCTACCGGACCGGGCTCCGGAAGATGGAACTGCTCCCCGGCGATGCGTTCCTGCTTCATGGCGACAGGAACAAGCTTGCGCTCATGGTGGAACACCCGGACTTCCTCGTCATGACCGAGGGACCGGCGGAGGTGGTGCGAAGCCGGAAGGCTCCGGTCAGCGCCGTCATCATGGCGGGCGTCCTGACTTCGGTGGTCTCGGGCCTTCTTCCGATCTTCATCGCGGCGCCAATTGGAGCGGTCTTGATGGTGCTGACGGGTTGTCTCGACATCGAAGAGGCCCATCGGTGCATTGAGTTGAAGGCGGTGATCCTGATCGCGGGGATGCTCAGCCTGGGACTGGCGATGCAGGAATCCGGAACCGCTGCGCTGGTTGCCGAAGCGGTGTTGGGATCTCTTGCGGGTTTCGGTCCTCTGGCAGTGGTAGCGGGCCTTTTCCTGATCACCGCCCTTTCGGCTCAGATGATGCCGACGGCGGCGGTGGCGGTCCTCATGTCGCCCATCGCGCTCAGCACGGCCGTCAGTGAAGGGCTCTCGCCCCAGGCTCTGATGATGACTGTGGCGGTGGGAAGTTCCTGTGCCTTCATGAGTCCGGTGGGACATCCGGTCAATTTGTTGGTGATGGGTTTCGGAGGATACCGGTTTGTTGATTTCATTAAGGCGGGGTTTCCGTTGTTCGTTCTGGTAATGGCGGTGGTCTTGACAGTGCTTCCGCTGGTATGGCCGCTGGTGCCTGGAGGATGAACACCCTTGGCCCGCGAGAGGTCGAGTCTGGACAGCTCGCCCTATCCCACGAACGGATAGGTGAACAGAACCAGGTGCGACAGGTTGAGAAGGAAGTGCACCAGGATGCCGGCCTCCACACGTCCCGTGACGTGATAGGCCGCGCCGTAGCCGACGCCCGCGAGCGTGGCCAGAAGGACATACGTGGTCCCGCCAGCGAAGTGCGCGACGCCGAACGCGACGGCCCCGACGAGTAGCGCCGCGAGTGCCGGCACCGGCACCCTCCCGCGCAGGAATCTCCCCAGGTGTCGCTGCAGGATGCCTCGGAAGAACGTCTCCTCCGCGACGCATGTCAGGAGCAGGTTGGCCGGCACCCAAACGCCCAGGATCGCCGGCCATTTCGGGTCCCAGGCCACGAACCCGGCCGCCGTCGCGGCCAGCCCCACCAGGACCAGCGTCGTCAGGGCGATCGCCCCGGTGGCCAGGCTCGCGCGTCTCCACTGCACGCTTCCCTGCGGCTGCACACACACGGAGTAGAGCACGACACCCGCGAATCCCTTGTCGTAGTTCCAGTACAGCGTGTAGCGAGCGGCCGAGGCCGACACGGAAACACCGTCCAGGACAAGCACGTTGTGGATCCACGGTACCTGGTGAGCGGCCAGGGCCACTGCGAGGATCACGACCGCGCCCCACGCCGGGGCCCGCAGAGCCGTGGGGAGTTCACGCCGCACGGCGGCCATGCAGGATCCCGCGAACAGCACGAGCACTGCGAGCCCCGCCCACGCAACGATCCCGGCGACCACCGCTGCGGCAAGCGAAAGCGCGATGAAGGCCGACCCGACGACACCGCGACCCGGGAACATCGCGAACGCCAGCGCCACCCAGAGAAGCAGGTAGGGGAATGCGTCGGCGAAGGCGATGGCCATCTTCTGTGACCCTCCGTTCTGTTGACATGGTCGGATTACCGCGGCGAAGCTCCCCAATGTACGACACCGCTGCCACGACACGTGGCGGTTCGACATCGCCGAGGACGCCGTCAACCTATGAGGGCGAGTCCCCGTGGCTGACGGTTTGGCGGGTCCACCCGGGCGAGTGCGCGGACCTCTGCCACTGAACGCGCGGGAATACCTACTCCCCCGACCACCCCCGCAGCGGCTTGCTCGGCGCCCCGGCATCCGGCGGAATCACCAGTTCCAGCTCCGTGTGCCGCGCGATCACCGCGAAGTCACGGTTTCGCGCCAGCAGCGGGCGGCGATCCTCCAGCGCGGTCGCGGCCACCATGCAAGCGACCGTCGACCGGATTGTGAATCCGGCCCGGCGACAGATGCGTTGGATCCGCGCCGCGCCCTGATGGTCCCTCAGCGAGTCGGGAATGAGGATCTCGAACCGGCTGAGGAGCTGCAGCAGCCCGGCGGCCTCGATCTCGCTGCGGCTGCCGGAAAGCAGTTCCGTCACCACGAGCGCCGGAGTGGCGATCGGTTTGCCGTCCTGCACCCCGGCGCGGAGGGCGAGGTGGGTTGGGCTGCCCGTCGCGCGCAAATACTCCACCCAGGCGGAAGTGTCGACGATCACGGCTACTCGATCGGCTCTACCGGGTCGATCATCTCGATCGGGTCGTTGTCGCGCATCTCGTCGAGATCTCCCTCCCATCCGAAACCCTGCATCGCCAGCGCCTCCTCCTTGGTCATCGGGACGATCGCCTGCCTGCAGACCGCCTCCTCCAGGGCCGCCTTCCAGCTGCGGAGCCCGTAGCGTCGGCGCACGGCTTCGACATCGTGCTCCGTGACCCGCGCCTCGATCGTGACGTAGCGCAGCGCACCCGGCTTGAAGACGGAGTAGTCGGGGCGGGCCTCGTGTACGGCGGTGGCGCCGCCGCGACGCTCGCGCCCCGCCGCGTCCCGCAGGGTGCGGCGCACCCACGCCGACACGGTGAGGTTGTTGCGCCTGGCCGCGTCGCGGATCTCGTCGAGGTCGGCGTCGGACATGACCACTTGAAGTCGCTTACTCATGATTTGAGTATACTCTGCTCATACGCCGCCGTCCAGCTGCGGGCGCAAGCTCATTCCCGTCCAGTTCACCCGCGCCCCGTCCCGCTCGCCTACCCCTCCCCACCCCCCGCCCGCATCCGAAAACACTCCCGCCCCTTCCCGTGCGCCCACAGATCCCGCAACCTCGAGTGCGCCCCGCCCGGATCATCGTCCACGCTCGCGGCGACCGACGCCACGCCATGGCAGGCCCGGCAGCTCGCCTCGACGACCGGAGAGAGGGTGGTCGGCTCCCGGGGCCCCGCGACGGACTCCCTGTCGAAGGTTGCGCACACCTCGTAGCGCGCGCTGTCGAGCACCTGGTATCCGTATGCCTGCTCGGTCGCGGGGTCGCGCGTGTTGATCCTCATGCCGGGCTCGGCCGCTAGTTCGTCCAGCGACGCCGGCAGCCGTGAATGCCGGGACCGATAGAGATCGGCGGCGGCCGCGATGGCGTGCAGGTCCGCCGCCCGCCGGTCGTCGATCCGGCGCTCGCGCTCCTGGGCGGGGGATCCCAGGATGAACAGGCCGGCCGCCACCGCCGCGACCACCGCCGCCACCGCGGCTCCGAGCACGATGGATCTCGGCGCCGGGGTCATCCCGCTAGTCCTCCCTGCGCACGTCGCGGAGGAAGTACCCGAAGACCGAGCCGGTGATCGCCCCTACGGTGAGGACCTTCAGCGCGAACCGGGCCGTCAATTCGCCGCCGAGCAGGTTGTAGACGATCGTCGTCAATACGCCGATGAGGATGGCCGCTCCCGCGAGCAGCGTCAGGTACGTCAGCGATTGCCGGACGCGTGAGAGCCGGCGCCCCGGGTCGTCGCGGACGGCCCGGTCGTTGTTCCAGAAGACGAAGGCGAATACGGGGAACGTCACGACCAGGAAGGAGATGGACCACCGTATCGTCTCCCGCGTCACCTCGACGGCCGCCGCGGGGTCCGCGGAGGGATCGGGGAACGCCCGGTCTATGAACGCGAACAGGAGACTGCCCAGGCTGAACGCGCTGACGTAGAGCGTGCTGAAGAGAATGAGGTAGACGAAGGCCTCGCGGGCCGACAGATACGGTGAGGGGCGGGGGACGGGGATCGGAAACTCGACATCGGCGAACCCGGCCAGGGCTCCCTGAACCTGGTCGCGCGGCCAACCGGCCTCGAGGAGCACCCGCTCGAGTTGCCGCCTCGGCAATCCCAACTCCAGCCCTTCTCTCAGGAATCCGGATATCTCCCTGTTGACGGCCATCCGGCTACGACCCCCCCGCCCCCATCGCCCTCACCAGCACCTCCGCCCCACCCACCACCGGCAACACCACGCTCGTCCCCTCCAGGTCCACCGTCAGCGTGGTCCCCGGATCCGGGTGCACCGTGAACAACCGGTCGCTCGAGAAGATCATCAGCCCGATGCGAGCCCCCGCGGGAATCACCTGGTCGTCGGGCTGCAGCGCGAACTCCAGCTCGACGAACTCGCCGGGCGTGAGCGGGGTGCCGGTTCGGGGCGCCGCGATGTCGTCGTCTCCCGCGTTCGTCGGGTCGGCCCAGCCCTTGGTGATGATGTTCTCGTTGATGTGCTCTGGTTCCGCCGCCCACGGCAGCGACACCAGCCACACGCTGAGGTTGGCCGCCGCCGCGTCCGCCGCAACGCGAATCCGCACCGTGGCGACGCCGGAGAGATGCACGTCCTCGCTCAGTTCGGGGGTCGCGTACAGCAGCCGGTGGGTCGACCATTCGACGGCGGCCAGCTGGTTCCCCGAAAAGGCGAAGTTGTCCACGACGGTGCCGGTGCCGCGGTCCGGCCCGCCCGCCGGCGACAGGGTGCCGGTCCAGTGTCCGTCGCCCGCGGGGTGGAGTCTCGCCCCCTCGGCTTCGGGGTGCGGGTACGCGGCGTATGCGGTCGGGTCGTTCGGTTCGTCCCCTTCGCGCACGATCCACGCCCCGGGGTCGTCCTCGACGCCGTTCTCGACACCCATGACGTAGCGGGTGAACCAGCGATTCATGCGCTCGAGGGGCGGGTATCCGCCGTGGCCCGCCTGGTGGTAGTAGATCTGCACCGGCACGCCCCGTTCCTTCAACGCCTCGGTGATGCGGTGGCTGTGTTCGGGCATCACGTTCCAGTCGTTGAAGCCGTGGGCCATGAGGGTGGCCGCCCGCACCCCGCCGATGTGGTTCAGGTAGTCGCGCTCGGCCCAGAAGTCGTTGTAGTCGCCCGTCACGCGGTCGAGCTTCGCGTTCAATTCGTCGCGCACGCTGGCCAGGCAGTGGTCGCGCACGTGGGGAAAGCTGCTGAAGATGAAGTCGAAGAGAACGTCTATGTCCTCGCCCGGATAACCGCCCGGCGACCGCACCAGCCCGTTGGAGCGGTAGTAGTGGTAGTACGACGTGTTGGGCGCCACGGGGATGATCGCCTCCAGACCCTCGACGCCGGTGGTGGCGGCCGCCAGGGGCAGCGTGCCGTTGTAGGAGGTGCCGGTCATGCCGACCCTGCCGGTGGCCCAGTAGGCCTCGACCTCCTCGTCGCCGTCGATGCTCGTGAACCCCCGCGCGCGCCCGTTCAGCCAGTCGATCACGGCCTTGGGTGCGAGCGACTCGTTGGCCCCGCCCACCGTGGGGCACCCCTGGGACTGCCCCGTGCCGGGCGACTGGGAATGGATGACCGCGAACCCGCGCGGAACCCAGGTCCGCACATGTGAATTGGAGATGACGGGCTGGGTGGCGCGGTGGGGGATGTCCGCGGGAAAGGGGTCGCGTGCGATCGGCTCGCCGCCCACCTCCTGCCTGAGGTCCCAGAAGTGGTCGAAGTCGAGGCCCGCGACGCCGGAGTAGTAGGGGCTGGTCTCGTAGACGACGGGCACCTTGAGCCCCTCGCTGTCGGTCTGGGCCGGGCGCGCCACGTCGACATGCACGCGGTCGGGCTTGCCGTCCCCATCGGTATCGAACTCGGTCTCGACCCAGAGTTCGTGGCGGATCCAGGTGGTGGAATCGGCGAATTCGGGCACCACCTGCGCCTGTCCGTCCTCGATGACGTGCGCGGTCTGGGCGGCGGTGGCGGTGGGCGGAAGGGTGGTGAGGACGAGGAGGGCGAGGGCGGTACGGGGTATGGTCATGGGTTCCTGTAGGCCATGTGAAAGGTTTCACAAGGGATCGAACGGCGTCCGCGCAAGATCCGGCGGCGGAGGGAGGCGCGCAAGACTGGCGGGTCTCCCGCCGAGACGGCCCTCGCAGTTACCAGGCCGGGGTGTCGGCGCGTCCGGCCGAACCCCCGGGGCCCCCACGATCGCTACGTCACCACGAACCGGACCGCGAACGCCGCCGCCACCACGAGCACCGCCGCGTTCAGTTCATGTCGGCGTCCGCCCACCACCTTGATCAGCGTGTAGGCTATGAAGCCGAGCCCGATCCCGGTCGCGATCGAGTAGGTGAACGGCATGGCAAGAGCGGTCACGATGGCGGGCACGGACTCGGTGAGGTCGTCCCATTCGACGTGACGCATCGCGCGCGCCATCACGCACCCCACGAAGAGGATCGCGGGGGCGGTCGCGAAGGCCGGGATGGCTGTGGCAATCGGCGCGAAGACGATCGAGACGAGGAACAGCCCCGCCACCACGAGCGCCGTGATGCCGGTGCGACCCCCGGCCCGCACCCCCGCCGCGCTCTCGATGTAGGAGGTGGTGGTCGACGTGCCGAGAAACGACCCCACGATGGTGGCCGAGCTGTCGGCGACCAGCGCGCGCTTGAGGCCCGGAACCCTGCCGGTGCCGTCGGTCAGCCCCGCCTCGCTGAGCACGGCGACCAGGGTCCCGCTGGTGTCGAAGAGGTCGACCATGAGGAAGGCGAAGATGATCGCGACCAGGCCCACTTCGAGCGCGCCCGCGATGTCGAGCTCGAAGGCGGTCGGCGCCGGCGAAGGCGGGGCGGCGACGAGCGCCTCGGGGGCGGGCGTGAGTCCGGCGACCCAGCCGATCCCCGCCACGATCAGGATGCAGAGGAGTACGGAGGCCGGCTGCCTGAGGTGTTCCATGGCCACGATCGCCACGAACCCCAACGCCGCCAGGAGCGCCGGCCACTCGGTGAGCTTGCCGAGCGCCACCAGCGTGGCGTCGCTGCCCACCACGACCCCGGCGCTGCGAAGCCCGATAATGACAAGGAAGAAACCGATCCCGGCCGCGATCGCGTGCTTCTGCGAGTGCGGAATGGCGTTCACCACCCATTCACGCACCGGCAGCACCGACAGGATGAGCATCAGCACCCCCGAACAGAAGACCGCCCCCAGCGCCGCCTGCCAGGGCAATCCCATGGTGCCCACCACCACGGCGGCGAAGTAGGCGTTCAGCCCCATCCCCGGCGCCAGCGCGATGGGGAAGTTGGCGTAGAGGCCCATCACGGCCGACCCGAATGCCGCGGCCACGCAGGTGGCGACCAGCACCGCCCCGGCGTCCATCCCCGTGCCGCCCAGGATCTGCGGGTTCACGAAGATGATGTACGCCATGGTGAGGAAGGTGGTGAAGCCGGCGATCACCTCTCGGCGGACGGACGATCCTCGCTGCTCGAGCTCGAAGTACTTCAGCACGGGGCCTTACTCCTTCGGGGATGGTGGGTTAGGGGATCGGGAGCCGTTGGGAAGAGGTGCTTTTCGTTCCCGCAAATGACCGTACGGGTTGGAGGGGATCGCCGCTAGGAGTCCGTGGATGGAGCCGCCTGGGCACCGAGAGCGGTGAGGCGCCGGGCCGGCGAGGCGCGACGAGAGGTGAGGGGCAGGGCTATTCGGAATCAGCCTGCCCGGGCAGTCGCTTCAGGGCCCCAGCGACCCGATCGGAATGACCCCCAGTTGGCTCCATCCTCCACCCAGCGTTCGCCCAGCTTGACCTCGAACGCCGCCCAGCGCCCGTCGTCCGTCTCGACGACCGCGTCCACCTCCAGGCCCCCCTTTTCGCGGTAGATGATGGGGCCGCCTCCCCGCACATCGGTGATCAGCGTCGAGAGGGATGCGGGAGTTGCCGTGTTCCGGGCAAGAGACCGGAGCAGGCGTCCCACCTTCACGGGATCCCTTCGCCTGCCGCTGACCCGCGAGATGTCGACGCGGCGGATCTCGTTGAGGTAGTCCCGATTCATGCGCAGGGCGCGCGCCAGGGGATAGCCCAGGTGGGCCACTATAATTCATTGATCCATACCGTCTCATTGGATTACATTACACCCCATGCACACCTACCATCGCCCCCAGGTGGACCAACTGGTCTTCGCGATCATGCAGAACGCCAAGCCGCTGATCGTGGCGGTCACGGGTCCGCGTCAGACCGGCAAGACCACGATGATCGACCAGGCGCTCGAGCGGGTTGACCTGCCGAGCAGGTACTTGGCCGTGGACGAGATCCTGGCAGCCGACGAGAACGTGCGGGACCGCCGCGAGCAACGCGTCTGGCTGCTGAACGCCTGGAAAAAAGCCCGCGAGGATGCGGAAGCAAGCGAGCGAGGGTTCGTCCTTGCCCTCGACGAAAATCCAGCACATCGAGGACTGGCCTCTGATCGTCAAGGGCCAATGGGACCGGGACCGAAGGACGGGCTGTCCGCTGCGGGTGATCGTGGCGGGATCCGCACTCTGGTCGATGTGGACCGGTCTGCGCAACCTCGCCGGGCGCTTCATGCCGGTCAAGGTTCGCCACTGGTCCTTCACCGAGATGGCCGACGCCTTCGGCCACACCCTCGATCAGTATCTGTTCTTCGGGGGATACCCGGGCGCCGCTTCGCTGGTGGACGACGTCGACCGGTGGCGCGCCCATGTGTCGGACACGATCGTCTCCCCCACCATCGAGAAGGACATCATCGGCCTGACCCGCGTCGAGAAGCCCGCGCTCATGCGCCGCCTGGTGGAGTTGGCCGGCGACTACTCCGGCCAGATCCTCTCATACAACAAGATGCTGGGACAGATCCAGGAACCCGGCAACGCCGCAACGCTCGCGGACTACCTGGACCTGCTTTCGGAGGCAGGCCTGGTCACCGGGCTGTCGAAGTACTCCGGCGCCGCGTACGCCGCCCGCGGATCGAGCCCCAAGCTGAACGTCCTCAACACCGCGCTGATGACGATGCCGCTGAAGCGTTCGTTCGACGAGATCCGCGCCGACCGCACGCTGTGGGGCCGCATCGTCGAGAGTGCCGTGGGGGCTCACCTCCACAACACGGCCGGGCGGAAGGCGGATCTGTACCACTGGCGCCAAGGCCCGCACGAGGTCGACTTCGTTCTTTCCCGCGGTCCCAATCTCAAGGGCATCGAGGTGAAGAGCGGTGCGGGGGCGGGCAGGCGCCGCGGGCGTGTGGCCTTCCGGGAGCGCTTTCCGGGGGCGCGAACGATGCTGGTGGGAGCCCGCGGGGTGCCCCTGGAGGAGTTCCTGTCCCAACCGGCGGTATATTGGGCCGACTACGACGGCCCGTTCGCCCGGGACGAGACGCGGACCGAGACGGCGGAAAGTGAGGGTGACGAGATGTCGAACGAAGAGAACGGTCGGGAAACGGTCCGGGAAAGCACGCCGAAGTACGCCGGCGCGGCCAGACCCGACCCGTGGAGGCAGCCCATCGTACCGGGCTGGAAGGAATCGGAGGACTACGGCAAGGAGGCGGAACGGAAGAGGTTCATGAGCGACGGCAGGGAACAGATCGCCGCACTCGCGCGCGGCGAGGGATCTCCATGGCTCTGGGAACGCATCGGCGAGGCGTACATGTGCGTGATTCCGGGGCACTTCGGCGACGAGCCCGCCGACTGTCTGCGCGTCCGCGTCGAGTCCGACGGGCAGCTCCTGGAGGCGGCGCTGCGGGGACTCCCGCACTTCGTCCGCCGCGAGGACCTTCCTCCGCTCGCCGAGATCGTGGAGCTGGACCAGGAGACAGGGGGGGTCCGCTACTGCTATCCGGTGCTCGCCAGCCTGGCCGCGACCGTCAGCGCAGGCGGCGACCCCTTGAAGGGACTCGACGACGAGGGCGTCCGCCGGGCCGTTGGATCCTGGTACCTGGCGAACCACGTGCGTGAGCCGCCCTGGTACCGTCGCGCGGTCGGCGAACACCCCGGCCTCTGCGCCGACGCGCTGGTCACCGTGTACCGGCCCTTCATCCGCGACGGGAGCGAACACACTCAGCGCCTCTTCGATCTCGCCGCCGACGACGCCAGCGCCGAGGTGGCGCGGCTGGCGGTGCCCACCCTGCTCGGCGTCTTCCCGACGCGGTGTGCGAAGCCGCAGTTCTGGGCGCTCCACGCGCTGCTCTGGGCCGGGCTGCTCTTCCTGCCCCGGGAGCAGTTGGAGAAACGGATCCGCCACCGGTCGGCCGCCCGCGGCATGGACCCGGCGCAGCGGGCGCTTTGGCTCGCGGCCGGGCTCTTCATGTCCGCGAAGGAATACAGCCCCGAGGTGGTGACCTTCCTCCTGACCGGGCGTGAACCGCGCGCGCACCACATGCTCAACTTCCTCATGCCCGAGGAGCCTCGCCGCCGCGACCTGCCGGAGCCGTGGGACGACTGGAAGGCGCCGGACATAGGCGCGCTGTTCGAGGTCTTCGGCCGCTGGTTCGACCCCTGGGGCGGGGAGCGGGGATGCCGCTACGAGCTGACGACGACGGGTCTCAGGGCGGACTGGCTGCTCCGGCGCTGGATCGCGATTCTGGCCGAGCGTGGGCCGGAGGGGCGGGAGGCGCTCGGAAGTCTGGCCCGCCATCCGGAACTGGAGAGGTGGTACGAGAAGGTGTCGGCGGCCCGGGAGACGGTTTGTCGGCCACCGGTCCCCTGAAGTGGCGGACAAACTCGCTGTCGTGGCCCCCTACCGCCTCTCCAGCTCGCAGTACCGGTACAGCTTCAGCGTCTCCCGCCAGTCCTCGGGATACCCCGCCACCACGTCACCCGCTCCGTACTCCTCCGCCAGCCCCGCGAACGACCCCGACCCGGCCACGCTGAACGGCGCCTCCCTCTCGAACACGGTCAGGTCGGGGAACCCGGTCGGGAACGACGCGCCCATCGCCCTCTCCACCCCTTCGAGCCTCTCGCGGTCCTCGTCGCTCACCTGCTGGTCGCGATCCTGCAGGTCCACCGAGAAGTAGTCGAAGGCGATCCGGAACCTCGCCATCGCACTCGCCAACCGGTTCAGGAACGGCATGATCGACTCGGGCGGCAGGTACATGGTGTTGCCCTCCCAGACCATCAGCGTGGGCGCGCCGGGATCGAAGCCGACTTCGGCGAGTCCGTCGGGCACGTCGACTTCCAGGTAGTTGCCGAACACCGACGGCGCCTGTTCGATCCCGTGCCCCGCCAGCACCGTGCGCTTGAACTCCAGCACCGCCTTCTGGTCGACCTCGAAGAAGTCTACGCCGGGGCGGGCCAGGATGTGCGCGCGCATGTCGAAGCCGCCCCCGAGCAGGACGACCTGCCGGGCCCCGTCCTCGATTCCCCGCTCGATGAACCGGTTGAAGTAGCGGGTGCGGAAGCGGACCATGGTCGTCGAAGGGGGGAAGGCCTTGTCCATCTGCCGGGCCGCCTCCCGCGCCCGCTCGTTCGAGAACCACTCCGCGTACGGGTCGCGGAAGAGCGGACGGGGTTTTTCGGGTTCCAGCGCCCGGATGGACGCGATCACGAACGCGGTCGCGCCGATTTCGTTGATGTCGATCATGTTCGATTGGTGTCGGGGGGGAGAGGGACGCGCCGTTGCGGCGACCACAAGTGGCCATCACGCGTGGCGGGGTTTCCGAACGGTAGCCTTCGCGGCCCGCCGAAGAAACCCTCCCGGTGTTCGCGCGGTTCCCTCACGCACCGCCGGCCCCGGTTCCGGTCAACGCCGCGGCGACCTGCGCGCCACCACAACCCCCGCCAGGATCACCGCCGCGCCGGCAAGCTGCTGCGGCGTAGGCGTTTCCTCCAGCCACAACCACGCCCCCGCCAGCGCGATCACCGGGACCAGGTTCTGGTATACGCTGGTGCGGGTCTGCCCGATGGCGCGCACGCCCCGGTACCAGAGCAGGTAGGCCAGGGCGATCGCGAACACCCCGGCGTAGACGATGCCGAGCCACGCCCCCGCCGAGACCGCCCCCCAGTCGGTGCGGAGCAGATCCGGGACTCCCATCAGCATGATGAACGGCAGGCCCGCCCACAGCGTCCACGCCGTCATCTCCAGCACGCCGCGCCGCTTGGTCATGCGCCGGCCGAAGACCGTGTATACCGACCAGGACAGCGCCGCGCCCAGAACGAGCAGGTCGCCGATGCGGGCGCCCCCCATTTCGTGCGACCCCCCGGTGACGAGGATCACCATCCCCGCCAGCGTGCCCAGGGCGCCGAACAGGATCGACAGGTTGAAGCGCTCCCAGCCGGCCGCCGCCGAGATGAGGAGGACCCACACCGGTACCGTGGAGAGAAGCAGCGCCGCGTTGCCGGTGAGCGTGAGGTCGAGTCCGTAGATGAAGCAGACCTGGAAGACGATGTGGCCGGCCGTCCCCAGCGCGACCACCGTCCGCCAGTCCTTGCGGGCGGGCATGAGGCGGCGTCCCTGGGCCTTGAGGAGGACCCAGACCGCGAGCGCGGCGCACGGGAAGCGAAGCGCGTTGAAGGCGAGTGGTTCGATCTCGCGCAGCACGGCCTTCACGACCGGGAAGTTCATGCCCCAGATGAGGGCGGGTAGGGTCAGGAGGTGGCGCGGTGCCCGTAGGGTCCGGTGCGTGTATTCCGC
>JAPPGI010000178.1 GCA_028874985.1 Gemmatimonadota bacterium | reverse complement strand
CATACACCATCAACCCCAACAACTAACCGTCCGCGAAAGCGGGGCAGCCCCAGAGTTCATCGAGACCAACACCAAGGGCGTCAACCTGACCGCCACGGGCATGGAGGTGAACGAGGCCGTGGCCGGGAGCTACAGCATCGTGCTGAATTCGCAGCCGGTGGGCGGCAACGTGAACATCGAGATCAGCGGAGATCCCTCCGACGTGACGCTGGGCACGAACCAGGTGACCTTCACCGCCGACAACTGGAGTACCGCGCAGCCGGTGTCGATCACTCCCACCGACGACGCGGACACGGCGTCCCACAGCGCGTTCACCCTGAGTCACGGCGTGCTGGGCGGAGGCTACACCGGCATGAATGTCGAAGATGTCGTCGTCAAGGTCCTGGACGACGAAGCCTCCCAGGTGGTGGTCAGCACCACCGCTGTGACCGTGAATGAGGGCGGCTCGTTCACGTACACCATCTCCCTGACGGACGAGCCGTCGGCGGATGAAACCGTGACGGTGGACCTCGTCTTCAGCACGGGCGACTTCACGTCCACCGAGACGACCGTGACGTTCACGGCCGGCGACTTCACGGAAGAGATCACAATCACGGCCAGGAACGTGACCGCCGACGGCCCCCCGAAGGAGATCTCCTATACCGTCAGCGTGACGGACACGTCCGAGGACGACCAGGTCTACGAAGAACCCGTGACCGCGACGTCCACCATGGTCACCGTGAAGAACGTGCCCGAGTGATGAGCTGACCCCAACCCCTCTCGCACCCCGCGAGAGAGCGGCCTAGGATCGCCCCCGTCCGGTTCGCCGGGCGGGGGCGATTCACAACACACCCCTCACCACGCATATTGGACAGCATGCAAATGGAGAGAATGGACTTGCTGGAAAGGACGCTGGGCATCCGAAGGCCCTGGTACGTGGACAGCGCGCAGCTGGAGCCGGAAATCGGGGTCCTGTCCGTCCAGCTGAACTTCGAGAGCGGCGGTACCTTCGCCTGTTCGGGCTGTGGCCGGCGGAACTGCAAGGCGTACGACACGCACTGGAAGGAGTGGCGTCACCTGGACTTCTTCGAGTACCGCACCGTGCTGCACGCGCCCTCGCCGCGGATCGTCTGTCCCGCGTGCGGAATCAGGCAGGCGCGGCTGCCCTGGGCCCGGCTGCGGGCCCGGTTCACCCTGGGTCTGGAGGCCTTCGTGGCCGATATGGCGGAGGAGGTTCCGGTGGCCGCGGTCGCCCGCTTCCTGGGCGAGCACGACACGCGGCTGGGCTACCTCCTCAGGACCCACCTGTGGTAGCCCACTCTGCCGAGTCTATGTTGTGTAGTGTGTATATACACACCGGGATCCCTATCCTGCCGGCATGCGGTAGCCGACCCCGCGCTCAGTGTCCGCGAAATATCGGTCATCAGGCAATGCACGTCGGCAAACGATGAGATGATGGCAGTTATGATAGTGGAAAGGACGATCGGCACGAGGCTGATCGGTACTCGATCGAACAAGGAGAAGATCATGATCGAGAGACTGAAGGACGGACTGCCGACGCCGGCGGTCGCGCTGCTGCTGACGCTAACCGTGACGGGCTGTGTCGAGGATCTGCTGAATGTCGGAACCGTCGTCGAGGAGGAGACGATCGGGATTCAGGCGATTCAGACGGACGATACTCTCCCGACGGGGCAGCCGGAGTGCAGCTTCATCAAGTCGAGACCGGACCCCCAGAACCCCGGGAAACCCGTCTACCCGGCAAACGTGTGGATGGGCGTCGGCTCCGATCACGTCGCACCGAGCGAGATTATACCATTCGTGCCAAGGGTCCAGATCGGTACGGTGGATCGTGACTGGAAGAACGCTCTTCCCGGGCATAAACCAAACCCTCTTTGGGACCCCGAGATGGAGGAGGAGGACAGCACCTTTCCGAACGTGGCCCGAGCGGAGTGCGACATGAAGAAGACGGGCGCAATCGCATGGGTCGTGGTCGTGCCGACGTTGCACCAGGACCTGGGTATCCCGCACCCGCAGTGGGACTACGTCAAGGTGTATCGCTCGCAGAACCTGGATGAGTCGCCGGCACTCAAGTACGCTTGGTTCTTCACGTGGTGGCCACACTGGATTGCTTCTCCGGATAGCATCATACCCTCGGGAGAGCACCCTCCCTATGGACCGATTGGCGGTGATCTCTTTCTGTTCGCCGGAAATCAGGCCGGAAAGGACAGCATGGTCTGCGACGAACTGGGTCGGTGTAGCTGTTCTGGCGGGGTCTGCTGGTATCAGGATATCTTTCCGTTCAACGTGGATAACGATTCGACCGGCGTGAACTCGTACGCGACGTACTCGATCGCAGGCTGTTCGGAGGAACCCGGACGACCCGGCCAACCCGGCCAACTGACCTGTTTCGACCCGTACCAGACCCAAGGTCCTCCATAGAGACCCGATAGGGAATCGCCCCGGAACAGCTCCTGGTCCGAAATGGAATCCGACACCACGGGCGATCGGTTCGGGACCATGATCTCGAAGTCCTGTGACACGGCGAGCCCCTCCGGGTCGGTAGCGGTAACGGTAACGGTGGCGGCACCGTTCGCCACTCCCCGGGTCGTGATCGTGCTGCGAGAGGCCGATACGGTGGCTACCGAAGCGTCCGAGGACACCGCCCTGAAGACGGTGCCGGGCAGTACGAGGTCCAGCAGGACCAGGCGCGGCCTGCGGGTCTCGACCAGACGGGGCACCTCGCCCGGTTCGGCGGTGACGACGGGCGCGTAGCCCGCCGCGGTGAGCCCGCCGTGCGCCTCCACCAGCCCCTTGCAGATGACGAGCCCCAGACCGGATCCCCGGCCTCGGGGATCGGTGCCCGTGTGCCGGTTGAACAGGTGGGAGAGCGCGTCCGGCGCCACGCCCTCGCCTTCGTCGGCGACCGAGACCGCGACGTGCGCTCCGTCGTGCGCCGCCGCCACCCGCGGATGCGGAGAGGTCTCCGGCGAATGCCGCGCGGCGTTGGCGAGCAGATTGTCGAGCACCTGTCCCCTGGGGCATCCTCCAAAAGGTCTTCTACCTGTACCTTGACCCGGATGAGGGGGACTTCCTACTCGGGATGCTCCCGACTGTCTGCGAAATATCGGTCATCAGTCAATACACGTCGGCAAACGATTGAGATGAGGGCAGTTATGATAGTGAAAAGGACAGCGGTCTCTTCCTCCACTTCGCCAACCTGGCGTACCAGCGGGAGACCGGGTCGATGGAGAATGGCGGCTTCGCGGTACCGAGAGCTGCGGGCGCTCACTCCCAAACCTGTTTCCGAAGTGCAGTATGGGAACTACCGCAAGCCCTCCCTGTCTTGCGCTTGGTGGAGGGGAGGCCTCATAATGGGAACCTGGGAGGGTCGCCCCCTCCCCAATACGGGAACCCGGGGGTCGCTCCCCCGAGACAAGGAGGAGGAAGATGAGACTCGTTGGAACAGCCGTCACCGTCCTGGCCGCCCTGGCCCTTGCCACGTCCACCGCCGCTCCGGCCGCCGCCCAGGATCCGCCCGATCCTCCCATCGGCCACAACTGCGAGGCCGAGTGGTTCTGGGAGTTCTTTGACTGCGTGACGACGCAGTTGATGGAGTTCCCGCCGGGGTTCGCGTGCGATACGTGGCGCGGGGACTACTTCTGGTACTATTCGGTTTGCGGGTTCCACCTGCAACCCGAGACGGGCTCGTACGTCTGCCAGGACTATGTGCCGCGCGCACTTGAGATCCAGGGGCCGTTCTACGAGTGCTGGCAGCGGGAGCTGTCCCTGGGCTCACAGTGCCGGATCACGAAGGAGGAGTGGGGGAGGGGTCCGGTGATCCGGGCTCTGTGCCGGTTCCGTCACAGGCCCGTGGACCCTGGGATGCAGGAGGAGTGAGGATAGGGTCATTGGTCGTAGCCTCCGGGGCTCTCCTGCCCCCCGGAGGCACGGCCAGCTCCCCATCCACCATCCATCTTACCAAAGGAGTCCCTGCCGGTGGGGGATTGGGAAAGGGGTCGGTTCAGCACGGACTCCTTCTACCGAGACCCCGTTGGCTGGAGGGAGCGGCGGGCGGTCCTCCGGCGCAACTTCGGGGGATGCGTCGAAGGCCGCCTCGAGTGTGAACGTGAGACCGGGCGCTATTACTCGCCTTCGGCCTGGAGGAGTCCGGCCTCCAGCGCAAAGCGCACGATGTCGCGCCGGGTGCGCAGACCAAGCTTCGCCTTGGCGCGTGTGAGGTAGCCCTCGACGGTCTTGGGGCTGAGAAACATCTCCTCGGCCGTCTCTCTGGCCGAAAAGCCGTTTGCGTACATCCCGATCGCGTCACGCTCGCGCGCGGAGAGCACCTCGGGCCCCGGCTTGTCCCTTGACGTGGGCTGCGCCTTGCGGCGCGCAGCCAGGGCCGCAGCGCGGCCCGGCAGGTAGGAGTGGCCGCGTGCCAACGCTTCCAGCGCGCCCATGAGACCGGTGTCTGCGACCGACTTGTTGAGAAAGCCCGCGGCGCCAGCGTTGAGAGCGGGTACGAGGAACTCGTCCTCGTCGTGAATCGTGAGCACCAGGACCCGCGCTTCAAGCCCGGTTTCGGTGATGTGGCGGGTCGCCTGGACACCGCCCATTCCAGGCATCCCCAGGTCCATGATGACGATGTCGGGTTCGAGCGTCCGGGCCATGTTCACAGCTTCCTCCCCCGACGCTGCCTCGCCCACGACTTGGATTCGACCGGTCGATTCGAGCAACGCCCTCAGACCGGCACGCACCACCTTGTGGTCGTCAACCAACAGCACTCTCACGATTGTCCGCTCCCTTCTCTTTCAGATCCAGGGGGGGTCTTCATTCATGCACGCCCGGCAGCCGTCGCCCCCAGGTCCGCAGCAGGAAGCGAGGTCTCCCCTCCTCGTCACGTCCTAACCGAAGTGCGACACGCGTTTCCACGTCGGCTCCGGCAACGACCAGCCAGTCGTCGTCACGAACGCCGACGTCCGCCGAGCCGTCGGAATGTCGTGCGGGAGCGTTGGCGGCGCTCCGCGACAGCCTCAGCCCGGAAATGCGGTCGCGATGGGTTCGGGCCGCCTCAAGCATGGCCTGAAACACGTCGGGGCCGGCCACGTCCCAACCAACCAGGCGCGCGATCGTGCGAATCACGCTTGGCTGCCAGGCGCGAGGGCGGAAGATGTCGGTCTCCATGTTCTCGTCCGCCGCAAGCGCGCCCGGGATGACGATCGTCGGAGGACAGGTGAGAGACACCTTAGCGCCCGGTTTCCGACCGTGAAACGGTATCCGATCCGGAGTCCCGCGAGGTGCCGCCCCGTGTCTCGGTGTCGTGCCTCTTCGCTTCTCCGGCACGCGATCCGAACCAGAACCCAACTATCGGACCGATCACGGCAACGATATACGCGAACACGTCCTCGGCACGGTCGTAGTCGTTCGTAGCCAGGAAGGTGAAGACCATCCCCGCCGCGACGATTGCGAACGTCCACGCCATGATGTGAGTGATTATCGGTTGAACCATCTCCTTGCGAAAAACGGTCTCAAAACGCGCTCCCCGAACTCGGCGGGCTGCTTCGGACCAACCTCAGGACCAACCAGCCCAAGGCGATCACCAGTAACAGCAGCGATGCCAGAAGGGGCCACCATTCCCGAAGCCACTCGTTCATCTTGCCTCAACTCCTGATTCGTTCAGCGGATACCGTGGTCTCCACGGACAGTCGGACCTTCCTCCTTCCGGACCCGGCCTCTCTCTAGTATCGCTGCTCCCATATCATCGTTCGCCGACGAGGATTCCCGGTTGACCGATATTCCACCGATACTCGAGAGGCGGGATTCGCTGAAACGCAGTCCTACGCTACGCCTTCTTGAAATCCCGGGCCCACATGGGGGGGTTTTCCCGTCGAATTTCAGGGGTTTCCCCGCTCAACTTCAGGAGTCCTTTCGACGTTTCGTTAAGGGCCGGGCACTCCACCACGGGGGTACCCGGAGCCAGAGAACCTCCACGGACAAGGACACACCACCATGAGACACTACACCGCAACCCGCTTCCGGCCGCTCTTCCTCCTCAGCCTCCCGGCCATCTTCACCGCCTGCGGCGACCAGCCGTCCGAACCGCAGCCACATGGGGGCCCGCCCGGGCTCTTGAGTGTGGACGACATGCTCGGGACCTACCACGGCACGGTTCAGGCCGCCGGGGAACCCGGCAACGCCGGCTATGCCGGACTCACGGTCGAAAAGGCCGGGGACGGCATCGCCGGCGACCTGAACGTCTCCGCGGAGTGGATCCAGGACGGAGATACTATCATCCTCGATATCCGGTCCACCTACACCGGGCACTTGAGCCTGCACGGCCACCCGAACCTCACGCTGCTTCTCGACAACCCCGTCTGCGGCGGAACCACCAGGTTCGAGGGCAGCTATTCTCCGGCCAGCTCTTCCATCGAGGTTGCCGGATGGTATGTCCAGCGGGACGCCGACGGTTGCGCCAAGATCGCAACGTTCGACCTCACCATATCGGTGCGAAAGACGGCCGATTGTGAGAGCGGGCCCGAGCCCGGACTGCCGCGCGGAATCGAGGACGAGTGCGAACCGGCGTAAGGCACCCGGCCCGACCACATCCCCGCCGGCCAGTGGTGGCGGGTGGGGACCACCCGAGGTTTCGACCTTCATTTCCCAATACTTGACAAGGAGCTCAAGATCATGAAGGCACGCATCACCCCGGCGCTCGTCGCCATCCTCATCCTTGCCGCCTGCGGCGACAGCACCAAGCCTCCCGAGTTCGCGGATCTGAGCGGGACCCTGAACGGAACCGCGGAAGGGACCGCGCCGAGAATGACGTTCTCCGGAACCTCATCGTTCACGGTCTCGCAGAAGGACGGAGCCCTGACGGGCACCGCCACGCTGAAAGGCGAGCTGTCATTCGGTGGTGAGAAGATTCCCTTCGACCTGCCGGGTCTCCCGTTCACCGGCACGGTGGCCAAGGGTGAGGACCCGAAGGTGGATCTCAAGCTTCCCGGTCTTCAGTGCCAATCTACAATCGACTTCACCGGCAGCTACGCCTCGAATACGAAGGAGCTGTCCCTGACTGGCTCGATCGGAATGTTCGATGACGAGAACTGCCAGAAGATCGTCGACCTGAGCACGACGCTGAAGCTCAAGAAGTAAGGCTGTACCTGAGCAGGCAGGGGGGGCCCTCCCCGGTACCCTTACGGGGAGGGCCATCCCCTTCCCACATGCTGTCGTCCGTCGGACGCTTGGGGCGCCCCGAGGTGGTCCCGGTTTTGGCAAGTCGTTAGTTTAGCTTCGTCGGTCTACGCTAAGTTCATGGCCGGCGTTCGGTCATGGACCCCGAAGACCACCACAAGGAGTGGACGATGAGAACCCCGCTGACGACCCCGCTGTTCGGACTTCCGCTGCTGGCCTTGGCCTACGTGGCTTCCTGCGACTCGGCGGAGCCCGTGACCCCCCTCTCGGAACGCGAAACGGTCGCCCTGCTGAGTGTAATCGTGTCGATGACGGAAGTGGACGAACCGGGCACCAACACGGTGACGGGGATTGCTCCGTTGGCGGAGAGGCCACCGTAGCCGCGACCATCGAAATAGTGGAGGTAGGTGACTCGACCGCGGCTTCGGGCCGCTGGACGATCGTACCGGCCGACTGCGAGATGGACATCGTCAGCGACACGCTGACCCTGAACGGCAAACCCGACGTCAGACTCGGCTCGGATTATTGGGCGGTTTTCGACGACAATTTCGAATTCGTCAAGGGCGCAGCCAGGCTTACGGCGTCGGGCGCCATGACGTGGCGGAGGCGGAACGGCGACACGGACACCTGCCCGCTCGATCTGACATTCGAGAGCACCGAATGGGATGATGACGTGGGATTCACGGGGGATCTGAAGGGCCGCATGTGTGGCTTGGATATCACAATCGACCCCAACGAGTTGGACTCTTGAGGAGATGCGGGCCACACTAACTCCTCCGCGGACCCCCCTACCGTCAAGGCTCGGCAGGCCCGCACAGCGGCAGTCCATCCTCTCCGTTCCCGCTCGAATTCACCCATACCTGCCTTCGCGTCGCGGTCGCGAAGACACCCGTCCCGCCGCCGAATACCGACGGGATCCGAACCCAGCCCGAGGGGTTCATAGCGCCGCGGGCCCAGGTCCAATTCACCCAGTTTCGGTCGGCGGCGGCGATCGCCACGGTTGCGCTGGACCCGTCCGGAAGCCCCTTCCGCAACTCGCGGATGATCTTGCGCGTCTCGCTGCGGCGGCTGAAGAAGTCATTGACGACGCCGAAGTCCCGGGAGAAGACGACGGCCGTATCCTGCCTGCCCGTCGCGAGTCCCAGAAGATACACCGTATCGGGCGCTGAAATCCCGCGGCGCGCCAGGGGTCCCGCGATGCCTTCGAAGCGGGCGCCCGCCACGTGGGTCCAGACGTTCCTGGCCTGGGTCCAGCGGAAGCGGTGGTTCGTGCCGGGATCGAGCCGGCAGCGGCCGCCTTCGTGCTCGAGGCCGACGAGGGTGAAGACGCCGGGCAACCGGCTGACCCCGGTGAGAACCCCGCCGTCCGGCGCTGTGATTCTCAAGGAGAGCTTCTCCCCGGCGGTGAACGGCGCCGGTGTGACCTCGACCCGGTAACAGACCGCTTGGCGGGTATGTCTGGTGACCACATGAGGGCTGAGCGGGTCTCGGGCGATGCAACCCGCCAGGTTCCTCTGCTGCCACAGGCGAACCACCCGTCTCGGCCCTGCCGACACCTCGACCACGGCACCCGAGAGGCTCGGCGCTCCTTGGGGACGGTGGGTCCGGTGCAGGAGCGCCAATGCGGTCAGGGTCACCTCGTCCGTGTCCGGCGCGAGGGTCAGTACCACCTGCACCTCGGCCACGATCACGTCGTCGGGCACCGCGACCGCCACTTCGGTGAGCGCGCACCCCGCAGGCAGGCACGTCGCGGCGGCCAGGCAAGCGCTCGCAGACAATGCGCCACGCATCAGAAGGACACGTCGACGCCCAGCGTCGGGAGGAAGGGGATCATCGACACTCCGGAGCGCGTCGGGGGTTGGGAGCCGTAGTCGAAGGAATACAGGAGGACGTTCTTCCGGTTGTAGAGATTGTGGATGCTCAGGTAGGGGGTCATCCGTCCCCACCCCCTTTGGATCGGCTTCCTGAAGGAAATGTCGCAACGGTGTCGTGCCGGATAGCGCTCCCCATTGCGCGGACCCAGCACCACGGCGGCGCGGTCGCCCAGGAAGAACTCATCTCGCACCGGGTGCCAGCCGTACACGTCGAACTGATTCGCCACCCGCGTGTACGGTACGCCCGTCCCGAAGTTCGCGCGCAGGCCCGCCTCCAGCCCCCACCAGCCGAGTTCCCGGCGCAGCACGAGGTCGATGTCGACCCGGCGGTCGAAGACGGGCGGATATGTCAGGTCGGGCGGCGGTTCCAGGCCGGACCGGGTGTCCGGGAAGGTCCGCTCCGTCTTGAGGAAGGAGACCGAGGCCCACCCCGTGGTCGCTCCGCGATCCCGCTTCACGAAGAGGTCGGCGCCGTAGGCCCACCCGTCACCGGAGACGAAGTCGTCCATGTGGTCGTCGGGGTCCTCGGCGGCGTTGAACATGATCACGCCGTCGAATGTCCGGAAGTACCCTTCCAGCGAGGCGAACCACTCGTCCCCTCCGAGGAAGCCCTCCACCCCCAGTTGCACCTGGTCCGACACGACGGGCGGCGCGTTTGCGCCCGCCAGGACCCACAGGTCGATCCCGAAGGGCAACTCCTCGTCGCGAACCGAATGCCGGAACTGCGAGTAGCGCCCCACCGCCAGGTGCACGGCCGCGTTCCGGTCGCCGATGAGGCGCTTGGCCGCGAAGCGGGGAGACAGGATGGTCCCCGGTCCGCCCGGATCCGGACGCCAGTGGTCCAGCCGCAGCCCCGCTTCGAGCATCCAGTGCGGGTTCGGCTTCCAGTCGGTCTGCGTGTAGACCGCGATTTCCCGGCCGCTTCCGCCGTTCTCGCCCAGGACCGTGCCGGTCGCCCGGGCGCTGTTCTCGAATTCGAGCCACTTCGCCGCGACCCCCGACTTCCACCGGGTGTGTCCCGTCGGACGGAGCTCCAGATCGGCACGCACGGCAGTCTCCCGGATGGACGTGCGGAATCGCAGGCCGGTCTCCACGAACTCGAAGTCGCCGGCGTAACGCGAGTGCGAGGCCCGGACATCCACCGACCGGCCCCCTCTCATCGGATGCGTCCACGTACCGCCGGCGGCGTCGTTCCCCCACGACCAGCGCAACGGAAGCGGAGTGTCTCGCACGCCCGAGAGGTCGTAGACATCGCCGCCCGAGTACGCGGTGAACCGGAGGCGATCGCCCCCGCCGGTCCACGCCTCGAGCGCCCCTTGCAGGTCCAACAGCCGGTACGGGAACTCACTCCAGGGCTTGACCAGCACGTCGTAGTAGGATCGCCGCCCGGAAAGGCGCCAGCGCGAGTTGGCCAGGCCCAGCACATCCGACGCATCGCGCGGCAGTGATCCGTCCACGGCCACGCGCACCGCGAGCAGGCTCATCCCCGCCTCCACGCCGGTCACCCCGTCGCCCATGTCCGTCTCGACCGTCAGCACCGAGGATACGTGGCCGCCGAACTCGGCCGGGAACCCGCCCGCCCGCAACTCGACGCGCTCGACCATGTCCGCGTTGAAGGCCGAGAACATGCCCCCCGAGTGGAAGGGACTGAAGATGGGAACGCCGTCAAGAAGGATCAGGTTCTGGTCCGCCGATCCCCCCCGCACATTGAAGGCCGCCGACAAGTCCGACACCGTGCCCACACCCGGGAGCGCTTCCACCGCCCGGATCGGGTCGGTCTCCGCCAGCCCCGGGAGCGCCTTCATCGCCTCGCCGCTGATCTCCCGCAGGGTCTCGCCGGCGGATTGCTCGAAGGTGACACGGGCCCGGCTTCGATCCCCTTCGACCTCGAGCACATCGAGCTCGATCGCCCGCGGCACCAACTCGATGTCGCGGTCGACGGGCGTCCCGGCGGTGACGGCAAGCTCCTCGCTGTGTCGGGCAAAGCCGATCCGGGTCACCGTGAGGACGTAGGCGCCGGGCAGCACGCCGCTGAAGGCGAAGAAGCCGAGTCGGTCGGTGCCAACCACGCGCCGATGAGTCGAATCGGAGGCGGCAACGAGGCGCACGGTGGCGCCGCCCAGCAGGAGCCCGTCGGCGGACCAGACGCGACCGCTTATCGTCTGGCTCTGCGCGCTTGCGTTGAACGGAAGCGCGAGAAGGGCGGCGGCAAGACCGGTGGAAGGGTGAAGTCGCCGTCCAGGGTAGCAGGGTGACATGTTGCGTTACATGTGAACCGAACTGAGCGTCGCCCTACCGGTTGGAGTTGGAGGATACTCGGGCGACTGATGCTACGGCGCAACCTCCTTTCTCGCAAGTGTGTAGTGTGTATATACACACCGGGCCGCCCCACCACGGCCGCGCCGTGACCGCCGCTCGGGGCGCAGCCGCGCGCTTCTGCGAGGCCGGATGAGGACGGCGGAGTGCGGGCGGGCGGGGTGGGCGTCTGCCGGGCCCGGCGCCGTGTAGGCAGCCGCGAACTCGGGCGGGGGCGGCGGGCGGCTGTCCTCGATCTCGATGGTGTTGTCCGCCCGGCGGAGCGTGCGCACGGTGTCTTCGGGATCGTCTTCGTCCAGCCACACGCTCGCCTCGCCCACGAAGCGGTAGGTGCCGGGCTCGTCCTCGATGTCGTCGAAGGGGCAGACCTGGAGTTCCACGTACGTGCCAGGAACCTGCACCCAGCCGGTCCCCCTCTGGACCTGCCACTCCGACCAGTGCACCGTGTAGACCGTGTCGCCCCATACCCACTCGTCGAGGTCGAAGCAGTCGCCCAGCTCCAGCAACCCCGCGGCCTTGATCTTGCCCTCTTCCGTGATCTCGATCAGCGCCCACGCCTCGTAGTCCCCCGGCGCCACCCTCACCATCGCCTCCTGCGTCACAGCCAGCCCCTGGTCGTCGGTCGCGGTCACCGACACCGTGGTGGTGTCGAAGAGCACCTTGTCGGTGATCACCGCGGTGTCGACCTCGAGGGGCTCGACGGTGACCTCCGTCTCGTCCACGGACTCGATCTCCGCCACGTCGTCGCGGCCGATCTCCGCCTCGTAGTCGAAGACGCTGTCGGTGTCGCCGAAGTACCCGGCCATGTCCAGGGTGACGCTCGACAGGGTGTCCACGTCACCCGCCGTGTCCACCTCGATGAAGAGGTCGTGGACGGGGAGAGGGCGTGCGATCCCGGCCCGGAACTCCTGCGTGGCCGTGAGATCGTCCGGGTCGGTGGCCGTGACGGTCAGGGTGGCCCTGCCCGGGGCGCGGGCCACGATCGTGGCAGTGGAGCCGGAAACGGTCGGCCTGGCGACGCTCCTCCTGGAACTCTCGACCGTGTAGGTGAGCTCGTCGTCGTCGGGATCCTCGAAGTACTCCGAGAGGTCGATCTTCACGGTGTCGCCCTCGGTCATGGCCTGATCGGGGATCTCGCCGACCGCCCTGGGGGCGTTCACCCCGACCGGGATCTCCTGCGTGGCCGTGAGGCCCTCCGGATCGGTGGCGGTGACGGTGACGGTGGCCCGGCCCTTGCCCGCGCCCACGATCGTCACCGTATCGCCGGCGGCGTCCGTGTCCGCGACCGTCTCGTCCGAGGAGGAGGCCGTGTAGGTGAGCGTGTCGCCGTCGGGGTCCTCGAAGTACTCCGACACGTCCAGCTTGACCGTGTCGTCGCGCTCGATGCTCTGCGCGGGGATCTCGCCGACCGCCCTGGGGGCCTGGTTGGGCTTCCTCACCGTGAACTCGGTGGTCTGCGTGGCCGACAGGCCGCCGGGATCGGTCGCGGTCACCGTGATAGTCGCTGTCCCCGCCTTCGCCGCCGTCACGACCATCGAGTCGCCCGAGACCCAGGCCAGGGCCACCGCGTCGTCCGAGGACTCCGCCTTGTAGGTGAGGTCGTCCCCGTCCGGGTCGGAGAAGTACGGCGTCACGTCCCCCGTGAACCGCTCCTTCTCGACCAGGGTGTCCGGCGGGATCTCGCCCACCGCCACGGGCGCGCGGTTGATCACCGTCACTCTGGCCGGCTGAATGGCGGACAGTCCCCCGGGATCGGTGGCCGTGACCGTGATCGAGGTGATTCCCTGGGTCACCGCCGTCACGGTGAGCGTGTCGCCCGAGACCGAGGCGGTGGCCACGGTCGTGTCCTCCAACACGGCCGTGTAGGTGAGTTCGTCGCCGTCCGGGTCGGTAAAGTACTGCGACACGGTCCCGGTGAACGGATCGTTCACGTGGAGGTCCACGTCGGGCATCTTGCCGACCGGCCTGGGCGGGTTGTTGGGCCTCAGCACCGAGGCGTCGAACGCCTGCGTGACCGAGAGCCCCTCCGGGTCGGTGGCCGTTACCGAAACGGTCGACGATCCCACCTCCAGCCCCATGATCGCGACATCGGACCCGTCGACCGCGACCGCGGCCACCATCGTGTCGTCGCTCTCGGCGGTGTAGGTGAGCGTGTCGCCGTCCGGGTCGCTGAAGTATTTCGAGACGTTCAGGACCAGGGTGTCGTCCTCGGTGATCGTCTGATCCGGGATCGTGTCGGCGATCACCGGCGCCCGGTTGGGCTTCTCCACCGTGAACTCGGCGGTCTGGCTGGCCGACAGCCCCTCGGGATCGGTCGCGGTGACGGTGATCGTCGCCGTTCCGGCACCCGCCGCCGTCACCGTGATCGTGTCGTTCGACATCGAGGGGCTCACCACGCCCTCGTCCGACGACTCGGCCGCGTAGGTGAGCTCGTCGCCGTCCGGATCCGAGAAGAACTGCGACACCGTCGCGGTGAACTCCTCTCCCTCGACCATGTCCACCGGCGGGATCTCACCCACCGGGACGGGGGCCCGGTTGCGCCTCTCCACCATGGCCGCGAAGGTGTCCGCCACCGAAAGGCCCTCCGGGTCGCTGGCCGTCACCACGATCTCCGCCGTCCCGGGCGCGACCCCCACCACCGTGACATCGCTGCCGTCCACGGTGGCCGCGGCCGTGCCCGGCGCGTCGCTCGAAGCCGCGTAGGCGAGCGGATCGCCGTCCGGATCGCTGAAGGTGAGCGAGACGTCCACGCGGACGGTATCGTCCTCCGTCAGGGTCAGGTCCGGGATCGCCGTCGCCACCACCGGAGGCCGGTTCGGCCTCTCGACCGTGACATCGAAGCTCTGCGTGGCCGACAGTCCGCCCCCGTCCACTGCGGTGACGGTAACCCTCGCGGTCCCCTCGGCCACCGCGCGCACTGTCATCGTCTCGCCCGATACCGACGCGGTCGCCACCGCGGCGTTCGCCGAGAGCGCCGAGTAGTTTAGGTCGTCGTCGTCGGGATCGTTGAAGAACTCCGCGACGTTGCGCGTGTACACGTCGCCCTCGACCAGGGTCGTGTCCGGGATCGAGCCCACCGCCACCGGCGGCCGGTTCTCCTGCACGGGGTCCTTCCCGCAGGCGAATCCCGCGAAAACAACGGCCAGTATCCCGGCCCTGACCGCCACACCGCTGCGACGATCGATCATGGTGCCCTCCTCCGGGCTATGTAGGCTGTGTAAACCCTGGGCCTCCGGCAGCCCGTGGATGAATCGACGCAACGGATGCCGCGGCGAAGCCACGGATGGGTCCCCTAGGAACTATCCTCGACCGTGAGCACGAACGTATCCGAGGCCGAGAGCCCGCCCGAGTCGGTGGCCGTGACCGTGATGTTCGCCGTTCCGGCTTCGATCCCGGTGACCGTGACGAGGAACCCTTCGACCGCGACGGTGGCCACACCGACGTCGTCGCTCTCCGCCGTAATGGTCACCGCGTCGCCATCGGGATCGCTGAAGACGAGCGAGACATCGATATCGAGCGATTCACCCTCAGCGACGGTCAGGTCCGGGATCGGCGACTGCACCACCGGTGGCCGGTTGGGCGGGGTAACGGTGACCTTGCCCTTCAGCTCGGCCGACAGCCCGTCCGGATCCGTCGCGGTAAGGGTTATCGTCGACTCGCCCTCGCCCACCGCCTCGAGCGTGAGTCGAGACCCGTTGATCGTGGCCGACACCACGTCGGTATCCGAAGAATCCACCGTGTACTTGAGGGTGTCGCCGTCGGGATCCGTGAAGAAAGGATCGACGCTCCCCGTCCATGATTCTCCCTCGACCACGTCAAGCTCCGGGAATTCGCCCACCGCCACCGGCGGCCGGTTCTCCTCGACCTCGGTCCCACCACACGCGAATCCCGCAAAGACGACCGCCAACGCCGCCAGTCCAACGAGTCCGCTCTTACGACAATCGACCACTGTGACCTCCTCGCTACGTGAGATGATGGTCCGGCATCACCCGGGTGTGAAGCACGGTTGACAACGGCGAAACGCCCGGCGGGAACCAGCGCGGCCCCGCCGGAAACACTGACAAGATAGGGCTTGCGGGGTTGCCCGTCCAGCGGCGAGGACCTCGAGCGGGGGGCGGTGGCGCGGTTCCACGGGGCGGTGCGGTCAGGTCACGTCAGGTCAGGTGGTTCCTGAGCAGGTAGCCCAGCCGCGTGTCGTGCTCGCCGAGCATGCGGGCGACCGAGGTGACCGGAAGGTCCTTCGCCAGATCGAGCACGAGCGCCTCGAAATCCCGGGTGAACCTGCTCTTGAGGCGGGCCCACGGCAGTTTGGCCTGCCTGATCCCGCACTCGGGACAGTTCACGCGCGGGGACGGCGCGTGCAGCACGGTGCGGTACTCGAAGAAGTCCAGGTGCCGCCACCGCTTCCATTGCGTGTCGTACGCCTTGCAGTTCCGCCGGCCGCAGGGCCTGCAGGTGAAGGTGCCGCCCCTCTCGAAATTCAATTGGACAGCCAGGACCCCTCTCCCGCGGTCGAGCTCGGCGGTCTCCACGAACCAGGGCCGTTCGATCTCCAGCGTCTTCTGCAGCAAGGTGGTTCGATTCATTTCGGGGTCTCCACGATGTCGGCAATGAGGGGGATGGTGTGAGAATCGCCCCCGCCCGGCGAACCGGGCGAGGGCGATCCTGGGCCGCTCCCGCGGGGTGCGAGAGGGGTTGGGGGTTAGCTCATCACTCGGGCATGTTCTTCACGGTGACCGTGGTGGACGAGGCGGGATCGTCGACGCTGTAGACCGTCTCGCTGCCCTCGCTGGTGTCCGTGTCCGCAACGTCGGTGATGCTGTGCGTGATCGTCCTCACCGCGTCGGCGGCGACGTTCCGGGCCGTGATCGTGACCTCTTCCGAGATGTCGCCGGAATTGAACGTCACCGTCGTCTCGGTCGACGTGAAGTCGCCCGTGTTGAAGCCGATGGTCATGGTCACGGTTTCGCCCGATGACGGCGCCTGCGTCAGGGCGATGGTGTACGTGAACGAGCCGCCTTCATTCACCGTCACCGCGGTGGTGGTCACCACCACCTGCGGGGCTTCGTCGTCCAGGAGCTGGACGTCCACGTCGTCGACATCCATGCCGGTGTAGCCTCCGCCCAGCACGTTGTGACTCAGGGTGAAGGCGCTGTAGTCCGCCGTGTCGGTGTTCTGGGTGGGAGTGATCGTCACCGTCTGCGCGGTATTCCAGGTCGTGGACGTGAATTCCAGCTGGTTCGTGCTCATCGTCACGTCATCCGACGCGCCGCTGATTTCGACGTTCACGTTGCCGCCCACCGGCTGCGAATTCAGCCAGACGGAGTAGCTACCGGCCGTGGCCTCGCTGACCTCCTTGCCGGTCGCGTTCAGGTTGACGCCCTTGGTGTCGGTCTCGATGAACGCCACGTTGACCGAGTCCACCAGAGGGTTGTCAGCGGTGGCGGTGTCACCGTAGCCGGCACCGGCGTCGCCGTTCATCGAGAATATGAGATCGGCGTCGTTCGGCTCGGCGTCGTCGTCGTTCGCGGCCGACACAACCAGCTCCTGGGGGTCCTCCCAAGTGCCGGCGGTGAAGTCCATGGAACTGCCCGAGACCACGGTCAGACCGGTGGCGGCGGTGATGGCGACGTTCACGGTCGAGTCCGCGGTCGGCTCAACCGCCAGCGTCACCTGAATCGTGTCCGTCGCCCCTTCCGTCATCTCTTCCGAGAAGGGGGTTACCGAGTCCACCTCCATCAGCACGACTCCGGGCTCCGGATCCGGCGGAACCGGCGGCTCGTCCGCCCGCGACACCGTGACCGTGTACGTCATGGTCGTCGAGCCGTCCTCGGCGGTGGCGGTGATCATGACATCGGTGTCCGTTCCCGCCGCTCCCAGCATGGCCGTGTACGGGCTCGCGGGGTCGGTGGACCCGTCGGTGTCGGTCAGCGTGAAGGTGAACATGACCTCCTCGTCGTCGTGGGCCGCATCGGCCGTGTACGCCGTCGTCGCCGGGTCGAAGGTCTCGTTCAGATCCACATCCGCGCTCAGGCTCGCCAGCGTCGCAACGTTGTTCGCGCGCCGTATCACCAGGCTGTAGTGGGCCGTGTCCTTCCTGCTCTCGGAGACCACCCTGATCGTCAGGGTGTCCACTTCATTCGGATCTCCCACCGCAAACTGGTGGCCGTCTTCGTCCGAGTCGGTATCGCTGTCGCTGACCCGCACGGACGCGTTCTCGTCCATCGTCTCCCACTCGACCGTAACCGTGTCGGGGACCTCGACTACACTCATGAACGCCGTATCGACGTTGTTGGTGGGGTGAGTGAGCGTTACGGCCTCGCCCTCGACCTCCAGGGACTCGAGCTCGTCGTCGCGGCTCTCGTCGCGGTTCCGGGTGTTCAGGTAGTACATCTCGGACACGCTGTCCTCGGACTCGATCTCGATCTCGTACAGCTTGTTCACGCTGAGGCGGTAGCGGGTGTCCCTGCAGACGTCGTCCTCGTACCTGTCCTCGTCGTCCGACGGGTTCAACGCGTCGAGGGCGTCCTCGTCGTCGTCGTTGTACTCCTTCACCATCATGACCCGCTGCGCACAGTACTCGTTGCCCTCTTCCACGTCACCGAGCATCACCAGGTCGATCCGCATGTTCATCGAACTGCCCGTCGGGTTCTTCGTCTCCATCGTGAAGGCCCGCGCCACGGTCTTCCCGTCATTCCTGCCGTTCTCGTCCTCGGCAGGCGTCTCCTCCTCCTCGCCGTCGACCAGGTCGACCCGGAGGAAGTCCATATTCGTCAATTCGTCGTCGATCGGCGCCGCTCGCATGACCATCAGGGTGTACTCGTGGTCGTCGTAGCCGTTCTCGGCCGTGACGGTCACCGTTATGGTGTTCTCCCTGGCCTCACCCTCGCCTCTGATGCTGTTGGTCCTGTTGTAGTCCAGCGTGCACCTGTGGAAACTGCACACCGTGGTGCCCTTCTTGACCTCGACGCTGGCGTCCGCGGACAGGGCGCTGTTGCGGAACCCGAAGTAGAAGCTGACGGACGCCGACTTCCAGCTGATGGTCCTGACGCTGTCGGAACTCGTCTCCTCGGTGCCCGAGGCGCGGCTCCAACCGGTCCTCCACGAGGCCGCGCTGTCGAAGTTCTGGGGGGTCGTGCCCTGCCACCTGCCGCGCATTCTGACGCTGGAACTCAGGAAGTCGCCCGACGACGCACGGTCGTTGTAGACGTGCAGCATGGGCATGTTCTCG
>JAPPGI010000117.1 GCA_028874985.1 Gemmatimonadota bacterium | reverse complement strand
CCCTCACCGGCTTGTCGCCGCACATGCTCAAAACGCTATTTTTCGAGGCGCCCAAAGGTGTGCCGCGGAATCCACCCAGGTCTGATAGAACGAATTCCGGAACCGTGACGCCGACCCGAGCAGGTGACGCCGAGGCCGTCGCTCTGTATTATCCTACAGCACGGCCCACTTCGCCCGCATCAGTTGGATAGCCCATGCCAGCCACGACGACATCGATCCTGAAGATCAAGCCCGAAACAACGGCGGAGGCGCTCCGCGGAGCTCGCGAGAGACACCGGAGCGCCAGCCGGTTCAGGCGGGGGGACCGTGCGTTGAGGCGGCTCGGTTCCGCGCGCGGAGTGAGTAGGGCGGGATCCGGCCGGGTCGATCTCCGATGACCTGGCCCGGATGGGAGGAAGTCCTGCCCCTGCTAACCACGCTGGTGACCACGCTGGTGACGGTGATCGGCGCGGTGGTGACGTGGGCGCGGATCTCGGACCGGACGGTCTCGCGAGCGGTGGAAAAGGCGGCGAGACAATCGGAGAAGGCGGCCCGCGAAGCGGCGGCCGGGGTGAGTGCCGAGGTGAAGGCGCTGGCCGAGAAGCTGGCAACCAACGACTTCCCTCATGTGGAGGCCCGCGTCAAGAGAGGCTTGCAGGACATGGGCGAGCGGATCGAGCGAGTGGAGGCCAGGCAGCGGGAGGCTGCGGCCGAGATGGAGGCACGGATTGGAGAGAGGCTCGACCGGGCACGCCAGGACCGGAAGGACATGGAAGCCCGGATCTTGGCAGCGGTTCAGGGGCGACCGGACACGGAGGACTCTGAGACAGGGCCTTGAACCACCCTCTCCATCTGCTGCTGTTCACGAATTCACGGGACTGCGGCCGTGGCGCGTGACCTGTATGTCCAGGGGAGAAAGCGACTGGTCGACTGGCTCGAGGACCAGCTCATCGGGCCGGCGGTCCCCGGTGAGAACAGACACGAGATGGACAGGTCGCCGCTGGAACGATATCCGGTCGGCGTGCTCCATCCGCTGGAATCGGAGGAGCGGGGGATCGACCCGGCGTCGGAGGTCTCGTCCGATCGGCCCTTTCCCGGCGACGGCTGGCAGGATGACGATGATGAAGGAGACTGCCACGCGACGGTGAACCGGGATCCTCGCAGGAGAAGGCGGCCCCGGTACGGCGCCGCCGCTACGTGCCACCCTCGTCGGTCGGCTTTTCGTTCTGCGTGCGCGGCGAGGCGCGTCTGCGCATCGAGGTCTCGGCGGCCAGATACGTGGTCTCGCGCGAGGATGGCGAAGGCGATGCGCGTGAACGCCGGACCGGGGGCAGGGATCCCGCGGGCCGCTTCCAGCCGATGCGCTACAAGCGAACCGAGCTCCGGCCGGAAACGATGTCCTTCCCGGTCGGAAGCCACGAATCGAGGAAGATCTGGCGGGACCGTTCAGGTATCGACCTGCGCGTGCGACCGCACGGCAGCGAGAGGATCCTGACGCTCACCCTGTTCAACCGGCAGACCGTCGAATGGGACAGGAATCCCCGGCGCCGTGCCGCCGAGCGCGTCGAGAGTTCGCTGTTCGAGGTCCGGCTCGAGTGTTTGGTCGAGCGGGGCGAGGTCGTCGACTATCCGCGCGTCGATCCCACCCTGCTGAGCGACGAGGAGCGTGAACTTGAGCTTCAGTACCGTGATCGGTGCATCTTCGCCGTCGGCCATGGTGCGGCGGTCAACTGGGATGTGGCACCCGGGGCGCCGACTCGCATCCGGTCCGATTTCCTACCCCGAGCCGAGACGCCAATTGTGAGCGTCGCGCCCAGGGGCGATGCCAAGGTGCTCGAAATGGCACGCCTATCGGGGGACCGCCTGCCACTCGATCGGCTCCGGGCCTTCGTCGATGAGTACGGAGACTGGGTGCAGGACCGCCGCGACGATGCACGCCGGCTAGAGGGGCGACAGGACAGGAAGGCGGCCGGACGAATCACTGCACGCATGGTGAACGCCGAGGACAGGATGCGCGACGGCGTTGCGCTGCTCGCCCGCGACCAGGATGCGGCACTGGCCTTCCGCCTTGCCAACCGGGCGATGCTCCACCAGATGGAGCACCTCCGCGCCACACGCGACACCCCTTGCAGCTGGCGGCCGTTCCAACTCGGATTCCTGCTCGCCAGCATCGCTTCCACCATTTGCGAGGACGACCCGAACCGCGAAACTCTGGACCTGATCTGGTTCCAGACCGGCGGCGGCAAGACGGAGGCGTACCTCGGGCTGATCGCGTTCCTGCTGGTGTGGCGACGCCTTCATCACGGCGCGAGCGGAGGCGGCACGGCGGTGTTCATGCGCTACACCCTGCGGCTGCTCACCCGGCAACAGTTCGAGCGGGCCGCCGGTCTCATCTGCGCGCTGGAACTGACCAGGCGTCGCGATGCCCGGGCCGATGGGCGGCTCGGTGAAGAGCCTTTCAGCGTCGGCATCTGGGTGGGAAGCGGCGTCTGCCCCAACACCATCGAGGATGCGGACCGGCGCGTGCGCGAGATTCAAGCGGCCAGCGAGGGCGGTGAAGCGGATGCGAAGGCCCGAAACAGCCTGCTCCTCGCCCGCTGTCCGTGGTGCCGGGAACCGTTCGACAGCGACCGAGGGTACAAGGTCCGCCTCGACGACTTCCAGTTCCATTGCGCGAACCGGCAATGCGAGCTCGGCCTGAGCGAGTCGCCCCTGCCGTGCCGCGTGGTCGATGAGTCGCTCTACCGGCGCCCCCCTTCGCTCCTGATCGCCACGATCGACAAGTTTGCGCGCCTCGCCTGGGAGGAACGGGCGCGTGCGTTCTTCGGCGCCGACCGAGGCCGCCGTCCGCCCGACCTGGTGCTGCAGGACGAACTGCACCTCGTCTCCGGGCCGCTCGGTTCCGTCGCCGGGCTCTACGAGGCGGGAGTCGAGACCGTCATCCGCTGCCGCGGAGTGGCGCCCAAGTACATCGCGTCCACCGCCACGACCCGCATGGCCCGGGAGCAGGTACGGGCTCTCTACGGGCGGGAGGTGGCCGTCTTTCCGCCCCCCGGCCTGTCCTGGGACGACTCGTGGTTCGCGCACATCGACCGGACCCGTCCGGGCCGGCTGTACGTCGGATGCCTTGCTCCGACGAAGAACCAGCACGAGAGCCTTGCGCCACTCGCCGCGTCTCTCCTTTCCGCGCCGCTGATCGTATTCCGCGACGACCAGGACCGGCAGGACCTGCTCGAGGCGTGGTGGACGAGCGTCATCTACCACGGGACCCTGCGCGGGGTCGCCCAGAGCAGCAACGCGCTTCAATCCGATGTCCGCGAATTCGGCGAATGGCTGATCGGCGAGTACGAAGAGGAGCGCAGGGCCGCCGCCGGAGAGCACGAAGCCGCACGCGATTCGGCTGCGGGCAAATGGGATTCCAACGCCAAGGAACTGCGCCGCCGCTTTCGCGATACGCGGATGCGCCAGCTGTGGAGCCGGCACACGGCCGAAGAGATCGCCGACACCTTCGAACGTCTTGGCGAACCCCGGGGCTCCGAGCGATGCATCGACGCCGTGCTGGCCACCAACATGGTGTCGGTCGGGCTCGACGTCCCCCGTCTCGCCGTGATGGTGGTCAACGGACAGCCGCTCACCACGGGCGAGTACGTTCAGGCGACGAGCCGGGTGGGCCGGGGCGAAGCGCCGGGCATCGTCGTGGCGAACTACTACCGGCACCAGGCTCGGAGCCTTTCCCACTACGAGAGGTTCCGGCCGTACCACGAGTCGTTCTACCGCTTCGTCGAGCCGAGCAGCGTGACGCCGTACACGTTCCAGGTGCGGAGAAGGGCGCTCCATGCCGCCTTGGTCATCGCGGTTCGTCACTCCCTTGGCCGACTCAATCGGGATAGGGCCGCACGGTGCTTCGACCGCGAGGCCGCAGATGTCGGTACCGTTGTGTCCGCGCTCAAGGAGCGTATCCGTCGGGCGTGCCCGGAGAAGGCGGACGAGGCCGAGGCACACCTCGACGACCTTGTCACGGAGTGGCGCAACGAGGCCCGGCGTTGCCGGGACGACCGTCGGGCCCTGCACTATCAGGCCCGCGACAAGGCGTACGGTCGGCTGCTCTACAGCCACGGGGACGGAATCGGCGCTCCCGGACTCTGGATGACCCTGCACTCCATGCGGAACGTCGATCAGCCTGCGGTGCTGAAGATGGGTGATGCGGTGCGATGACGCCTCGGGGGACCTTCGTCGACATCCGACTGTCACATCTGCTCAGGGACTGTTCGGTCGGAGCGATCGTGCGTCACGACCAGACGCTGATGGTGGTCCGGGACACCCGCCACTGGGATGGCCCGCGCACGAGCCCCTACGATCGCGAGATCAGGTACGTCGAACTCGTGAGGAGGGCGCTGGAGCTGGGAGATATGAGGCTCTGCCGACCGCCCGTGAAGAAGCAGCAAGGGGATCGGATCGAGGATTGGGTTCCGGCCCGACGCTTCCCCCGCTGGACGCGTTGCAATCTCTGCGGCCTCCTCCACCATGAACCATGGAAACGGCAGGATGGCGGCGACCCGGAAGGCGCGGGTGAGCGCCGAACTACCGCTTCGCCGAGGACCTTGCGCTGCCGAAGGACCGGCGAATCGAAGCGGGGGCGATCGCGCTGCGACGGCCGCCTCGAGCAGGTGCCGTGGGTCCTGGTGCACGAGGACGGCTATCTGGCGGACGTGCCTTGGCACCATATTGCCCATCACAACGCCAGGCACCCCCGATCAGACGGTTGCAGGCCGGACCGGAAGACCGCCTACCTCAAAGTCCAAAACAGGCAAGGCCGGTGGCGCGTGCTCTGCTCGCGTTGCGGGACGGACACCCGCCTCCCCGACCGATTCCCTTACGGCGAACACACTCGGCAGCAACCTTGGGTCAGTGAGCCGCCACCAGAGCCACCATCGCAGCCCGGCCTGCTGATCGGCGTCAACGATGTTCGCGTCCATTTCGCGGAATGCAGGACCGCCCTGGTCATCCCGCCCGAGTCCCGGATCCGGCGCGGCAGCGTCGTCGACCGACTGTACAGCAGCTCCGCCGACCAGGAGTTGATCCGGACCGCGCTGAACAGCTATGCCATGCAAAGCCGGTACCGGACACTGGCGACCAAGTACCGGACGACTCCGGAGGCGGTGGAGAAGGCATTCGCGAAGATCGAGCGCGGCGAACTTGTCCAGCACCTGCCGCCGGGGGACCTCGAGCAGCTCGAATACGCCGCACTCACCCAGCCGATCCCGGATCTTCGCTCCGACGAGGACTTCGTCACCGAGCACCACACCGAAGCGTGGCGGGATCTCGCCGACTCTCGCGCGGGCCTGTCCGCCGGGGTCGCCGCCGCCGTGGAGAAGGTGGTGGCCGTGCATCGGCTGAAGGAGATCATGGTCTTCACGGGTTTCCGGCGCGGGCAGGCCGAACCCGGACGGGGCCGGTCTCCGACGCCGCCGGACATCGTGGGAGAGAGCGACTGGCTCCCCGCGCTGGAGCTCTGGGGTGAAGGGTTGTTCTTCGCGCTGAAGGAGGAGCTCCTAGCCGGGTGGGAAGCCCAATCCTCGGCACTTGCGCGCGCGGCCAAGGCCGCTATGCGCGCGGAGGCGGTCCATCTGCCCAGAGCGGTCAGCAGAGCCCTCTCGCCGCGCTTCCTCTTCTGTCACACCCTCGCACACCTCGTCGTTCGACGCCTGGAGGCCGAGGCCGGATACCCGGCAGCCTCCCTGAAGGAGCGTATCTACTGCGCCAGCGGCGTGGACGGCGACGAAGCGATGGCGGGCGTCCTCGTCTACGTCGCGGTCGCGGACGCCCACGGCTCGCTCGGTGGGCTGATGGACATGGCGCGGCCCGATCGCTTCCTCCCTCTCCTGACCGGTGCAGTCGAAGACGCCTCATGGTGCTCGTTCGACCCCGTGTGCGGCGAGCAGGAGGGTCACGGTCCGGACCTGCTCAACAGCGCCGCCTGCCATGCCTGCGCGCTCGTGCCGGAACCGAGCTGCATCTGCGGCAACAGGCTGCTCGACCGGGTGTTCGTCGCCGGGGACGGTGAAGGGCTAAGATCTTTGTGGGATCTGGCAGCGCGGAGTTCGGGGCAATGACCAGGTGGACGCGCCGGTGGGAGCTGCCGGGAATCGACGACCTCACGAAGGAGCAGGACGAGGTGCTGGCCCTGCCTGCCCACGGCCGGCATCTGGTCATCGGCGGACCCGGAACGGGCAAGACGGTCGTCTGCCTCCTGAGGGCGCGCCGTCATGGCCGGGAGGGGGACGACTACATGTTCCTGGTCTGGAATCACCTCCTGCACCGGGCGAGTGTCTCGCTGTTCAAGGGCCAGTTCCGCGCCGAGACGTGGAACTCGTGGTTCTGGTGCCTGTTCCGAGAGATCTTCGGGAGGGGTGTGCCGACCCGTCCACCGCCAGAGGGCGAAACGTGGAAGCCCATTGACTGGGAGGGGGTCCGGAGACAGGTGGGATCGCTTCCGGCGGGCAAGCGGCCCCAGCGCGTCCCCCTGCTCGTGATCGATGAGGGTCAGGACATGCCCCCGGATTTCTACGACTCCCTGAACCAGCTCGGGTTCGAGGACATCTTCGTCGCCGCCGACCAGAACCAGCAGATCAAGGAAGACGAAAACTCCAGCCTCAAGGAACTGAAGGACCAGCTCTGTGTCGACGGAGATGACGTGATCGAGCTGACCTACAACCATCGCAACGACCGCCTGATCGCCCGCCTAGCGCGCGAATTCTACACAGGCGACCCGGCGAGCCCACCTCCCGACCTTCCACCCGCAACCAACACGATCCATACACCCCGCCTCTACTACATGGGCGACGCCACGATGCCCAGGGTCGCGCAGAGCATACTGACCCATTGGGATCAGGACCCCAGGCGGCTGATCGGCGTCATCGCGCCGAACAACAAGGTCAGGAAGCGCTACTTCGACGAGATCAGGTCCAAGGAGAGCACCTTGACGCTCGACAACGGAACGCCCGACATCCAGACATTTCACAGTGAACGCCGACCCGATGTTCGCTTCGATCAGGGCGGCATCCTCGTGATCAATGCGCAGGCGTGCAAGGGTCTTGAATTCGACACGGTCGTTCTCGCCGACGTCGACCAGCACCGTGTCGCGGATTCGGACCGGACCCGGAAGCTCTTCTATGTCATGGTCTCACGGGCACGTCAGCGGGTCGTCATGTTTATGAACAGTGGCGGCAGCGGAGCAATCGAACGAATCCTGCCGAAGGACCCAAGCATTCTTCGACGTGAGGATCTGACCCGCCGGGATGGGCAGGCGAGGAGATGAGCAGGCGACCGGAGGGAGGAAGTCGCCACGCAACGAGCGGACGTCTTCTTCTTGGGCCAATCCAAAGGAGGTAAGCAATGCGATACTCGCGCGAGTTGAAGGAGAAGATCGTCAGGCTGGCGAGAGACGGGCGCAGTGTGGGGTCCCTGGCCCGCGAACATGGGCCTGCGGAGTCGACGATCCGGAAATGGGTCAAGCAGGCCTGGGAAAGCGAGGCCATCCCGAAGGGGCAGACGGAAACTGAGGGCGTTGCGACGGACCCGGCTCCGGAGTCCGGGGATGGTTGTTCGCCGGACCTCTTCACCCAGCCACCCCAGACAGCCCAAGAGACCCCAGAGCCAGCGACAGCCCCGCAACCAACGCCGCTCTCCACTCCCGAGACCGGCGTTCTGGCGACGAACGACCGAAACCTCATGTACATGCTGGCCGCCGGCCTGCTCATGCCGCCCTCCGGATTCGGAGGCAAGCACTACAACGACACCCTTTCCGCGTTTCCGGGCTGGCTTCCCTTCTTCGTCGGCCCCGAGGGCAGCGCCCCAAGTACACCTTCGGGTGCGGTCGAAGAGTCGACGGGCGAGGCTCGGCATCTGAGGCCCGTCCTCGTCGAAGTCGACCTCAGCGATCTGGGCGGGACGGTGCAGGCTCGCGGCCCGGACGGCTGGATCGAGCGGCGTCTCGAGAATGGCGTGGCCCCCGAAGAGTCGCTCCTGCTCTTCCCAGCGCCCCTGCCGGTGAGCCGTATCCGGTCCGTCGTCGTTCGGTCGGTCGAGGAGCAGCGAGCCATTGAAGGGGATGCCAGTGACTTCGGGAATGTCTCGTTCGATGGGCTCGACCTGAAGGCCGATCAGGCCCGCTTCGACTCATTGTCTGATCACGCGTGGCCGCCACCGGACGGTCCCGCCAAACGGTCGGTGGCGCTCGGGGCCGCCCAGGCGGCCGGCGGCGTAATGGCCATCCTCAATCAGCTCGCCAACACGGGCGAACTCTCGCTTGAGACTGCTCGATGCGCATTCGATTCGTCGTCGGTTCCGCCGGACGACGCCATTCTTCGTGTGCTTCCGGACTGGATCGGCAGGAAACGCGGGACGGGAACGGAGATGACTCCCCGCACGGGACAGGATCTCTTCTGGGGCGCTGTCGACTGCGTCGTACGATACCGGGAAATGGGTGGCCACAATAGCGCCAACGATGCCTTGGCCACCTTCTATCGGGATGCGGCCGAGGCCATGGAGGGTGAACTTCGGACGAGGGCGCGTGCCGTGGTCTCGACGCTCGATTCCTTGGGCGGAGGTCTCGGTGGCGACACGGTGAGCAGGATGCTCGTCAGACATCCGACGCCGACCGGCCGAGCGGCGATTCTCTTTCTCCTGCGAGGGAAGAGTCAGGAACTGTTCGAGCTGATTCGTGACTACCATGAACACTTGAAAGAGCGGGACCGGCTGGCCGCCGCCATCCTGTTCGGGGCCCGGGACGGGTGGCTGAAGCTCCCTCTCGGCCTCAGGGGAAGTCCGGAGTTCGCGAACACGGTCACGCATCGAATGGCCGCGCTGGCACACCGGCTCGACGGATCGGGATGCGATCTCGGGAGCGCGCCGCCCAGGGTACGGCCCTTGCGGGAGATCTTCAGCAATCCCGGCAACTGGGGTCCGGCTGAAGAGGAGGCAGCGCTTCGGCTCGCAATCAAGCTCGGATGGAGCGATTGCTACAGGTTCACGGTGTCGTTCGATGCGGGGGCGTACCAGTTGAGGATCGAGGGCGGATCGGTCTACATCGACTGTGCGGACAGGCCGCAAGTCGATACGCACTTGGATGGCGACCGCTTCTTCGCGCATCTGGCCCGGAGCCGGATCGATGCCCGCCTCGAGGCGGAGACCCGTGCGCGGTTCTGTCGGGCCAAGTCCTCACGCCAAATTGGCGTTGACTCTTCCCCGGAGCCTTGAAACACGCCAGCACAGAGCGTTGACCCGCCTGGTGATTCGGGCTACTCCAGCGGGGCGATCTTTCCGGGAGCCTCCTGGCGTCTGGCACGGTCCCAGGCCATCCTCAACTCCCCTTGGTGGAGCGACGCCCACTCCTTCACGATTCCCAACGCGCGCGGCGGAAGCCGACCCTCAGCACCGCAAGGTCTTCGATGCCCACGACTGCCTGCTGACCACCGTATTCCGCATGGAAGTGCGGTGGGCCGTACTCCCGGAAGAACATTCGGATAACGATTCCGTAGAAGCGGCTAACCTCGGGCACATCAGCTCCCGGTGCGAAGCCCCGGGAACACCTCCTCCGCCGACTTGCGCGTCAATTCCAGGTAGAGGGAGTCGGCACAGAGCTCGATTTCGTCGTTCCAAGCGACCGCACCGTGGGGAGCGACATGAACCCTCTCGAAGACTCCTCCGCAGTCCCAGGCCCGGAACACACCCCGGCCGGCGAGATCCGAAAGGTCGACCTCGCCCGCAGACCCGTCGGAGAACCTGAGCCAGATTCTCAGCCCCTTACGCGCCTTGACCTCCAGCGCTCGAATCATTCCTCTCGCTCCCTGAAACACTGCGGTCCCGCCTCGGCCCCCTTCACGGCAAGTATGACATGACTTCGCGGGGTGTCAAGGACTGCAGAGCGAGATCACCGGCCCCTCACCCCACCCCCCACCGCCCCCTCACCGCGACCCCCGCCTCCGTCAGCACGTACCTCTGGTCGGCCTTCGCTCCCCAACCAGCGTCGCCCTCCCCAGCAGCGTCAACTCGAACTCGTTTCGCACTTCGTCGCTGCGGATCACGGGAGGGGCGTGGCCGAGACGCTGCCAGTCGCGGAAGATTGCCCGGATTCCGCTGCCCGCCTGCCGGGCGAGGCCGATGCCGCGGAACGCTGCCGCGATCAACGGATTGCGCACCTCCTTCACCGTCCGGATGAGCAGCTCGCCAGTCGGAGCGCCGGCGTCCCCCGGGTTCCAGAACACCGTCCGGTCACGGTAGAAGCGGATGAAGGCCGTACGCCCGCGGTCGCGGTAGTCCTGGTGGATCAGGTGGACAGAGGCAACTGAGTTTGGTGCGCTCCTGTCGGGTCCCGCCGTTCAGGGGGCATGTTCCGGGTAACGGTTTCCTCCTCCTCCGCGCACCAGCGGCCTCCCGGGCATAGATTACGAGGTGTTCCCGAAGGCCGACTCAGGAGACACGATGAACCCGCGTCTGGACGCCCTACCACCGCCCCAGCACCGTCTGTGGCCCGAGTTGCGAGCGACCCCTCGTCGTTTCGTGCTTTACGGCGGAACCGCCATCGCGTTGCGGCTTGCCCACCGAGAGTCGGAGGACTTCGACTTCTTTTCCTCGGAGCCCTTCGATGGCGACGCCCTGTTGGCCGAGATCCCATACCTGGAGGACGCGACCGTGGTTCAGCGGGCGCGCGACACACTGACATGTGTGGTCGATCGCCGCGGAGCAGTGCGCGTGTCCTTCTTCGGGGGCCTGTCGCTCAGTCGCGTCCAGTCGCCCGAGACGGCCGACGGCGCCGGGATCCTGGTTGCCTCGCTACGGGACCTCGGCGGCACCAAGGCCCAGGTGGTGCAGAGTCGCGCGCTCGCCAAGGACTACATCGACATTGACGCGCTAATGAGGTTGGGGGGCGTTCCCCTCGCTACCATGCTCGGCGCGGCGACGGCGATCCACGGTGAACGCTACAACGCGATGCTGACCCTCAAGGCGCTGACGTATTTCGATGACGGCGATCTACCGGAACTCCCGGCTGCGGTTCGGAAGCGACTCTCGCATGCCTCGGCCACGCTGGATCCGGGTTCGATCCCACGTTACGAACCACATCAGGGACTCGCACCGTCCACTCCCGCGCAACGACCTCGTCAGCCATGAGTCCAGCGACCCCCACACAGCCACCCCACTCCCCGGAGCTCCAGGCGCTCGCCAAGCGCGTGGTGTGGTTCAAGCCGCCGGAAGCGACGCTCGCCAACGACATCTTCTTCCTCAACCACCTCATGGTGTACGGCACCGCCGAGGATCTCAACGTGGCGCAGCAGCGATTCGACGACAACGACTTCCGCCGGGCACTGCGAGACGCGCTCCCCGGAATCTTCGACGCTCGCTCGTGGGCCTACTGGCACGCGCGTCTGGGAATGGAGCCCGCTCCGGCGCGACCGGTGCGGGAGTTCCGGCGCTGAACAACGCGAGCTGGACGGACCACCATTCAGGAACTGAGGGCCGATACCGTGGGTGTCGGCGGGTCGGCGTGACCCCCTGTGCGATCAGTTCGATTCGAATAGACCGCTCACCTCACAGGGCGTCAGAACCGCCCCGGGGCCGGGAGGATCGTCCAGGAGGCGCCGATCGCCGGTGATTAGACGGCTTTCGGGCCAGCTTGCGAGAAGTGCCCAAAGGTGGTTGTCGCCAGCGTCCGGAGCGGAAGCCGTGGTGCCGGGCTCGCGCCACATCGCGTTCGCCGCGAGGACCGTCAGCAGCCGGTCGACCTCGTCGTCGGCCAGCCGGTGAAGCCGCGCAATGGCAGGGCGACACAGGACCTCCGAGTACTCGGCGAAGAGGGAGCCCGACATCAGGTAGACGAGGCGTCCGTCAGCCATGGCGTCGAGAATCCGAGCCGGGGGACTCGTCGGGTCGGCACCCACGATTCCAGACACGACTACGTTGGTGTCCACCACAAAGACAGTTCGGGTCAACCGTCCCGCCCTGCCCGGTGGAGCCTGGTCTCCCGCACTGCGATGGCCATCGCCTCGTCATCGTTCAGTCCGGCGCTGGAACGGGCTCGGGCGACGATCTCCCGGGCGGTATCAGTGGGGAGGATCCCCCGCAGTTCCAGGCTCTCTTCAATGAGGGAGCCCATGGAGCGGCCCTGTCGCACGGCCGCCTCCTTGAGCGCGCGGTGCGTACGATCCGTCAGGCTGATCGTGAGGCGTGGCATTAAGTGCGGTCTCCTGTGATAGACAGTAGGCATCAGGTCACTATATCGTCAATACACCAAGTCACCATGTCAAGTGCGGTGGGAGATCGTGCGTTAGGCGCTCAAAGCGGAATCTCCTTGCGCCCCCCCGCCCCCCACCCCATTCTGTCCCTCCACACCTGGGCGGCGTACCCGGTCCCCACACCAGGCGCGGGCACCCGATCACATTGACGCGAGGCGTCGGCGGCCGCGGTGCGCCCCCGGGCACTCATCTGAGCACCCACCCCTCCCACCAGGAGACGCCCATGCCAACCGTCACGATGACCGTGAACGGGATGGAGCGCTCGGGGACCGTCGAGGGCCGGACCCTCCTCGTCGAGTTCCTGCGCGAAAATCTCGGCCTCACCGGAACCCACGTGGGCTGCGACACGAGCCAGTGCGGCGCGTGCGTGGTCCACGTCAACGGCACGTCCGTCAAGAGCTGCACCTGTCTGGCGGTTCAGGCGGACGGCGCGGACGTCACCACGATCGAGGGCCTCGCGAACGGCGCCGAGCTCCACCCCATGCAGGAGGCCTTCCGCGAGCACCACGGGCTCCAGTGCGGCTTCTGCACGCCCGGCATGGTGATGAGCGCGGTCGACCTGGCCAACCGGAACCCGGACCCCAGCGAGCACGAAGTGCGAGAGTGGCTGGAGGGCAACCTCTGCCGCTGCACCGGTTACCACAACATCGTCAAGGCCGTCCGGGCGGGCGCCCAGGCCATGGGAGGCGGATCATGAGCGGCAACGGCACGGGAATCGGCGCCTCGGTCAAGCGGAAGGAAGACACCCGCTTCCTCACCGGCCGCGGCCGTTACACCGACGACATCAATCTGCCCGGGCAGCTCTACGGCCACATCCTGCGCTCGCCCGTCGCGCACGCCGACATCGGCGGGATCGACACCAGCGCGGCCATGGCGGCGCCCGGCGTCCACGCGGTCTTCACGGGCAAGGACATGGAGGGCGTGGGCGGCATCCCGACGGGGTGGCTGATCCACAGCAAGGACGGGTCGCCCATGGTCGAACCCGCGCATCCGGCCCTCGCGCTGGGCAAGGTGCGGTATGTGGGCGACTGCGTGGCGATCGTCGTCGCCGAGACGAGGGAACAGGCGAAGGAAGCCGCCAACCTCGTCGACGTGGACTACCGGGATCTCCCGGCCGTGGCCTCCATCGAGGCCGCCGAGGCGAACGGCGCGGCGCAGGTCTTCGACGAGGCGCCCGGCAACGTCTGCTACGACTGGGAGGTGGGCGACAGGGCCGCCACCGACGCCGCCTTCGAGAACGCGGCCCATGTCGTCTCGATCGACGTGGTCAACAACCGCCTGGTCCCCAACGCGATCGAGCCCCGCGCGGCCATCGCGAACTTCGACCCGGCGACCAGCGAGTACACACTCTACACGACGAGCCAGAACCCCCACCTGGTCCGCCTGCTGCTGGGCGCTTTCGTCCTCGGACTGCCCGAGCACAAGCTGCGGATCGTGGCGCCCGACGTGGGCGGCGGCTTCGGTTCGAAGATCCCGCACTACGCGGAAGAGGCGATCCTGACCTGGACCGCCGGACGGCTGGGCCGGCCCGTCAAGTGGACCTGCGAGCGCATCGACGCCTTCAAGTCGGACACGCACGGCCGCGACCACATCAGCACGGCGAAGCTCGCGCTGGACGCGGACGGCAAGTTCCTGGGACTCCACGTCACCACCAAGGCCAACCTGGGCGCGTATCTCTCCACCTTCGCAACCTGTGTTCCGACTTACCTTTACGGCATCCTCTTCGCGGGACCGTACACCACGCCGGCCGTCTACTGCGAGGTCAAATCGTTCTTCACCAACACGGTGCCGGTCGATGCGCTGCGCGGCGCGGGACGGCCCGAGGCGACGTACCTGCTCGAGCGGCTGGTCGACAAGGCCGCGCACGAGCTCGGGATGGACCGGGTCGAGATTCGCCGCAAGAACTTCGTCCGCGAGTTCCCGTACCAGACGCCGGTCGCGCTGCAGTACGACCAGGGCGACTACGACGCCACGCTGGACCTGGCGCTCGACGCGTCGGACTGGGCGGGTTTCGAGGCAAGGCGCGCGGAGTCGGCGGCGCGCGGCAAGCTGCGCGGGATCGGGATCTCGACCTTCATCGAGGCGTGCGGGATCGCGCCGTCGGCGGTGGTGGGGTCGCTGGGGGCCCGCGCCGGGCTCTACGAGTCGGGCAGCGTGCGCGTCCACCCGACGGGCTCGGTCTCGGTCTTCACCGGGACGCACAGCCACGGCCAGGGCCACGAGACGACCTTCGCGCAGATCGTCTCCGACATGCTCGGGGTCGACTTCGACGCGGTCGACGTGGTGCACGGGGACTCGGCGAAGATCCCCTTCGGGATGGGGACGTACGGTTCGCGCTCGCTGGCTGTGGGCGGGACGGCTATCTACCTGGCGGTCGAGAAGGTGATCGAGAAGGGCAGGAAGATCGCCGCGCACCTGCTGGAGGCTTCGGTCGAGGACATCGAGTTCGAGAACGGGTCCTTCACGGTGGCCGGGACGGACCGGTCGACATCGCTCGGCGAGGTGGCGCTGACGGCCTACGTGCCGCACAACTATCCCGAGGGACTGGAGCCGGGGCTCGAGGAGACCGCCTTCTACGATCCCCTCAACTTCACCTTCCCGGCGGGCACGCACGTGGCCGAGGTCGAGGTGGATCCGGAGACGGGCGAGGTGGAGCTGGTCGCGGTGACCGGCGCGGACGATGTCGGGCGGGTCATCAACCCGATGATCGTGGCCGGCCAGTTGCACGGCGGGCTCGCGCACGGGATCGGTCAGGCGCTCATGGAAGAGTGCGTCTACCAGGACGACGGGCAGCTCGCCACGGGGTCGTACCTGGACTACACGATGCCCCGCGCGGCGGACCTGCCGAACTTCAGCATCAACCACAACACGACGCTCTGCACCCACAACCCGCTGGGCGTGAAGGGGGTGGGGGAGGTGGGGTCGATCGGTATTCCCCCGGCGGTGATCAACGCGGTGATCGACGCGCTGCGTCCCCTCGGAGTGAACGACATGGCGATGCCGGCCACCTCGCAGCGGGTGTGGCAGGCGATCCGGCAGGCCCAGGGCTAGACCCGAAACGGAGACGAGATTGTGAACGATTTCACATACCACGCACCGACGACGTTGAACGAGGCGCTCGCCGCACTGGGCGCCGAAGGGGCGAAGGTGATCGCGGGCGGGCACAGCCTGCTGCCGGTCATGAAGCTTAACCTGGCGGCGCCGACCGACCTCGTGTCGCTGGCGGGCGTGCCCGGGCTGGCCGACATCGCCGACGGCGGCGACTCGGTCACGGTGGGGGCGATGTGCACCCACGCGCAGGTGGCCGGATCGGCGATCGTGCAGGCGAGAATTCCGGCGCTGACCGCGATGGCCGACGGGATCGGGGACGCGCAGGTCAGGAACGCGGGCACGATCGGGGGGTCGGTGGCGCACAACGACCCGGCCGCGGATTACCCGGCCGCGTGTGTGGCGCTGGGGGCCACGATCGTGACCGACCGCCGCGAGATCCACTCCGACGACTTCTTCCAGGGCATGTTCATGACGCCGCTCGAGGACGACGAGGTTATCACGGCGGTGCGGTTCCCGGTGCCGTCGCGCGCGTCCTACGCCAAGTTCGCGAATCCCGCGTCGAAGTACGCGATTGCGGGGGTGATGGTCGCGCAGGGGCCCGCCGGGGTTAGGGTGGCGGTGACGGGGGCGTCGGGTGACGGCGTGTTCCGGGTGGGCGAGATGGAGGCCGCGTTGGGGGAGTCGTTCAGTGCCGAGGCGGTGGCCGGGATCGCCGTGTCCAGCGACGGGATGCTGTCGGATACGGCGGCAGGGGCCCAGTACCGGGCGCACCTGGTGGCGGTGATGGCGAAACGGGCGGTGGCGGCCTGCGGGTAGGGGGCGCCGCGGGACTTCGCGTCGAAACGAGTGCCGGGTGCGAGCCTGGCGGGAGCCTGCCGGGGTGCGGGGGAGTGAGGTGACCGGTCGCCGGCAAACCCCACGGCCGGGTCGCGCCCCGCGGCGGGTTCAATGAGGGCGACGTGGGTTCTCGCTCAATGACTCCCAGGCCGCCTCCAGGGTCCGTAGACGACGCGGTGGCGATGTTGCGGGGCCAGGGCTACGTGGCGGACGAGGGTCTCGGGACCGCGCTCTTCCTGTCTTTGGAGCTGGGGCGGCCGCTGTTGCTCGAGGGTGAGGCGGGGGTGGGGAAGACCGAGGTGGCGAAGGCGCTGGCCGCGGGGCTGGGGCGGCCGTTGATTCGGCTCCAGTGCTACGAGGGGCTGGATCTGGCGTCGGCCGCGTACGAGTGGAACTACGCGAAGCAGATGATCCATATCCGGGCGGCGGAGGGGGGGACGGAGAGCGAGCCGCGCACCGCCGGCCTCGCCCGGGACGTCTTCTCCGAGGACTTCCTCATTCGCCGCCCGCTGCTCTCGGCACTCGATCCGCCGGATGGGGTCGCCCCCGTCCTCCTGATCGACGAGCTCGACCGCACCGACGAGCCCTTCGAGGCCTATCTCCTGGAGGTCCTCTCCGACTTCCAGATCACCATCCCGGAGCTCGGCACGGTGACCGCCGCCGAGCCGCCCCATGTCGTCATCACCTCGAACCGGACGCGCGAGATCCACGACGCGCTGAAGCGCCGCTGCATCTATCACTGGATCGACTACCCCACCGCCGCGCGCGAGCTGGAGATTCTGGCGTCACGGGTACCGGACGCCCCGGAGCGCCTGAGCGTCCAGGTGGTCGCGTTCGTCCAGAAGGTGCGCGAGCTGGATCTGTTCAAGCGGCCGGGGGTAGCTGAGACGCTGGACTGGACGCGGGCGTTGATGGCGCTGGACCGGCACAGGCTGGACCGGGAGACGGCGCACCGGACGCTGGGCGTGCTGCTCAAGTACCAGGACGACCTGGAGAGGATGGCCGAGGGTGGGGTGGAGGAGGTGATGGGGACGGGGGGATGAGGGGCGCCGTCATCGCGCTGGATATTGGAGATCTCGAAGGCTAGCGTTCTCCCTGTAGAATCCCGGATCAGCAACCAGAGCCGCTCCGCCGCATCACTCCACCGGAAGACGACCAGGAATGTCGGAAGTCACCGTGATCTCCGCTCCCGCACCCTGCACCTTCGAGGAGATGCGTCAGCGTGCCGGGCCGGTTCTGCGCAGAGCGGGCGTGAAGCGCGCCGTCGTCTTCGGCTCCTGGGCCCGCGGTCAGGCGGACGGGTTCTCCGATCTCGATCTCGAGATCCTGCGGGGAACCGATGACTGCTGAGCTCCATGCGGATCGGTGGCTCGATGCCGCGTTGGATGACCTGCGTCACGCGCGGCACGCCGAGGAGGGGGGATTCCGTTCCCATGCGTGTTTCTCATCGCAGCAGGCGGCCGAGAAGGCGGTGAAAGCGGTCCACTACGCCCGCGGTGCACGGGCGGTGCTGGGCCACAGCGTCCGGAATCTGATCGAGCGGCTGGACCCGCGGATTCCGGAACTTGACGAGCTGCTGGATGATGCCCGCGAACTCGACCTCTACCAACATCCCCACACGGTATCCCAATGGATTGGAGGCGTGGACCCCGGCGGCGGGTTTCGGGGCGCGGCAGGCGGCGAGGGCGATTGCAGGGGCGTCGGCGATCGTGACGGTGGCGCGGCGGGACGTTCCGGTTGGCTGACCGGCGTGAGGGATCTCCTTGCCTGTGTACTGCGAATGTAGTACCATTCCACATGGGGTTTTTCGGAGGCGAAGCCAGCGGTCGTGGCGGCTCTTCGCGATGGGAACTTCGAGCACCAGGCTCGCGAGGCCCTCGCGGAGAAGAACCTACTGGCGGTCGGCGATGTCGATGCGAACGAGGTTGCGGCACTCGTGCTCAAGACGCGCTCCGAAGACTACGGGGAATCGCCCCACCACTGGGATCAATCCGTGGTGGTGCATACGTTTACGCCAACGGTTCGGGAGCAACGGTGGTACATCAAGGTGTATTTCGTGGAGACCGACGGGGACGACCGGAAAGCGGTGTTCATAAGCGTTCATCGAGCAGGGAACTGAGATGAAGATCTTGCGGGAGGGAGATCGCGGGTACGCTCTGGCGCCGGAACGCGGGCGGGTCGAGATCGTCTACGAGTACCGAACGGTCGAACTCGAGAAGTCGAGGGCCACGGTCGGCAACGTCCTCGTCGGCGTGGATACCGAGACCGGAGAAGTTCTGACGGTGCCTGCCCAATCGACGCCGAAACTGAAAGCAGCGAGGGAGGCGAGGAAACGGGAGGTGATGAGCGTCCGGATGCCGCGGGAGCTCGACGACGTGCTTCATCTCGTGGCGGACCGCTATCGCGTGGCGCCCAGGCAGTTCGCTCCCGCGGTCATTCGATAGGGGATTATAGCGTTGGGTTGACAGAAGGGCCGTGAAGCCTTAACTTGAAGGTGC
>JAPPGI010000115.1 GCA_028874985.1 Gemmatimonadota bacterium | reverse complement strand
GTGTGCCATTTTCAATGCCCGAAAGTGTGCCGTTTTCGATGCCCATTGACACCGAGGACCGAAAACCGGGGGAGAGGGTCCGGGGAGAGGGGGCCGACACTGGTGAAGTGTCTATACGCTCGCCTCGAGCTGCCGCCGGAGTCCCCACCACCGGGCTGATCGTCACCGGCCACAGAAGGGGGGGGGAGAGACCCGGCCCGGCCTGACAGCTGTGCGGGGAGCGGGGGCGACCTTCCGGCGACACGGGCACAGATCGCTATCCGGGGTGATGGTGTCCTCCGGATCGCACGAGGAATCGAGGTGGCGGGGGCGGAGGCTGACGAACTTGGCCAGAGGCGGGGGAGAGAGAGGTAGGGTGGATCACACCTCCATCCGTTCCTCGATCCAGCTTGTCGGGCTTGACCAGGAAAACCTCGGGGGTTACTCCATAATCACAAGTTTCCTCCCGACTGATACTTGCATGGGACGCTGCGCCTTCTGGAGCGAATTTCGGCAAGGTGTCTTATACGTCGGCCCGACTCGCTGGGTCTGCGGTCGCGCTAGTAAGCATCCTAGGCCATCCTAGGCCTAGGGTGTAAATCGCACGCAGGAACGGATCTGGACACGATCGTCATCACCGGCGGTCCTACCTGCCAGCTGCGCGAGATAGTCGTAGAGGAGGTGGCGGTACTGGGTCACGTTGACGACTCCGCGTCGATCCGGGACGATCCGGGACCGTGTGCCGTAGGCCAATTGTCTACGAGCGAGTTCGTTTCGAGCGGTCTGGTCGGTGGTGGACAACTCTTCGTTTACGATAAGTCTGGCAGAGCCGTGCGGACGGTTGGGAGGAGGGGAGAGGAGGGTCCGGGTGAGCTGAACCATTGACGGGCCACTGATTCGTGTCCTTGACGCCAATGGGACAGAAACAGGCGCACATGGGAATCCCTCTGCGGAAATGGTCAGGCGGCAGATGTCCGACCTCGACTACCGAGGTGTCAGCCCCTCAATATCCGGCGGATACTGGACCACGAAGATCTGGATTTACGAGATGAGCCGGTGGAGAAGCCAGGGAGTTCGTGACATGATCGTCAAGCGCCACGTGGAGTGGTTTCGTCCCAATGAGCCCATGTCCTGGGACGAAATGGATGCGTGGTATGCCGAGGCGCCGCCACCGCGGACGCTCTCCCATATCCACGAGGATGCCGAGGGCCTGTTGTGGACTTATACGCTCGTTCCCGACGAGCGCTGGGGTCCCGAGCCGGAGCCCGGTCATGTCGATCCGGAATGGGTCCTGCGCACTGTTGACACGATGATCGAAGTCATCGACATCAGGAACGCGAAGGTCCTAGCCGATTACAGGCACGACGAAAAACTAAGCCCCGTATGCGGGCGGAGGCTTGTCTCGAGTGTGCGTGAGAATCGAGCCGGAGACACCCGCGCGGTAGTCTTCATGCCATCTTTGCGGCGGTAACGATGTACTCCGCCAAGCCAACCCCCAAGTTGTAGCCATCCGGTTGCCGGGTGCTCGGAACACCCCAGTCGTCCGGAGAGAGAGGTTTTTCCGGCGGACCAAAGGGCGTTCCGGAAACGTCACGCCGTTGTAGACGACAGCTTGTGGTAGACCCCCTGTGAGCCCGCTTGAGCATGGACCGGAAGCTCTCCACGCCGAGCGGAGCGAGTTGAGCGGGGAGATCGCCGGCGGCAACGAGGACCGCGGGCGGTGGCGGGAAGCGCTCGGCGGCGGCGGGGAACTGGGACGCCGCTGTGGCTAGTGCAGGATGTTGCGGGATCGCAGATGAGCGATCACCGCACCGGTCATGAGGGAACGAAGCCGGTAGCGGCCACCGGACCCTGATCCCCCCGGGGATTGCGGATCGCCGTCAGCGATGCCCGTGATGAAGTGATCGTCCTGGAGGGCGCGGAGCGTGTGCGCGCACTCGGCCATCGATGTCCGGAGGACCTCGCAGTATTCTTCCGCGCTCAGCGTGCCGTGGTCCAGGATTGCCTTGAGGGCGAAGCACCTTGTCAGGTCGAGCAGCTCCGTGGGGGGACTGAGGGGCTTCAGCGGCCGCACCAGCAGCCGACCCTCGGCCGTCGTGAAGTCCGCGGAGTGCAACCAGTGGAAGAGGGCCAGGCGGATCGAGCCGAGGGACGCACGGTGCAGACGGTCGAAATAGTCCTTCTCGATCAGCTTCTGCTTCCGGTCACCCTTGTGAACTCGGTGCGCCCGGGTACGCAGGGCCACGGTCCCGGTGCGCGGCTCGACGTACTGGAGCGGCAGACCGCTGCGCAGGTGGCGCGTCGCGACCGCCTCTCTGAGTTCACCGGGCCCGAGGGGCTCGAGCGCGAGACGCGGCATGTCGGTCCCGAGGGCGGGCTCGCGGGTGCGGAGAAGCTGCCACGCGGACGTGTTGAGCGAGACGATCCAGAAGAGATGGGACTCGGTTCGCGACACGAACTCCAGAAACCGCTGAAAGAGCCGGCCGCCCCCTGGGACGCGAAGGTGAAGGTGCTCCGCGCCCTCCAGGATGACGAGACGGGGGATCGAACCGGCCGGGCTCCTCTCCAGCGCGCGCGCCAGCCCGCCGAGATTCCCGGCCTCGCCGAGTCCGAGCCACGACGCGAGCCGGGCGGCCAGGTCGGCTTCCTCACGGAACCGCTCCCGCAGGGTCCGCCGCACTCCGCGCGGCGCCTCCCGGGCGAGTCTCCCGGCAACGACGTTCAGAAAGCTGGTGATCCCGGCCCCGGGCGGCGCGACGACGAGCAGTGATCCGGGGCCGCCGGCCTTCCAGCGGGTCCAGCATGCCGCGACTTCGTCCAGTTCGTCGTCTCGGCCTGCGAGGAACCGGGGATCGGTGACCGGCTCGAAGGCGAAGAGGCGCTGGTAGACGACGGGCAGCGTGCGCACGAATTCCGCCGCGGAGGCGAGCGTATTCTCGCCCGGGTCCGCGGTCTGCTGCGCGGCGGAACGCATGCCGAGCGCCTTCAACACTGCTCGCAGACGTGCTCCGAGCGTTCTCAGGGCGACGGAAATCAGTAGGACGCCCCGTAGCGCGCGTCCCCGCAGCCGCTTCCAGTCCCCGGCCACCTCGGTGGCGAGGTAGGTTCGCGCGTCCAGGTACCCGCCGACGAAACGGTCCGCCGTCACCCGGCGCACGAGGTGCTCCAGACCGTCCCGCACCTCGCTTCGCACACGATGTCCCGCCGCCCCCATCCCTTCGTGCAACACACCGCGGGCGGCCGCCGCCTTGTCGGCGGCGCGGGAGAGTCCGTCGGTCACCAGAACGAGGACACGGGCCGGTGCTTCGCCTTCCCCTTCCTCCAGTTCGGCGGCGGCGGCCTGAAATGCGTAGGATGCCACCTGGCACAGCTCGAGGACCTCGAAGCGGACCCGTTCCAGCGCCTTCGCCACCTCCGAGGGCGCGGTGCGGATCCTCTCCATCCGCATGGTGTCGAAGGCCTGCGCGGCGAACTCGCGCGTGGGCACGGAACGGGTGTCGGTCCCGGGCCGCCGGATCGTTTCGCCGGACTCCGGGAGATCGTGGACGTCGACCTCCGGGAGTTGAAGGCACTCGGCCTCCAGGTCCTCCACCGCCTCTTCCGCCCTTGCCGTCATGGCTTGCACGAATGACGCCGGGTCCTCCAGGTCGGCGGCGCCCCGGTCGAGCGTGCGCAGGGTCCGTTCCCGCTCGGCGGAGAGGCCCCGGCCCAGTCGGTTCGGGTCTTGCGGAGCCCGCCGCGCCCGCGCAAGCCCCGCTTTCAGTGCGGCGTCGATCCGATCCAGGACCGCGTCGACCGCGCGGGTGGTCTCGTCCCACCGGTCCACAAGGCGCTGACGGATCGCATCGGCGGCGGTCCGCATGGAGAGAAGGCCGCGACACAGTTCGAGGCGGGCCGCAGCCTCGTCGGCCCACCTGTCCCAGCGTTCGGCCTGACGCTCGCCGCCGTCCTCATGCCGCACGCTCCGGGGTGTCGGCGCCACCAGGGTTCCCGCCACGGCCACAGCCGCCGCGAGGGTTTCGGCCAACCCCCGGAAGTCCTCTCCCGCTTCCCTGCCCGACGCCCCGCTGATTCCGTCGCGGAGTCCCTCGAGTTCGCTCTGAAGCTCCCGGGCCGCGGCCGAACAGACCCGTACCTCGTCGTTGATCTCCCGGGAATCCCCGGCCTGCCGGCCCTTCGGCGGCAGCAGCACCGTCCTGGTCCAGGCTGACGAGGCGCGCTCCACCCGCCCCAGCCACCCCGCCCGGCCGCGTTGGCTGTCCCGGAAGGCACGGTGCTGGTGCGGCAGCACGTCGCCCTCCAGATGCCGAAGCGCAAGAGACGAAACCGCGACCTCGTGGTTCTCGCGTCTCCACACGATCGGGCGGAGCACACGCGCCCAGAGCCGCTTCACGTCCGCCGCGGCCCCCAATCCCGCGCTTCGGGTCAGCGCGTCCGGTGCCAGCGGAGCCACCGCGAGCTCCGGGAGCCCGGCAACCGCCTCCCGCGCCCGGTTCGCGGCCGCCCCCAGCGACCGGTGCAGCGGAACGGCCAGCGGGTTGCGGCGGAGCACGGCGTGAAGGGGCCTCAGCACGGAGCGTGCGGTCCGGCGGCGATAGTCCGCCAGAACCGCTTCCGCATCGGCACCATCTCCCGGGTCCGAGACGGTCTCCGTGCCCGCTTCGAACGTGGCCAGCGCGGCCGCATGGGCGTCCGCGGTCTGCCGCATGACCCGCCGGATCCGCCGCCACCCGGCTTCATCGTGGTCGCGCCAGACCGCGGCAAAGGGCCCGTGCACCGCGGCGGCGATGCTTGCCGTGATCTCGGGGTCGCCCATCCGGACCGGACCCGGCGCGCCCGGCCGCTCCCCGGGGGCCGCGTTCACGGCGCGGCCGCGTCGCCGGTGTACGAGGCCTCGGCGGGGAAGGGTGGCGCATACCAGTCCCGCTCCGGCGCGAGGCCGGCGGCGCGGAAGCCGTCGCGCGCCCGCTCGGTGATGTCGCTTCGCAGCAGGAATTCGAACCGGGGGTCCAGCACGTAGGCCCGGACCCTGACGCGCGTCACGAACGTGGTCCGGAACTCGTCCTCGATGAACACCTGGATGGGCTTTTCCAGGAAGACGTACTTGGAGTTGAGGGCGGCCTCGAAGGCGATCTCCTTCGCCCGCCGCTCGTCGACGCCGGCCGGCAGGTAGAGGTTGGTCACCACCTGGCAGTTGAGCTGCCCGGCGTTCGCGTTGGCCACCTGCTCCTCCACGACCTGCGAGTTCGGTACGGAGACCATGTCGTCGTCGGCCGTGACGATTCGTGTCGAGCGAAGTCCGATCGAGACGACTTCGCCGTAGGTGTCGCCCACCGAGATCTTGTCGCCCACCTGGAAGGGCTGGTCGAAGACGACGATGAGGCCGCCGAAGACGTTCTTGAGCAGATCCTGCGCCGCGATTCCCAGCGCCAGGCCCAGCGCCGCGCTCGCAGCGAGGATCCCCTGGGCGTCGACCCGGAAGATGGTGCTCACGATCAGGTACCCGGCGATCGCCCAGAGCAGCATGCGCGTGATCGGGATCAGCCACTTGAAGGTGAGGCGCCGGGTCCCGCTCCGTTCCGAGAGCGTTTCCAGGATCCAGATGACCGCCCGGATGGCGAAGTGGAAGACGACGAGCACCACGATGGACCAGAAGATCCCGTACCCGAGGTTCGTGACCTCGTCCCGCGCCTCCTCCAGATCGATGCCGGCCGCTTCTTCCGTGCTGTCGGCCGTCGCGCCGCCGCCGGCGCCCGGGGCCTCCAGCGAGTCGAGGCGGGCGAGGATTCGCTGCTGAAGCGCCATGATCCCCTCGAGCGTCGGGGTCCCCGTGTCGGCGGGCGCCGGGCCGGGGCCGCCGGTGTCCCGGGCGGTGTCCGGCGATGGCGCGGGTTCGAGGCCGACCGGCGCGCCGGTGTCCGCGCCGGCGGCGTCGGACGGGGTCGGCGCACCGGCCGGCGGTTCCGCGGAACGCTCCCGGGGTCGGCCGCCCCGCGCATCGCTCCCCGAATCGGTTCGGGAATCGGCCCCGCATCCGGCCAGGACCAGCGAGGCGGTGACGAACGTCGTGCGGATGACCCGCGGCCACGTTCGAGTGTCGGCCCTCCGGCGCCTGTAGGCGTCGCTTACCGCCTCATGATGTAAAGACAACATTACATAATGTCATCCATGGTTTACTTGATCCCACTCTGGGACCTGTCTGAACGGACGAACCGTCCAGCGGTTTCCCGCAGGGGGGCTCGCAGGCTGTGAAGCCGTTATATTGCCGCGCGCCGTCACTCACGCAAGCCCCAATGGAAATACCCCGCAAGACCGCCCCCCGACTCTTCCTGATCGACGCCTACGCGCTGATCTACCGGTCGTTCTTCGCTTTCCTCCACCGCCCCCTTACGAATGCCCGCGGCGAGAACACCTCCGCCCCGTTCGGGTTCGCCAACTTCCTCCACGGCGTTCGCAACGACTACCAGCCCGACTATGTCGCGGTGGTGTTCGATTCGGGGCACAGCCACCGGTCGAAGCTGTACCCCGAGTACAAGGCGACCCGCGAGAAGATGCCGAGGGAGCTGCGCGACAGTCTGCCGCGGATCCGCGAACTGGTGGGAGCCTTCGGGGACCGCGTGGTGGAGGTCGAGGGGTGGGAGGCCGACGATGTCATCGGGACGCTGGCGGCGCGCGCGGTGGAGGCGGGGCTCGAAGCCGTGATCGTTTCGGGGGACAAGGACTTCTTCCAGCTTGTGAGACCCGGCGTGCACCTGCTCAACCCGGGGCGGGGCGGCCCGCACGGCGTGGCGGCCAACTGGGTGGACGAAGGCAGTGCGACGGACAAGTTCGGGGTCGAGCCGGGCAGGGTGGTGGACTACCTGGCGCTGGTGGGCGACAGCTCGGACAACGTGCCCGGCGCGCCGGGAATCGGGCCCAAGACGGCGCGCAAGCTGCTGGAGTCGTACGGAAGCCTCGAGGAGGTGCTGGACCACGCCGAAGAGGTCAAGGCGAAGCGGCCCCGGGAATCGCTGCTCGGCAACCGGGAGCAGATTCTCCTCTCGAAGGAGCTGGTGACGATCCGGACGGATGCGGCGGTCGACGAGGACCTGGAGTCCCTGCGGGTGTCGGAGCCCGACGCCGCGCGGCTGCGGGCGCTCTACGTCGAATTGGAGTTCCGGACGCTGCTGGACCGGCTCGACCGGGAGGCCGGCGCCGGCGCCCCGGGCTGCGAAGACCGCGGATCGGCGGGTGCCGAATACCGGCTCGTCACCGAACCCGGGAGCCTGGTCGATATCGCGCGGGAGTGCCGGGAAACGGGCCTTATGGGGCTGGTCGTGATGAACGGCACGCTGCAGCCGCTGCGGGGACGGGTGGCGGGGATCGCCATCGCCCCTAAACCGGGGACGGGGTACTACCTGCCGCTCGCCCACGGGGACGCCGTTGCGCTGGAGCTGGGTGACGCCGCCGTGGACCGTGCCGCCAACCTGCCCCCGCCGGACAGCGACCACTTCGAGCCCATCCGGGCGGTCCTGGCCGACCCGGCGGTGACCAAGGTGGGTCACGACCTCAAGCGGTCCCTCATCGCGTGCCGTCGCGCCGGCCTGGAGCTGGCCGGACCCTTCAAGGACGTGATGGTCGCCTCGTACGTGCTGGACCCGGGGCGCCGCCGGCAGGATCTGGCCGCGCTCGCCACCGACCATCTGGCCCGCGACGTGACCCCTGCGGCGAGCGTGCTGGGCACCGGGAAGAAGCGCCGGGCGTTCGCGGAGGCGTCCGCCGGAGAGGTCCTGGCCTTCGCCTGCGAACTGGCGGAGCTGCCGCTGCGGCTCTGGGCGCTGTTCGCCGGGAGACTGGCGTCCCAGGGGCTGGAGGACCTCTTCAACGACCTGGAGACCCCCCTGATTCCGGTCCTCGCCGACATGGAGATCAACGGCGTGGGGATCGATGCGTCCTTCTTCACGGAGATGAGCCGCCGCCTGGGTCGAGAGCTGCAGCTCATCCGGGAGGACATCCACCGCGTGGCGGGGACCGAGTTCAACATCAATTCGACCCCGCAGCTGCGCGATGTCCTCTTCGAGCGCCTGCAGCTCCCGGTCCTCAAGCGAACCAAGACCGGTCCGTCCACCGATTCCTCCGTGCTCGAGGAGCTGGCCGTCGGCGGTCACGAGCTTCCGCGGCTCATGATGGACTACCGGCAGCTGGAGAAGCTGCGCAACACGTATGTGGACGCCCTCCCGGCGCTCGTCAACCCGGAGACGCGACGGATCCACACCACCTTCAACCAGACCGTCGCGGCGACCGGGCGCCTCTCGTCATCCGATCCCAACCTTCAGAACATTCCGATCCGCACTCCCCTGGGCCGGGAGATCCGCCGCGGCTTCGTCGCCCCCCCGGGGGCGGTGCTGCTGACCGCGGACTACTCGCAGATCGAGCTGCGCATCCTGGCGCACTTTTCAGGCGACGAGGTGTTCGTGCGCGCCTTCAGGGAGGGCAAGGACATCCACCGCGAGACCGCGGCCGTCATCTTCGACGTGCCTGTGGACGAGGTCACCGGCGGGATGCGCGACCGGGCCAAGACGGTGAATTTCGCCACCCTGTACGGCCAGGGCCCCTTCGGGCTCGCACGCCAGCTCGGCATTTCGATGGACGAGGCCAAGCGGTTCATCTCTCAGTACTTCGAGCGATTCGCGGGTGTGCGGCGCTTTCTGGACGAGCAGGTGGCGGAGGCGAGGGAGCGGGGTTACGTGGCCACCCTCCTGGGGCGCCGCCGCTTCGTGCCGGAGCTTCGCGCGCGGGCCTGGAACGTGCGGCAGTTCGGTGAGCGAGTGGCGCAGAACACGCCGATCCAGGGCACGGCCGCGGACCTCATCAAGGTCGCCATGATCCGGATCCGGCGCGTCCTCGCCGGTGCTTCCCGGGTGCGCATGCTGCTGCAGGTCCATGACGAACTCGTATTCGAGGTCGAGGAATCGGAGGTCGCGGAACTGACCGGGACCGTGGTGGAAGTGATGGAGTCGGCGGTTGAACTGAAGGTGCCTCTCAAGGTGGACATCGGAGCCGGAAGGACCTGGTACGACTGCAAGGCGTGACGGGACGGCGCGATCGGGCCCGTGGACGAAATCCCCCCGGCATTCGGACGGCGATGGATCCGGGCCGGCCGCTTCGCTTCGAAATCTGTCCCGAATCGCCATGTAGGCGCCCCTCGCCGCCACCGATCTTTCCTGGCAGCCAAAACTCACAGGGGTAACCGGCGCGGGTCCGCAGCGAGGATCCGGCGCCGACCCCGCAATCGCAAGGGAGGATCGACCCGTGAGCCGTTCGGTCAACAAGATCATTCTGGTGGGCAACGTGGGCAGCGACCCCGATGTCCGCGTCACGAGCGCCGGGGCGAAGGTGGCCCGGATTTCCCTCGCCACGAACTGGCGAACAGGGGGAGAGGATCCCGAGGAGCGGACCGACTGGCACCGGGTCAACCTCTGGGGCAGGCTGGCGCAGGTGGCCGAGGACTACGTGTCCAAGGGGGACAAGCTGTTCGTGGAGGGCTACCTGCAGTACGACTCCTACGAGCGCGACGGAGTGACGATCCCGACGGCCGAGGTGAGGGCACGGGAGATGGTCATGCTGACCCCCAGGGGCGACGGCGAATAGCCGGTGCCGGCCGTGGCCGGGGGCTGGTGGTCAGTTCGTCGTCCAGAAACCCGAGAGGGAGTCGCCCTGGGGGCTGTCCCGCAGCTTCTCGAAGGCCCGGTTGCGGATCTGGCGGATACGTTCCCGGGTGACGCCCAGGAGCGAACCGATCTCCTCGAGGGTGCGTTCCTCGCCGTCGTCGAGCCCGTAGTACAGGTACAGGATCTTGCGTTCCCGTTCCGTCAGGTAGCTGTCGAACATCGTCTCGAGGTAGTTGCGGCGCGCGATTGCCTCGACATCCTCCTCGATCTCGGAGCCGTCCGCCCCGGCAAAGCGCTCGCCGAAGCTGGAGCTGTCCCGGTCACCCCGGTCGAGGGGGGCGTCCAGGCTGAGTTCGGCGGCCGCGACGCGGCGCAGCGCCCGCACCGTGTCCAGGGGCTCGTCCATCTCGCGGGCGAGTTCCTGGTCGGTTGGGGTCCGCCCAAGTTGCTGGGTCAGGGTCGTGTTGGTCCGGGCGAGGCGGGCCAGGTTGGAGTTCTGGTTGAGGGGAATGCGGACGGAGCGGGTCTGCTCGGCCAACGCCTGCAGGACGGTCTGGCGGATCCACCACACGGCGTAGGAGATGAACTTGACCCCCTTGTCGGGGTCGAACTTCTTGACCGCCTTGAGGAGACCCTCGTTGCCGATGCAGACCAGCTCGGCAAGTCCCAGCCCGCGTCCCTGGTACTTCTTCACGTAGGAGATGACGAACCGGAGGTTGGCCGTGACGAGCCGTTCCGCCGCCTCCTTGTCACCTGTTCGGGCCCGCCGCGCCAGAGCCCTTTCTTCTTCCGGATCGGAAATGAGTGGATAACGTTCCACGTCCTGCAGATACTGATCGAATGAATCCAGGCCCCGAGAAGCTCCGAACAAAGCCGTCCTCCTGAATTGGGTGGTGTGCAGTGGGATGGCTCCCCGGTGGCTGAGGTGGCCGTTCCGTCGTGCGGTGGCGGGGTACCGCATTGTGTACGTCTCTGGATACCGGGGAAAGTGCAACCAGTTTAACAGACTTCGGCATCCGAAGTCAAATGTTTTCCGGGGTGGACGAGTGCGCACGGCGGGGAGGTGGGGCGATGCCCCGAATCCGTCAGTCGTCGAAGACCGCGGCGAAGGGATTCGGGTTTCGGCTTCGCCGGGCCTGGCGATTCGGAAAGCCGGTCAGGAGGCTGACCACGTCGTAGCCGATGCGGAACTGGAGGTCGCGAAGTCCGCCTTCCACCAGGGGCGCGGCCACATCGACCCGGACGACCTGCTTGGCCCCGGCGGGAAATCCGAAGCGGAGCCCGGCCCCCGCGGCGGCTCGAAACCCGGAATCCATGCCGAAGGGCACGCCCCCGGCCCATCCGGCTCCCGCGTCGACGAATACGGTGAAACCCAGGTCGAACAGCTCCGGAAACGGCCCCACGAGCTTGATCCGGTCCTCCAGGTGAGCGATCAGCCTCCGCGCCACCGGGAATTCCTCCCGGCCGTAGCCGCGGACCGCATAGCGGCCCCCCAGCGTGAGCTGGAAGGGAAGCGAGCTGCGCCATCCCCCGACTCCCGACAACCCCAGGACGAGCGTGTGCCGGGTGGCGCTCGGCGGCTGCCAGTACAAATAGGCGCCCAGCTCCCCGAGGATATCGCGCAGAGCGTTGTCGCGACCGGATTGCGACAGAAGCCGCGCCGCCTCGAAGGTCAGCTCCGAGTTGACTATCCAATGGTCTCCGGCGGCTCCGGCGAAGAGCGAAACCGTTCCGCGCAGTTCGTGGAAATCGCCGCCGGGCGACCACTTCGGAGTGCCCACGGTGGTGGCGACGGTGGCCAGAGCCTGCGTTCCCACGCGTACGTCCTGCTCGCCGCGCAGCGCGTCCAGCCCCTCCCGGGTGACGAAGGCGATTCTCCTCCTGCCCGCCAGTACGTTGAAGCGCCAGGCCCGCCTTCCGTTCACCTGGTTCCGGAGTGCCCCGGCGATGGCGGCGTCCGCGGTGTCGGGGTTGGCGAAGTCGGACCCGGAAACCACGGTGACTTCTTCGGGAAAACCGTCGAAGGCGACATCGTCCCACGAAAGTCCGGCACCGACGATCGTGAGGTTCCCGGGTGTACCGAAACGGCGCGCCATGGAGGCGACCGCGCGCCGGGTCCGGATCGGCAGGTTCACATGGGTGAATCCGGAGCCGGCCGCACTCGCGTAGCGGAACAGGTCCTCCCGCCGGGAATAGGACTCCGCGAAGGCCCACTTGCCCACTTCGCCCACGAACGGGTAGCTCAGCGACTCGTACAGAAAATCCCCGGTGCGCGTTCGTCCTCCGCCCACTTCGCCGTCGAGGCGCGTGCCCGCCAGCCGCAACGCGCGCAGCCGCAATCCGAGGTCCCGCCGTTCGTCCTCCTCGATGAGGTAGGCACCGAGCAGGGTGCCCGTTCCCATCAGGTTCTCTTCGGTGAAGGACACCTGCGTGATCCTGAGCCGGTCGTAGAACTCCAGGCGCCCCCCGAGCTTGAGGGTCCACTCGTCGTGGGTGTCGACCACGACGTGGACCTGCGTCTCGTCCACGGGAACCGCGTAGACGTCGGAGTCCGCGATGAAGGGCAGGGCCCGCAGAATGCGCTCGGACTCTTCCAGCAGCGAGGGGTCGAAGCAGTCCCCCTCCTCGAAGAGCAGTTCGCCCGCGATGAAGCCCCTGCTGGTGCGTCGGTGGGCCCGGTTCGCGATTGAGCGGAGCCAACCGATGAAACGGCGCGTCACTCCGGCGGAAGCGGCGGAATCCGAAACCGGGGAGTAGATCGTGTGGTTTTCCACGAACACCCGGCCGATCACCGGACCATCGCAGAGGGCCTCGGCGGGCGAAGCCTCGATCTCCTGAGACGAAGCCTCTCGATACCCCGCCGCACCGGCGCCTGCCAGTGCCAGGGCAATCGTGCAGCGCGCGGTGGCGCCGGTCATGATGTCATCGGCTGTGCGTATTCCGGTCTCTCGAAAGGAGCGATGCGAACTGTGAAGATGGTTAGACCGCCTGGACCGTCAAAGGGTGTGCCCGCGGCCGGGAGTCGCGGACCATTGCCCCCGGGGCGTTGACGAGGCTTCGTCGCTCCCGGTAGGATCACACGCCGGGCCGGATCGGCAAAACGCCGGTTTCCCGGGGGGACGCGACAACACTGGAGACGCCTACTTGTCGACATTCGCGAGTGATGCGCTGAAATACCACGCCGAGGGTCGCCCCGGGAAGATCGAGGTGGTCCCCACGAAGGCGGTCGCGACCCAGAGGGATCTGACCCTCGCATACAGTCCGGGAGTGGCGGAGCCCTGCATGGCCATCCACCACAATCCGGAGCACGCCTTCCGCTACACGGCGCGAGGCAACCTGGTGGCCGTGGTCTCCAACGGGACCGCGGTTCTGGGACTGGGGAACATCGGGGCGCTCGCGGCCAAGCCGGTCATGGAGGGCAAGGGCGTACTGTTCAAGAGGTTTGCCGGGATCGACGTCTTCGACATCGAGATCGGCACGGAGGATCCGCACGAGGTCATCCGGTTCTGCCAGATGCTGGAGCCGACGGTGGGCGGCATCAACCTCGAGGACATTCGGGCTCCGGAGTGCTTCCTGATCGAGGAGACGCTCAGGGAGACACTGCGCATCCCGGTCTTCCACGACGATCAGCACGGCACGGCCATCATCGCCGGCGCCGCCCTCGTCAACGCGCTCGAGATCACGGGCCGCGACATCGGTGACGTCTGCCTGGTCTTCGTGGGAGCGGGGGCGTCCGCGGTTGCCACGGCCGGCCACTGCCTGCGTCTCGGCGTTCGGCCGGAAAACCTGGTCATGGTGGACCGGGTCGGCGTGATCCACCAGGGGCGGCGGGAGGGGATGAACGACTACAAGGCGCCCTTCGCCACCAGCCGCCCGGTACGCACCCTGGCGGAGGCGATGGAAGGGGCCGACGTGGTTGTCGGCCTGTCGGCCAAGGGGCTGGTCACTCCGGCGATGGTCAGCTCGATGGCCCCCGCGCCGATCATCTTCGCGCTTGCCAACCCGGATCCGGAGATCACCCCCGAGGACGTGGCCGGCGTGCGCGGCGACGCCATCATGGCCACGGGCAGATCGGACTACCCGAACCAGGTCAACAACGTGCTTGGCTTTCCCTTCATCTTTCGCGGCGCCCTGGACGTGCGGGCGCAGCGGATCGACCAGGGGATGATGCTCGCCGCCACCCGCGCCCTCGCGGAGCTGGCCCGGGACGAAGTGCCCGAGTCGGTCGTGAAGGCATACGGCGACGACGGTTTCGAATTCGGTCCCGACTACCTGATTCCCAAGCCCTTCGACCCCAGGGTCCTGCTCCACGTGTCGCCCGCGGTGGCCAGGGCGGCGATGGACTCGGGGGTCGCCCGCGTCACTCTGGACCTCGAGGAATACCGGGACCGGCTCGAAGCGAGTCTCGGCCCGGGGCGCGAGGCGATGCGCAGGATTCTGGGGCGGGCCCGGAAGGAGCCCGCACGCATCGTGCTCGCCGACGGCTATAGCGAACGCGTGCTGAGGGCCGCCGGGCAGGTCATGGAGGAGGGCACCGCGCGGATCGCGCTGATCGGCAAGGAGGAGAAGATTCACCGCTTCGCCGCCGACCTGGGCGTCGACCTGGACGATGCGGAGTGCATCCACCCACCGGCCGTCGAGTCGGCCCGGTACGCCTACGCCGAAGCCTTCCACCGGCGCCGGGAACGAAAGGGGCTGACCCTTGCCGAGGCGCGGGCCCGCGCGTACCAGCCGGTCTACTTCGCGGCCATGATGGTCGCCGCGGGCGACGCGGACGCGATGGTGGCCGGAATCGACTCGAACTACCCGCAGATCCTGCGCCCCGCGCTGGAGGTGATCGGGACGTCCCGGACGGTGCGGCGCGTGTCCGGGCTCCACATGGTCGCCTTCCGCGACCGCGACCCGCTCTTCTTCGCCGACACCACCGTCAACATCGACCCCGACCCGGAGACCCTGGCGGAAATCGCGATCTCGGCGGCGCGCTTCGTGAGCGACCTGGGAATCGAGCCGCGCATCGGCATGCTGTCGTTCTCCAACTTCGGCTCCGTCCGCCATCCGGAGGCGGCCAAGGTGCGCGAAGCGGTCGGCTGGATCAAGCGCCTGGCACCCGATCTGCTCGTGGACGGCGAGATGCAGGCGGACGTGGCGGTGGACCCGCACATAATCGCCACGAAGTACCCCTTCAGCGATCTGACGGGACCGGCCAACGTCCTGGTCTTTCCCACGCTGAGCGCCTCCAACGCCTCCTACAAGCTTCTCGACGAACTCGGCAACGCGGAGGTCATCGGCCCGATCCTCCTGGGCATGAAGAAGCCGGTGCACATCCTGCAGCGCGGATGCAGCGTCCTCGACGTCGTCCACCTCGTCGGCATCGCATCGGTGGACGCCCGGACGTGAGGAGATCACATTACCGGGCCGCCCGGTATCGCCCGCCGTGCGGGCATGCGAACATAAACCGAAATCTGAACAAGCCGATTCGGAGGCTCCACCCCGTGGACCTTACAGAACAGGGTCTGGCCCCCGAGGGACACGTGCGCCGGAACCTCTCGCCCGCGGAGCTCTACGAGGAGACGCTGCGGCTGGGAACCGGCCGGCTCGCCTTCGGGGGCGGACTCGTTACCATCACGGCGCCCCACACCGGGCGCTCCCCCGACGACCGCTTCGTCGTACACGAGCCCGGATCGGCGGGTCTCATGGACTGGGGTGATGTCAACGTCCCCATGGGCGAGGAGCACTACGCGCGCCTCAAGGCCGACGTCATCGACAGGCTGAACGGCGGCGATCTCTACGTGCGGGACGCCGGGGCCGGGGCGAACCGGCGGTACTGCATGCACGTGCGGGTGATTTCGGAGAGTCCCTGGCACGACCTCTTCGCCTACAACATGTTCCTGCGGCTCGACGCCGGGGAGGAAAGGACCTTCCGTCCCGATTTCGTCGTATACCACGCGCCCTCCATGCGGGCCGATCCCGAGCGGCACGGCACCAATTCCGGCGCCTTCATCGTGGTCCACTTCACGGAGCGGGTGGTGCTGGTGGGCGGCACCGCGTACGCCGGGGAGATCAAGAAGTCCATCTTCTCGTCGCTGAACTTCCTGCTGCCGGCTCGTGACGTTCTGCCCATGCACTGCTCGGCCAACATCGGCGAGCGGGGCGACACCGCGCTCTTCTTCGGCCTCTCCGGCACCGGGAAGACCACTCTCTCGGCCAACCCGGAGCGCCGACTCATCGGCGACGACGAGCACGGCTGGAGCCACGACGGCGTCTACAACTTCGAGGGCGGGTGCTACGCCAAGACCATACGCCTGTCGCCCGAGGGCGAACCGGACATCTACCGTGCCACGCGAATGTTCGGCACGATTCTGGAGAACGTCATCCTCGACGAACGCACGCGCGAAATCGACTACGACTCGGGCAGGATCACCGAAAACACCCGTGCCTCCTACCCGATCTCCTTCATCCGGAATGCGGTGCACAGCGGCATGGGCGGCCACCCCGAGAATGTCGTCTTCCTCACCGCCGACGCCTTCGGAGTGCTCCCCCCGATCGCCCGGCTCGACATCAGGCAGGCCATCTACCACTTCCTTTCCGGGTACACGGCCAAGGTTGCGGGCACCGAACGGGGGGTCACGGAGCCCCGGGCCGCCTTCAGTGCCTGTTTCGGGGCGCCCTTCCTGCCTCAGCCCGCCGCCGTGTACGCCGACCTGCTCCGGAGCCGGCTCGATGTCTACGGGGCCCGCGTCTGGCTGGTCAACACCGGGTGGACCGGCGGGCGCTACGGGGTGGGCAGGCGGATGAGGCTGTCCCACACGCGGGCCATGGTGGCGGCCGCGTTGAACGGGGACCTGGACGACGTGCCGATGTCGGTGGATCCCGTATTCGGGGTGCACGTCCCGGCGCGCGTACCGGACGTGCCCACGGAGGTGCTGCTGCCGCGGGGGACCTGGGCCGACGGCAGCGCCTACGATTCCGCCGCCGCGGAACTGGCCGCCATGTTCAAGAGGAACTTCGAACAGTTCGCGGGTCAGGCGAGGGGTGGGGTGGAGACGGCCGGACCCGCGTAGTCGAACAGCGCGCGCCGGGAGGAGCATGGCTCGAACGCGATACGCTCGGTTCTCGCCGGTTGCGGCGCTCGTGGGGCTTGTTGCCTGCGAAGAGAGCGACAAGCTGCGGGACCGGTTGCGGGAGCTGACCCCGTACGAGGAGTATCAGGCGTCGCTGGCCGAGACGGGGCTCGACGAGACGGCCCTGGGGAAGGACTGGACGAGGGCCGGGCTGGAGGCGCTCAACAACCCGACCACCGTCGCCCTCCCCTTTCAGGAGACCGGCCACATCACCCCGGAGCGACCCGCCGCCGTCGCCTATCGGGTGAAGATTCCGCGCGGACGCAAGCTCACCTTCGAGGTGTCCCTCGAGTCCGGGGAGGACACCCGCCTCTTCACCGACCTGTTCCGGGTGCCCCTGGACCGCGGGGACCCCTTCAGACCCGTCCTCTCCACCGACTCGGTCTTCCGGGTTTTCACCCACGAACCCTGGCGGGGGGGCGAATTCATCCTCCGGGTCCAGCCCGAACTCCTGCGGGGCGGAAACTACCGCGTAACGCTTCGCGAGGAGTCACAGCTGGGGTTTCCGGTCGAGGGCCGCGGCATGAGCGCGATCCTGAGCGTCTTCGGAGCGGCGCGGGACGGGGGGCGCCGCGAGCATCACGGCGTCGATATCTTCGCACCGCGCGGGACGCCGGTGTTGGCCGCGACCGACGGGAGGGTGAGGCGCGTCAGGGAGACGCCGAGGGGCGGCAAGGTCGTGTGGATTCGCGAACCGGTGCACGAGGCCAGCCTGTACTACGCCCACTTGGACAGCCAGCACGTGAGCAGCGGTCAGCTGGTGGAGCGCGGAGACACGATCGGGTTCGTGGGGAACACGGGGAACGCGCGCACCACGCCGCCGCACCTGCACTTCGGGCTGTACCGGCGGGGGCCGATCGACCCGTGGCCGTTCCTGGACCCTCCGCGCAGGGAGCTTCCCGAGTTGACGGCCGACCCGGCGATGCTGGGAACACGGGTCCGGTCGGCGAACGAAGGTATACGGCTGCGCGCGGCGCCGGGACGAGGGGGCGAGATCGTGCGGGAGCTGGATCCGGGGACGCCGCTCCAGGTGCTCGGGGCGTCGGGCGGCTGGTTCCGGGTGCGGCTCCCCGACGGGTCGGACGGGTTCGTGGCGGCGCGGCTGATGGAGGCGATCGAGGTGGTTCGCGGCGAGCGCGCCGATCACGACGACCAGCGGCCACATCACGGACGCCGCGGCATCGGACACACCGGATCCATACATCGCAATCACAGCGATGAAGCCGGCCAAGGTCACCGCCAGGGCCACCCCCAGCACGACCGCCCTGCTGTCCGCTTGCCGCTTCGCGCGCCGCCAGTCTCGGTGACCCATGAGAGCCGGAACAGGCGCGTCCCGGACGGAAAGCGACGCGGGGAGCACGGCGATGTCGGAACTGCTCAGGCTCATGGTCGATTGGGCGGTGTGTCTCGCGGGCGGGTGGAGCGAGCACCGACCGCTGACCAGGGGCTCTGTCCCCTCGACCCCCGTGAAGCCCCGCGCTGACGGGCGCACCGATCGCGGGCGACGGGTTCGGCGCGATGGCTGATCGGACATTGCCGGTGCTCCGAGAAGCAAGACCCGGCAATCCGTGACGGGAAACCCACTCCACGGCCGTGTCGGAGCCGCTTCGGCCTCGGGGCACGGAGCCACCCTATGCGGCGGCTTCTCGCACACCCTCCCGCAGATCGAATGGACGTGCGGTCGGGCTCACGCCAACTGTTGCCAGCACCTTCCCGTAGGACGACCAAGCGGTCGCCCGGTGGTGGTGATTCCGGACCTTCGCGTAATGCCGCGCCGTGGCGGTAAGCTCTGCCAAGACCTCACCCATGGTCGCCATCTCGGCCAGCCGCACATATTCGTCCTTGCCGCCTTGTTGTGACGGCCGGACCCTGATCGTCACAATCATCTCAGTCCTCCTGTCGCTTCGAGACGGATTTCCTCATCGAGAGACCCGTTTCGATTGGGCGGACCAGCGCCGCCGATCCGGCGCTTGAAAGCAGCGGAAACACCGGTCGCCAAAGCGGAGGGAGCCACCGTGCCTCAGATCAGCCCACCCCGCCGAAGCCGGTCGAGCGGGTTGTGATTCGGCCCTACTACCCCTGAGTCCAGCAGTAGGTCCCGGTGTGGCAACCATGGACCGGCGCTTCTCGGGTCGTCGTGTGACTTCCATCCTTCGGGCGCGGGTCGTTGGTCGTGACGGACGACCGCGGCAGTTGTTACCCGGCATGTAAAGTTTCCCTGAAGTCGGCATGTAAAATGTCCCACAT
>JAPPGI010000153.1 GCA_028874985.1 Gemmatimonadota bacterium | reverse complement strand
ATGTGGGACATTTTACATGCCGACTTCAGGGAAACTTTACATGCCGGGTAACAAGCCCACTTCCGGTCGCCAATCGCACTCGCGCCAACCCCCCCGCCCAACGGCCTGACCGGCTCGCTGCATCTCGAAAAAGTGTATCTCGTTGACCGCACGTTACGGTGTCACCACACTATAGCACGGTGCCCCGGATCTCCTTCCACTTCTCGAACCCCCTTCGAAGCTCTCATCACCGGCCTCCTCCACGCTACCTCGGTGGTCTCATGCCAAGAGGCAACGGTGACCAATGCCCACCGCCGAATCACCGTTCTCTCAACACTCCGCGAGCCGTGTACGATGCGTCTTCTTCCCGTGCCGGGATTCCGAAACCCTCTCATCCGGCACCACCTCAGCACCCCCTTGGGGGCAATTGACGACCGGAACCATCGGCCGACACGGCTCACCCGGTCCCGCTTGGCGCCCCGTCCCCCGTCGCGTATCTTCCGGCACACCAACCCGGCCCGACCGCCCGGCTCCGGCTCCGGCCCGGCCCCCTTCCTACGCCGAACCCCGCACCCCATGCCCGTCAAGAGCGACCGCTGGATCCGCAGGATGGCCCGCGAACACCGCATGATCGAACCCTTCGAGAGCGGCCAGATCAGAAACGGCAGCATCTCGTACGGACTCTCGTCCTTCGGCTACGACATCCGCGTGGCGCCCGAGTTCAAGGTCTTCACCAACGTCCACAACCTGGTCGTGGACCCCAAGGAATTCGACGAGCGCTCCTTCGTCGACGTGAAGGACCGCGACTGCATCATCCCGCCCAACTCCTTCGCGCTCGCGCGCACGGTGGAGCACTTCCGGATCCCCCGCGACATCCTCGTCCTCTGCGTGGGAAAGAGCACCTACGCGCGCTGCGGCATCATCGTCAACGTCACCCCGCTGGAGCCCACCTGGGAGGGCTTCCTGACGCTCGAGATCTCCAACACGACGCCCCTGCCCGCCAGGATCTACGGGGGCGAGGGGATCGCTCAGCTGGTCTTCTTCCAGGGGGACGAGGCGCCCGAGGTGGCGTACGCGGACCGGAAGGGAAAGTACCAGGGGCAGGTGGGGGTGACGCTGCCGAAGCTGTAGCGGCGCGGGAGGCGGCCGGGGCCTGGCGGTCCGTTCACAAACACCCGGATTTTCCGGAGGAGAAGAGAGCGATGAAATGGAAACGGTTGGCCATCTGCGCCATCGCCGGCCTCGCGGTCACCGTCGCGTGGGCGGCTCCGGCGAGGTCGCCGGACGCCGGTGCGGCGGCGGGCGCGAAATCCCAGGACGGCGACGATCTGGCACACTCCCTGGTCGACGGCTGGATCGAAGCGCTGGGAGGCATGGAGACGTACCGGAAGCTCACGAGCGCCTCGTACACGCTCACGACGGAGATATGGGATCCGGAGAGCGGCCGCCTGCGCCGCACCCGCCCCCGATACGTCACGATCGCGCGCCTGGAGACCGGCGAAGCGGCCCGGATCGAGCGCTGGGAGGGCAACGACTTCATCCAGCACGGCTTCGACGGCGTCGCCCCGTGGGCGGTCATGAACGGCGAGAAGCTGGGACCCGGCGACAGGGACTACGACCAGGCGCGCTACGTGGCCGGCGACGTCTTCTACTGGATCGGGCTGCCCTTCAAGCTGAAGGACCCCGGCGTCCTCCCGCACTACGACGGCCTGGACGACGAGGGCCGCCACCTCGTTCGGGTCACCTTCGGCGAGGGGGTGGGCGACCACAGCGACACCTGGTTCTACGCCTTCGAGGAGGGCCGCGCGATGCCGGTCTCGATCGGCTACCGGGAGGAAGGGCGCGAGAACGTCCATCGCACGTACTGGGAGGACATCCGCGAGGCCGACGGCTACGTCTTCGCGGGGCGGCGCGTACACGTCGACGCCGACGGCAAGGTCTGGAAGGTGCTGGTGACTTCGGACTTCGTGCTGAATCCGGAGGTGGACGCGGGGGTGTTCCGGGAGCCGTAGGCAGGGTCGGCTCGGTCCCTTTCAGGCGGCCGGCGGGCCCCTACAGATTCGCCATCGTCCCCCGTACATGGTCCGCGCTCCCGGCCAGCGCCGCCGCCTCGCTTTCGGTGAGCTCCACCTCGACGATTTCCTGCAACCCGCCTTCGCCCAGCTTGCAGGGCACGCCCAGGTAGATCCCCTCCTGGCCGTACTCGCCCTCCAGGTAGGCCGCCGCGGGCAGGATCCTCCGCTTGTTCCTCACGATCGACTCGGCCATCTGCACCGCCGCCGCCGAGGGCGCGTAGTAGGCGCTCCCGGTCTTCAGGTACCCGACGATCTCGGCCCCGCCGTTGCGGGTGCGCTCGATCAGGGCGTCGAGCCGGTCGGGCGCGATCAGCCGCGAGACCGGGATGCCGCTCACCGCCGTGTAGGAGACCAGCGGCACCATGGTGTCGCCGTGACCGCCGAGCACCATCGCCTGGATGTCCTCGACGCTCACGTCCAGCTCCATCGCGATGAAGGCGCGGAAGCGGGCCGTGTCGAGCACGCCGGCCATCCCGATCACCCTCTCGCGAGGGAACCCGGTGGTCTCCTTGGCCACCCAGGCCATCACGTCGAGGGGATTCGACACCACGATCACCACCGATTCCGGGGCCACCCGCGCGATCTGCCCGCTCACCGAGCGCACGATCCCGGCGTTGGTGCGGAGCAGGTCGTCGCGGCTCATGCCCGGCTTGCGCGCGATCCCCGCCGTCACGATGAAGAGGTCGGACCCCTCGGCGGGCCCGTATTCGTTCGCGCCGACCACGCGGGTGTCGAATCCCTCCACGGGAGCGCTCTCCCACTGGTCGAGCCCCTTCCCCTGCGGGATCCCCTCGATGATGTCGATGAGGACGACTTCCTGGCAGAGCTCCTTCTCGGCGAGGCGTTGGGCACAGACCTCGCCCACATGCCCCGCGCCCACGACGGTGATCTTTCGGGCCATCTGGCGGATTACTCCATTGGGTTGAGTGATGAACGGTACGAGTCCCGGATGCTTCCGGGAATCAGTGCGATCGGGACGGAACCCCGGCGGGGCCGGTCCGGCACAAGTGGACGGTTGGGCGGGCGACCGTCATCCGCCCGTCTGCGACAGGGCGATCAGGCCCCCCGAGCCGGCCGAGGAGCCCTGGACCAGGAGGTGCTTCTCGGGTTTGACGCGAAGCGTCTCGTCGATGAGGGGCTGCAGCGGCTCACCCCGCCTCAGGGCGTCGCGGAGCGGGGTCTGCATGGTGCCGAAGAGGCAGGGGCGCAGCTGCCCGTCCGCGGTGAGCCGCATGCGGTTGCAACGGCTGCAGAAGTTGTGGCTCATGGGGGTGATCACGCCGATCGTCCCCTGTGCCCCCGGGAAGCGGAAGTAGGTCGCCGGGCCGTTGCCGGGGGGACCGGGGACCGGTTCGAGGGCGTCCACCTCCGCGACCCGAGCCAGCGCCTCGTCGCAGGAAAGGAAGCCGGACGCGCTCAACTCCAGGTTCGACTCGGTAGGCATGACCTCGATGAAGCGCACGTGCAGGGGCCGGGCGCGTGAAAGCTCGGCGAAGCCGGCCACCTCGTCGTCGTTCTCGCCGCGCATGAGCACCACGTTGATCTTGATGGGGTCGAAGCCGACCGCGTGGGCCGCGTCGAGCCCCTCCAGGATGCGCGCGAGCGTGCCGGAGCGGCGCGCGATGGCGTCGGCGCGCTCGGGCCGGAGCGAGTCGAGCGAGATGTTCACCCTGGAGACACCCGCGTCACGGAGGCGGCGGGCGAGGGGCGCCAGCAGCACGGCGTTCGTCGACAGCGCGATGTCCTCGATGCCCGGTACCGCCGCGAGCAGGTCCACCAGGCGGGGAAGGTCCTTGCGCACCAGGGGCTCGCCGCCCGTCAGCCTGAGCCGGCGCAACCCCATCCCGGCCATTACCCGAACGATCCCGGCGATCTCCTCGTAGGTGAGGATTTCACCGCGGCGGAGCCACGGCAGCCCCTCCTCAGGCATGCAGTACACGCAGCGCAGGTTGCACTTGTCGGTCACGGAGATGCGCAGGTATTCGATGCGGCGCCCGAACCCGTCCACCATCGTCCGGGACGCCCCGCTCGAGAGCGACCGGGCCGGCAGCACGTCGTAGCTCATCGGCGGTTGACTCCGCCGTGACCCGCGGCGTCGCACCCGCCCGCGCCCACCGGGACCCGCCCCTCCAGCCACTCCGCCTCTCCGTCGAGATAGTGCTCGCGCTTCCAGACCGGAAGCCTCTTCTTGATCTCCTCGATCACGTGGCGGGCCGCCTCGAAGGCCTCCGCCCGGTGCGGCGTGGACACCGCGACGGCCACACTCGTTTCTCCTACCGCGAGCTCTCCCAGGCGGTGCACGGCGGCCACGCGGTCGCTGCCGGCGCGCGCGGCCGCCTCCGAGACGATCGCCGCCAGCTCGTCGCGGGCCATCCGCCTGTACCCTTCGTACTCCATTCCCCCGACCGGACGCCCATGGTTGGCATTGCGGACGGTACCGAGAAAGAGCGCCACCGCTCCGTCGCCGGGCGTCCCCACCCGTGCCAGTACCGCGGAAGGGTCGATGGGACTTGTTGTTATGTCGCTCCAGGTCATCTCAGGGCTTCACCGTCTCACCCCCCCGCGACGGGAGGGATCAGGGCCACTTCGTCGCCGTCGGCCAGCACGCTGTCGCCGCTGGCGTATCTGCGATTCACCGCCACGGCGGGCGCGGGAGGAAGGTCGCGCCATCCTCCACCAAGCCCCCGCAACCGAGAAAGAAGTGTGCGTACGGTGGAGCCGTCCGGCAAGGACACCACGGCGCTGGGGACCCCGACCCGCTCCCGGTGGGCGGCAAAGAGCAGGACCGTGACCTCCACCGCGACGGGTCGTTCGACTAGCCGGAACCGCCGGGAGACTCGCCGGAGTCCTCCAGCCGGGCGACCTGCAGCCGCAGGTGCTTGGACGGCTTGAACACGGGAGAAATCCGGGCCGGTACGTCCACCGGCTCCCCCGTGCGCGGGTTGCGGGCCACGCGTGCCCTGCGGTAGCGCACCCTGAAGGTCCCGAATCCCCGGATCTCTATCCCGTTGCCCCGGCCAAGCGCCTGCTTGACCGCGTTGAGGAATCCGTCAACCACCAGGGCGCACTCCTTCTTGGTGATTCCCGGTCCGATAGCTTCGGCGACCTGTTCAACGAGTTCCGCTTTGGTCATTAGCCCCTCCTCCGAGCCGGCGCGTGGAAGCGCCCAGTTGGCTGCACCGCCCCTCTTGCTACATCGAGCTGGCTGCTGTTGCTGGCTGTGTTGATAATGGCGGGAAGTCCCGGTAAGTAATAGTGGTGGGCCCGTAACGTCAAGTGCCGACAGCCCTAAGGCTTCACGGGTCGCCGCGTCCCCCACCGGACATCATCGTTGCGAACTCGTCGAAAAGATAGCGGCTGTCGTGTGGTCCGGGTGACGCCTCGGGGTGGTACTGCACGGCCATCACCGGCAGCGTGATGTGGGAGACGCCCGCCACCGTTCCGTCGTAGAGGTTGCTGTGGGTCACCCTGAGCGCCGGCGCACCGGGTACCTCGTCCGCTTCCCCACCCATTACGGCAAAGCCGTGGTTCTGCGACGTGATCTCCACCGTTCGTCGGTCGTGGTTCATCACCGGATGGTTGCCACCGTGGTGTCCGAACGGAAGCTTGAAGGTCTCGGCTCCGAAAGCCCGGGAGATCAGCTGGTGCCCGAGGCAGATCCCGAAGACCGGAATCCCCAGCTCCGCCACCTCCAGAATCGTCCCCGCCACCCGCTCCACCGCCGCCGGGTCGCCCGGCCCGTTGGAGAGAAAGAGCCCGTCCGGATCCAGTGCCAGCACGTCGGCGGTGCCGGCCTCCGCCGGGAGCACGGTGACGCGGCACCCCCGCTCCGAGAGCATCCGCGGAGAACTCGCCTTGACTCCGAAATCGAAGGCGGCCACATGGTACAACTCCCTCCCCGCCGCGGGAACCACGTAGCGACGGTCGGTGGAGACGCCGCAGGCGAGATCCAGACCCTCCATGACGGGGTGGGCCAACACTCCCGCCAGCAGCTCCTCCGCCGCCGTGTGGCCGGGGGCGATGGCGCCGCGCATCGCCCCCTCGCTGCGGATGTGGCGGGTCAGTGCCCGTGTATCGATCTCGCGGATCCCCACGATGCCGTTCCCGCGCAGGTAGTCTCCGAGCGTCTCCCGGCTGCGCCAGGAACTCGGCAACCGCGCCGCCTCCCGAACCACGAATCCCGCCACCCGGGGCCGGTCCGACTCCACGTCCTCTTCGTTGGTGCCGTAGTTGCCGACGAGGGGGTAGGTCATGGTGACCAATTGCCCCGCGTAGGAGGGGTCGGTGAGGACCTCCTGGTAGCCGGTCATCGACGTGTTGAAGACCACTTCGCCGATGGCGACACCCGCGGCACCGAGCTCGATTCCGTCGAAGCGGCGACCGTCCTCCAGGAGAAGAAAGGCGGACCCCGGACGCGCGTCCGGGGACGGGTCGCGGGGCAACGGCGGCGTGGTCATCGCCGGGAATCTAGAAGTTCGGGTGCGGGCGTCAACGGCTCCGGCTCCCCGGCGCACCGGTCCCTTGACGGAGGCACCCCCTGAGGCGGGGGCGTCGCCTCGGGAACGGGACAGGCTATCTTACCCGGCCGGTCCGCCGCCGCGCACGCGTAGCAGCAGTCCGTGGACAAGGCCCGGCGAGCACCGAGAGCGGCGCGAGGCGCCGGACTGGCAAATTGTGTCCGCGGGCTGGTGGAGGAGACCGACTGCGAAAGCCCGGGAGGGTGAACATGACAACGCCGAGGCCGCTGGTCCTGGTCCACGCCGACGAGTCGTGTCTGGGCAATCAGTTCGCCGACCGGGACCGGCCCGGGGGCGCGGCCGTGCTCCTGGAGCACTGGACCAACGGCGGCTGGGTGCGCCGCGACCTGTGGACCTCCGACCCATCCACCACCAACAACCGCATGGCCCTCACCAGCGCCATCCTCGCCCTGGAAGCGCTGAGGGAGCGATGCCGGGTCCGCTTCGTATCCGATTCCAAGTATCTGGTGAACGGGGCTTCGGAGTGGATGCCCGCCTGGAAACGCAAGGGTTGGAAGCGCAAGGGTGGCGCGATCGAGAACCTGGACCTGTGGAAGCGACTGGACCGGATCATCGCGCGGCACCAGGTGAAATGGGTCTGGATCCGCGGCCATTCCGGAGACCCGCGCAACGAATACGTGAACGACCTGGCGCAGAATGCCGCCCGGGAGCTGTCGGTTACGCCCGGGCCGGTGCCGTCCGGGTTCGAGGATTGGCTCGAAGTGCAGCGCGAAGAGAAGCAGCGCTACCTGGACTATTTCGAGTTCGCGCCGCTCGATGGGGAGGAATCGTCCACGGAACCGTAGCCGAACTCCTCCGCCATGGCACGGACGAGGGCCGGTGCAACGGCATCCAGGGCGATTTCGTGCCCGAGGAGCCGGCTGACGCTGGTGACCCGGCAGCCGTGCAGCCCACACGGGACGATGGCGTCGAAATACGAAAGGTCGGTGCTCACGTTGAGGGCGAAGCCGTGCGAGGTGATCCAACCCGACGAAACGCGGATCCCGATGGCGGCGACCTTGGCGCCGCCGGCCCACACACCGGTCGCGCTCGCGCCGCGCCGACCGTCGACGCCGAAGGTCCGGAGCGCCCCGACAAGCACCTTTTCGAGACTGCGAAGATAGGCGTGCAGATCCCTGCGATCCGGCTTGAGGTCCAGAATCGGGTATCCTACGAGCTGCCCGGGGCCGTGATAGGTGACGTCGCCGCCCCGCCCCGCTTCGTAGACGCCGATTCCCCGGGCGGCCAGCTCGCCGGGTGAGTCCCGGAGGTGGCCGCGTCCCCCGGCGGACCCGAGCGTGACGACGTGGGGATGTTCCAGCAGCAGCAGGGTGTCGGGGATCTCGCCGTTCCTGCGTCGTTCCACCAGCGCGGCCTGGAGTTCCAGCGCCTCCGGGTAGCCGGTCCTTCCGGGATATCGCACCGCGAGGGTGCGGTGGCCCCAGGAAGCGGGCGGCGACGGTCCGCACGAGCGGTTCGCCGCTCCGGGCGTGCGAGTTGTCACCATGCGCCGCTGCTCCGCCGGTTCCGGATCCGCCCGGGAGTCAGGCGTCCTCCGGAAAGTCCTCCAGCAGTTCTCTGAGCGCGGAGAGGAAGCGCGCCGAGTCCGCTCCGTCGACCAGCCGGTGGTCATAGCCGAGGGAGAAGTAGGACCGCTTGCGGATCGCCATCGAGTCGTCGCCCGTATCGGAGTCCGTGAGCACGACCACCCGCTTCTCGATCGACCCCGTCCCGAGGATCGCCGAAGTCCCCTTGGGAATGATGGGCATTCCCACCATGGTCCCCAGGACACCCGGGTTGGTGATCGTGAAGGTCGCGCCCTGGATCTCCCCGGGAGAAAGCTGGCGATCCTTCGCCCGGGTGGCCAGGTCGATGATCTTCTTCGCCATCCCCACCAGGCTCAGGTCGTCCGCGTCGTGGATCACCGGGACGATCAGCCCGGGGTTCAGGTCCACCGCCATCCCGAGATTCACGGCGCCGCGGTAGATGACGTTGTTCCCCGAGATGACGCCGTTGACCGTGGGGAAGTCCCTCAGGATACGCGAGCACGCCCAGGCGACGAAGGCCGTGTAGGAGACGCGCGCTCCCCGCCTGGCCCAGCGGGCCCTGTTCTCGCGCCGGATGCGGTCCACGGCGGTGAAGTCGATCTCGATGATCGAGTGGACATGGGCGTGGATCCGCTTCGCGAGTATCATGTGCTCCGCGGTGAGGCGGCGGACCTTGTCCATGGTTTCGACCCGGTCTTCCTCGCGCACGGGGAAGGCCGCGTGGTCCACCTCGCGCTGGAAACGGAGCCATAGTTCGTCGCCGGCCGGAGCCGATGGGCGGGGGGCAGGGGCGCGGGGAGGCCGGGGCACAACGGGTGCGGGGGCCGGGGGAGCGGCAGGGAGGGGAGCCGGGGGGGTGGGTGCGGGAGGGGTGGGTGCGCGTTCGGGCTGCGGCGGTGGTGCCGGAGCCGGCACGGCGGCGGCCTGACCGCTCTCGATGAACGACAGGATATCCTGCTTGGTCACCCGTCCCTGATGTCCTGTTCCGGGGACCCGGGAGATGTCCACGCCCGCTTCCGCCGCGATCCGCCGGACCACCGGGGTCGACCTGGTGCGAAGGCGTTCCTCGCTGGTGGCCGTGCACATCGCTTCTTCGGCGCCGGGGTCCTCCGATGCCGGCGGCGGAGCCGTCACCGCGCGGGCCGGAGAGGGCGCGACCGGTTCGGCGGGAGCGGCCCGCGAAGCGGATGCGATGGGCGGCGGCGTATCGGCGGTCGGTTCGGAATGGGCCGGGGGCGCCGGATCCGCCTTGTCCGCGGCTGCCCCGTTCGGGTCGATATATGCGACTATGGTGCCGACCTCCACGGTCTCGCCCTCCGCCACGAGGATCTCGACCAGGGCCCCCGCCGACGGCGACGGAATCTCGGCATCGACCTTGTCCGTGGAAATCTCAAGGATCGGCTCGTCGCGTTGTACGACGTCGCCGACCTCCTTCAGCCACTTGGAAACCGTGCCCTCGGCGATGGATTCACCCATCTGGGGCATAGGCACTTCGATTTGGGACACGGACACTACTCCCTGCGGGGGTTCGCGTGCCGGCTGACGGGTCGAGTTCCCTGGCTCCTCGCTCGTCCCGGCGTCAGTATTCTACAAGATAACGCGCCGCGGTAACCACATCCTGAACGGACGGCAGAAAGTAGTCCTCCAGTTCACCGCTGAAGGGCACGGGCGAGTCGATGGCCGTGACCCGGAGGATGGGCCCGTCCAGCCATTCGAACGCCCTCTCGTTCATGCGGATAGCGATTTCACCCGCGATTCCGCCCGTGCGGGTGTCTTCGTGAACTATCAGCAGCTTCCCGGTCTTTCTGAGCGAGACCGCAACCGCTTCCTCGTCGAGGGGCAGCAGCGTTCGCAGATCGATGATCTCGACACGGATTCCGTCCCGGGCCAGCTCGGCGGCCGCGTCCAGGCTGCGGTGCACCATGAGACCGTAGGTGACGATCGTGAGGTGTTCGCCCTCCAATGCCGTGCGCGCCCGGCCGAGGGGGATCACGTAGTCGTCCGGCGGCAGCACCTCGCGGCAGTGCGGGGCGCGGTAGAGTCCCTTGTGCTCCTCGAAGATCACCGGGTCGTCATCGCGGATCGAACTCTTGAGAAGGCCCTTCGCGTCCCTCGGATTCGAGGGATAGACGATCTTGAGCCCGGGCGTGTGAAAGAACGCCATTTCCACATTCTGGGAATGGAACGGCCCCCCGCGGTTGCCGCCGCCCACCGGACCCCGCACAACGAGAGGAATCGGCCCGGCACCCCGGTAGAGCGATGTGGCGATGTAGTTGGTGAGGACATCATAGGCCGGGGAGACGAAGTCCATGAACTGCATCTCCACAACCGGTCTGAGACCCATGTGCGCGGCCCCCGCCGCCGCCCCGGTGAATCCCCCTTCCGAGATGGGTGTGTCGATCACGCGCGAGGGGCCGAAACGATCGAGGAACCCGCGGGTCACCTTAAAGGCGCCGCCGTAGGCGCCTATGTCCTCGCCCATGAGGAAGACGCGCTCGTCCCGTTCCATCTCCTCCCAGAGCGCCTCGCTGATCGCCTCGAGGAACGTAGCCGCTTCACCGGCGCGGGTCCGGTTGACGTGAGGAGGCGCTTCAGTCGGCATCGACGGCTCGCTGCGTGGAAGGGGGAGGTGCGGGCGAAGGTGGATCCCGCCTCGTCCAGGGGACGACGGGCACGGCATCCGTGAGCACCGGGGCGAGGGCGTCGCGGGCGGAGGGCCCGGGCTCCTTGTTCAGGCGCCCGGACGCGTGGTCCACAGCGGTGGCCGCCGCCGATTCGATGTCGTCCAATACGGATTGCGTGACGTCGCCCCGGGCCACCACCCGCGCGGCGAAGTCGTCGTGGAGCGCCCAGCTGTCCTCCTCGGCCAGGGGCACGAGCACGATCACGGTCGGGCCCTCGCCGCTCACGGCGCGCCGCCTCGCCGACGCCACCATCCGGAAGACCCGTTCGTGCGCGTCTTCCGCCACCCGTTCGAAGGCGACGCCGTAGCTGGCGGCTACCGCCTCGACATCCGTTTCCTCGGAAGAATCCGAGGGGAGGCCGTCTTCCACGACCACGATCAGCGGCGCCCGCACCGCTCCCGCCAGGTTCATGCCTTCATGCCAGCCACCTGCCTGGAGCGTCGCACGGGTTTCGAAGACGAGCGCGGCCCGGTCCTCTCCCCGCTGCTTGAAGGCCAGCGCGGCACCGGCAAGCACCTGGGTCATCATTCCTCCACGGGCACCCCCCCAACCCATCACACCCCGCCTGACGTCGGTCCAGCTCCACCCGCCCGTCCGGGCGGAGGCCGGGGTCGTCCCCTTCCTCGCCAGGTGGCGCAGGACCTCGAGCGGGGTGGCCCCGAACGCCAGGGCGGGACCGGGCGAGCGGAGGCCGGGATGGCAGAGGTCGCCCCGGCCATCCTGCCCGCAGCGCATCGCCCTGGCGATCACCGTCGTCCTCACGTCGATCCCGAAGTCGGAAAGGCCGGTATCGAGCAGGCCGGAGCCGGCCAGGTTTCTGACGCTCGCCTCCAGGAAACGACCCTGAAAGCCGAGGTAGAGAAGGTCCTCCGCAACCCGCCCGCCGAGGGGCGTGACGGAGCGGCCGCGGGGGGAACCCGCGGGACCGGAAATCACGAGGCCGGTGACCCGGCGGCCCAGGCCGGGAATCTCCGCCCCATTCACCGCGTCTCCGGGCGGCGTTCCCACCACCGCCTACGCGCCGTCCGGCGGCTCGTTTCCGTCAGGGGGCGGCACCGCTTCGCCGGGTGGAGACTCCTCGTCGGGGGCGATCTGTTCCACGCTCGGCACCAGGCCCGGTGAAGCCTCGGTTCCGGGAAGCAGCGGCGCCGGCGCCGCCGTGGACGGGGCGGTCATGCTCTCGAGCACGGACTCGGGAACCGCCGAGCGGGAAGACATGATTGCGAGCACCAGCGCAAGCGCCATGAAGCCGGAGCCGGCGACCCAGGTGGCACGGGTCAGGAGCGAGGTCGCCTGGCGGCCCCCCAACACGTCCGTGGCCGCGGCTCCGCCACCCATTGCGGCCAGCCCGCCACCCTTCCCCGCCTGCAGGAGGATGACCACGCCCAGAAAGACGCCGTCGAGAACCAGAAGGGCCAGCAGGAATCCGTACATGTCACCTTGACCATTGGATCGAAGAGCATTTTCGCACCGGGAAGCTGCGCCGGGCCGTGCCCGCTGTCAACCCGGCACACGGCCCCGCCGTTCCATTGACGCTACCGCACCGCGGAATACGGTCGCGGCATCAGGTTCACGACGGGCCGCCGGGCCTCACACCCGCACCCGCCTCCGCGATCCGTGCGAATACATCGGGATCCAGGCTCGCCCCCCCCACCAGCACCCCGTCCACGTCCGGCGCGGACATGAGTGCGGCCGCGTTGCCGGGCTTGACGCTGCCTCCGTAGAGTACCGGGACCCCCGCGAGGTCGCCCAGCGCGGACCTCACGATGCCATGGGCCTCGGCCGCGTCCTCCGGCGTCGCCGTCTCTCCCGTCCCGATGGCCCACACAGGCTCGTAGGCGACCATGGATTCCGGTACTCCGGCGAGTGACCGGGCAAAGGCGCCAACCTGACGCCGAAGCACCGTCTCCAACCGCCCCGCCCTCCGCTCCTCCAGCAGTTCTCCCACGCAGACGACCGGGACGAGCCCGGCCCGCACCGCCGCGCGCACCTTGCTGTTCACCTCGGCATCGTTCTCACCGAATATGTGGCGCCGCTCCGAGTGGCCGATCAACGCCAGCGTCGCTCCCGCCTCCCTGGCCATCTCGGCCGAGGTCTCCCCGGTCAGAGCCCCCGCGGCCTCCCAGTGAATGTTCTGTACTCCGAACTCCGCCGGGACGCGTACCGCCCGGGCCGCGGCCGCGACGGAGAGATCCGGTGCGAAGAAGACCATCCGGACCGCGCCCACCTCGACGGAGGGGCTGAAGCGCGAGAAGAACCGTTCCGCGGCCGCGGGTCCGTGATGCATCTTCCAGTTGCCCGCCACGACCTTGACCATCCCGGGTTTCCTCACGCGTCAGATTCGCCGGCTGGAGAGCGCCGTCAAACCGGGCAGCTCCCTTCCGGCCAGCAGGTCGAGCGATGCTCCCCCACCCGTGGAGACGTGACCCATGCGTGAGGCCAAGCCGGCCTCACGGACGGCCGCGGCCGAATCGCCCCCACCGACGATCACCGTCGCGCCGCGGTCTCCCGCCTCCGCCGCGGCCCGGGCCACACCCACCGTGCCCGCGGCGAAATCCTCGACTTCGAACACGCCCATGGGTCCGTTCCAGACTACCGTCGCGGCTTCCGCCAGGTACTCACCGAAGAGCTGCACGGTCACCGGACCGATGTCACCCACCACCTCACCCGGCCCGATCTCGGCGCGGTCGACGACCCGGGTGGGGGCACCCGCCGCGATGACTGGCGCGGCGACGCAGTCGACCGGAAGGACGAGCCGGATCCCCGCGGCCCCGAGCACCCGCGCGGCGACCTCCGTCCTATCCGTTTCCACCAGCGAGGCACCCGTCTCCATGCCCATCGCGCCCAGAAAGGTGTTGGCCATGGCTCCCCCGACCAGCAGGGCGTCCACTCGCGGCAGCAGCGCCTCGATGACGTCGATCTTCCCCGAGATCTTGGCGCCGCCGAGAACGGCCACGAAAGGCCGGAGAGGGTCCTGAAGGGCGCCCGCCAGGACCGCCACCTCCCGCTCCACCAACCTCCCCGCCACAGCCGTTCCGCCCTTGGCCCTCACGGCGCGAGGCAATCCGGCGGTGGATGCGTGGGCACGGTGGACCGTCCCGAAGGCGTCCAGCACGAAGTGGTCCGCCCATGTGGCCCACATGGCCGCCAGCTCGGCGTCGTTGGCCGTCTCGCCGGCCAGAAAACGCGTGTTCTCCAGGAGGAGTACCGACCCTCCCGCCATGGCCGCAACCGCCGCCTCGACCTCGGGTCCGGCCGAATGGGGAACAAACCGGACCGGCACCGGGAGAAGATCGTCCAGGCAGCGGGACACCGGCTCCAGCGTGAGGGCCGGGTCTTCGCGTCCCCCCGGACGCCCGAGATGCGACAGGATCGCGACTTTCGCCCCCGCCAGCGCAAGGTGAAGTATCGTGGGACGGGTCCGCTCGATCCGGGCCGCGTCCGCCACCTCGCCACCGGTCGTCAAGGGAACGTTGAAGTCGGCCCTCAGCGCGACCGTGGCGCCATCGAGACGCCGGGACGGCAGGTCGTCGAGATTCGGCGGGAGCGACCTCGGGCCGCAGCTTGGCACGAGGCGCGGTCAGTTGATCGGGGGGATCTCGAACGCCTGATACTCGGGAGCGGGCTGGTCTTCCGCCGCGTTCGGCAGGAATCTGATCGAAAACTCGACCCAGGTCCCGACCGTCCGTCCCGAACGGGTGGCCGGCACGAACTCAAGTGCGCGGGTCGCTCTCATGGCGGCTTCGTCGAGCTCGGAAACACCTGACGAGTTTCGGACCCTCGGAGTCTCCGCAGTCCCGTCCGGACCCACCCAGACCAGAACTCTCACCGCACCGCCGATACCCGCCTCCTGCAGCGCGACCGGGTATTCCTCCGCCACGGTCCTTCGGGCCTGGGCCAGGTCCTGGAGGGCGGGAAGCGTCGGTGGAGGCGGCAACGGCTCGTCCCGCAAGACAGGTCGATGCGGCTCGGGCAGTGGCGCCGACACTTCGGCGCTCTCTTCCATTTCCGGCAGCACACGCTCTTCCGGGACCGCCGAGGGGCGCTCGGGGAGTACCACCGACACCACGGTGCTGGGTTCCGCGGGCTGCGCCACGGTCACCGGCTCCGCACTCTCGGGGGCCGGGAACAACAGCCGCACCAGAGAGGCGCGGGCCGCGGGAATCAGGGACGCGCCCATCAACAGGAGCACGACCGCCGCGGCGGCCAGCCGGGGCCACCGCCTCCTGGCTGACCGCACCGGCCAGCCGGACAGCAGGCGCCCGTACTCGGCCGCCAGCTCGGCGCGCAACTCGGCCTCGAAGGAAGTCCGCTCCTCGATCACGATCTCGCGGAGGTTCCGGTCCAGCCGCTCAAGGTCGGACGACCACTTCCCCTGAGTGCCCGGAAAGCTCCCGGGGCCGTCGTAGCGGCGGCTCATCGATTCCCCGCTCCGCGTTCCTGCTCGGCCACCGCCGCCTTGAGCCTTACGAGGGCTCTGTGGATTCGGACGGCAACCGCGTTCGCCGAGACCTTGAGCGATTCCGCCATCTCCACGTTGCTGAGTCCCGCTCCGTAACGCAGCGACAGGACCTCCTGATCGCTCTCACGCAACGTCGCCGCGGCGTTGAAGAGCTTCCTCAGCTCCTCCTCGTGGAGGATCCTCTCTTCCTGGGAGGGACTCCGCGAAACCAGGTCGGGAACCCGGTCGAGGGAGATGTGCAGCGACCCCCAGCGCTTTAGCGTCCGCAGGTGGTCCGTGACCGAATTGCGCGCGATCCGCAGCAGCCAGGTCCGTGGCGCCGATCGTTTCCGGTCGTATCGGTCCAGGGCCCGCAGAGCCTTGAGGAACACCTCCGACGTGATGTCCTCCGCCACCTCCCGCGTGGCCACCCGGAAACGCACGTACCGGTACACCGATTCGCGGTGATCCCGGAACCAGGCCTCGAAGTCCGTCGGGAGCTCGGCCGCGGCGGCGGCTTCGCCACCTGGGCGCCGAGCCCTGCCGGACCGGCCGCGTGTTCTCGTTTCTGTGGAATTCGTCATCGCTTACTACTACGCTGTCGCCCTCGAACGCTTACATCCGTGCGGCCGCGTTCTCACCGGCCGCCTCCGGCAGACGGTGACCCACGTACTCGACCAGATCGACCACCCTTGAAGAATAACCCCATTCGTTGTCGTACCAAGCCAGGACCTTGACCAGGCGCCCGCCCATCACCGCCGTGCTGGGCGCATCCACCACCGAACTGGCGGACTCCCCGGTGAAGTCGACCGATACGAGAGGATCCTCCTCCACCCGCAGGATCCCCGCAAGGTCGGTCTCGGCTGCGGCCCGCAGGGCGTCGTTCACCTCGACCTCGGTGACATCCTCGCGCAGTTCCGCCACCAGGTCGACCAGCGACACATCCGGCGTGGGCACACGGATGGCCATGCCGTCGAGTCTCCCTTCCAGTTCGGGCAGAACCAGCGAAATGGCGCGCGCCGCCCCGGTCGTGGTCGGAATCATGCTCAGGGCGGCCGCGCGGGCCCGTCGGAGGTCCTTGTGAGGCCCGTCGAGCACCGCCTGGCCCGCAGTGTACGCATGAATCGTGGTCATCAGACCCCGAACGATTCCGAAGCGCTCCAGCAGCACCTTCGCGACGGGTGCCAGACAGTTGGTGGTGCAGCTGGCGTTGGAGATGAGGTGATGGCGACCGGGGTCGTAGAGGTGGTGATTGACTCCCAGGACGACCGTCAGGTCCTCGTCCTTGGCGGGCGCCGAGATGACGACCTTGCGCGCTCCCGCCTCGAGATGTCTCCCGGCCAGCTCCCGGCTGCGGAAGATGCCGGTGGACTCCACGACCACGTCGATTCCGAGTTCACGCCAGGGAAGGCCGGCCGGATCGCGCTGAGACAGGACCAGGATCTCGTCGCCGTCGACGACGAGTCCGTCCGGCGAGAGCTCCACCGAACCGGGATAGGTTCCGTGCACCGAGTCGTGCTTGAGCAGGTGGGCAAGGGTGCGGTTGTCGGTCAGGTCGTTGACCGCGACGAAGTCGAGCCCGGACGTCCCGGACCGTCTGGCCGACCGGAGGACGTTCCTGCCGATGCGGCCGAAGCCGTTGATGGCGACCCGTATGGACATGTGCGTGCCAACTCCCGCGGCGGGTCCGCCGCCGGTTCAGGTGGACTGTGGAGAGATCGGGACCGTCCGCGCGAATGCGTACGCCGTGACGGATTCGGGGCCCGCGGGCCGAAGTGCTTCGACGGCCGCCACGATCGTGGCACCCGTGGTGATGACGTCGTCCACCAACAGGATGCGGCAACCCGCGACCCTGTCGGCGAAGGCCTCCGCCACCACGAATGCGCCACTCACGTTAGCCCGCCGCTGCATCGGATTCAAGGCGGTCTGCGTCCCCGTCTGACTGCGCCGCTCAAGGCACGGCAACAGGGGTATGTCCAGCGCCGTCGACAGGGCCGCGGCGATCACCGCGGCCTGGTTGTACCCCCTGCGCCGCAGGTTGCGCGCCGAGGTGGGGATCGGAACGACCCAGTCCGCCCTTCCCCCCCCGTCGCCCGCGCGCCGGGCCATCTCGGCACCCATGAAGTCTCCCGCTCCGCGCCAGCCGTGATATTTGAGGGCATGAACCAGCTCCCGTGCGGGGGTTTCCAGGAGGCAGGCGGCACGCGCCGCCGCAAGGAGCTCCGGCCACTCCATGCACTCGAGGCACGAGGGCGCCTCTCCGGTCCCGAGCGGAGCCCCGCAACGGTTGCACACGGGCAGCGGCACGGGTGGCAGCCGCAGACGGCAGTTTCGGCACACCGGCCCCCGGCCCGCCCGGACCTCCTCCGCCGCGGACCCCCCGCAGCCCGCGCACGCGGGCGGCAACAGGAAGTCGATCACTTCGGCGAACCGCGCGAAGCCGCCCGCCTTGCGCCGCCGATCCGCGGCTATCCGAGTGCCCGTGTCATCACCCCCCTCGGCGCCGGCGCTCCGAACCAGCGCAGATAGGACGCTTCCGCCTGGCGCACGAGCATGCTCCGTCCGTCCACCACGGCAATGCCCATCCCGGCCGCCTGGCGGCAGAGCGGTGTCGGTCTTCGTCCGTACACCAGGTCGATCACCCCCCGGGGAGGCGACTTCAGCGCCTGGAGATCGACCGGCGCGGCGCGGCCGTCGAGTCCCACGGAGGTGGCGTTGACAAGCACGTCCGGCGCCGTCTCCCGCCACTCCTCGACCACGCACACCCGGGTTTCACCGAAACGCCGGCCCAGGTCCAGTGCCCTGGCGCGCGTCCGGTTCCACACGAGAACCCTGGACTCATCCGACACCTCCGACAGCGCGTGGAGCACCGCCCGCGCCCCGCCCCCGGCACCCAGCACCAGCACGCCGGCGGCTTCCGCAATCCCCGCCACGGCTTCCTTCCAGGTTCCCAGAAACGCCTCCACATCGGTGTTGTCCCCCCACACCTCTCCGCCCTTCGCCCAGAACGTGTTGCATGCGCCCGTAGCGGCCACGGCATCCGTCCAGCGGTCCAGGAAGGGAAGGACGCGCCTCTTGTGCGGTAGGGTGACATTGCCCCCTCCCCCACCCAGCGCCAGCGCGCGCAGCGCCGCTCCGCACCCGTCGGCCGACACCCGGCGAGTCACGTATGTCGCGTCCCGCCCCGCGGCGCGGAACGCCGCGTTGTGGATCACGGGCGAGAGACTGTGCGCCACCGGATCGCCCAGCAGGGCGTACATCGCGGTCAACGCACCCCCCCTTCCCCGTCCGCGATCCGGTCGAAGACCCTCCGCACCAGTCTGGACAACTCCGAGAAGGTGGCCCGGTAGGTCTCGTCCGGCCCCCCGAACGGGTCCTCCACCTCGCCTGTCTCGCCGGCCATCTCCGAGAGCAGTCGGCACCATCCCTCGCCACCCAGTTCCACGGTACGCCACAGGTGGAACCCATCCATGCAGAGCACCAGGGCCGAAGCGGCCACGACTTCCTCCGTAAGCGACGTGCTCCGGTGCCCGTCCAGACTGAGACCCGCCTCGGCCGCCACCCGCCGGGCTCCCTCGCTGGCCGGTGCCTCCTTGCGGGCCGCGACGCCCGCCGAGCTCACCGTCACCCCCGTCATCCCCCTTTCGGCGATGGTCCGGCGCGCGATCGCCTCGGCCATCGGTGAACGGCAGGTGTTGCCCGTGCAGACGAAGGTTATGTGCAAGGTCGGTTCGACTCGCTGACAGCCCGTGGAGGCGGCCCGCCCCGCGTTCGAGCTGTGATCGATCCGCGCCGGATCGCCCGGCTCAGCCGCGCGGCGCGAGGGGCAGGCCCGCTACGTCCCTCAATTCTAGCAGGTCCAGCTGTCAATGGGCATCGAAAACGGCACACTTTCGGGCATTGAAAATGGCACACTC